>JBKPSU010000014.1:0-34944 GCA_046735135.1 Actinomycetota bacterium
GGCCGCACCAACGCAGCCGGCGTCGCGCAGTTGAAATCCCATCTCGAACCGTTCGGCGTCCACGTGGTGAGTGTCCCTGCGACGAGGGCGCTGCACCTCAAGTCGGCGGTCTCCGCGCTTCCCGACGGCACGATCATCGGCTACGAGCCCGTCGTCGACGATCCCGGTGTCTGGGGTGAGCGGTTCCTTGCCGTGCCCGAGGAGCCCGGGTCGCACGTCGTGCTGCTGGAAAATGATGCGCTGCTGATGTCTTCGGCGGCACCGCGGACCGCGGAGCTCTTCGAACAGCGCGGCTACCGGGTCGTCGGCGTCGACATTTCCGAGTTCGAAAAGCTCGAGGGGTGTGTGACCTGCCTGTCGGTTCGCCTGCGGGGCCGTCCGGACGTCACCGGCCCTCAAGCACCGTCGACGGTCCACGGGTCATCATCTGACGGGCCACGATGATCCGCTGGATCTCGCTGGCCCCCTCCCAGATTCGCTCGACCCGAAGCTCGCGGAACAGCCGCTCTGCCACGTTCTCCCGCATGTAGCCGCGGCCGCCGAACACCTGCACGGCGCGATCGGCGACCCGGCCTGCCATCTCCGAACAGTAGAGCTTGGCCATCGAGGCCTGGCCGTGCAGAATCTTGCGGCCGAGGCCGGCGTCGATGGAGCGGGCCACTTCGTAAAGCATTGTGCGAGCGGCGAACAGCTCGGTCGCGCTGTCGGCCAGCATGGCCGCCACCAACTGATACTCTCCCAGTGGCCTGCCGCCGACCTCGCGAGTCTGGGCGAACGCGGTCATCTCATCGACAAGACGCTGCGCGGCACCGACGCACCGCGATGCGACCATCATCCGCTCGAACCGGAACCAGTCCTGGGTGAAGGTCATCGGCTCACCTTCGGTGCCGACGAAATGGGAGGCGGGGACCCTGACCTCGTTGAACGCGACGATCGGGTGCTCGTCGGCGATGTTGTGCGAATAGTGCGGTGTGCGAACCACTTCCACACCCGGCCACGGCAGGTCGACGACGAGTAGCACGTGCTCGCCCGCGTGATCGCCGCCGCAGAGCACCGCCTCGACGAACACATAGTCGGCGAGGTTGAACGATGTCACGTGCCACTTGGTCCCGTTGATCACGTACTCGTCACCATCACGGTGAGCGGTGGTCGCCAGCTCTGAGACATCGGATCCCGCGAACTCCTCGGTGATCGCATACGCCTCGTGCTTTTCGCCGCGCACTGAGGGCAGTAGCCAGCGCTCACGCTGGTAGTCGGTTGCCACCGCAGGCCACCACTGCGGCGGCGTGGCCATCGCCCAGGCCAGTCCGTTGGTGACCCGGCCGCACTGTTCCTGCACGAGCACCTGCTGCAGGGCCGTGAAGCCGGGTCCGCCCACCGACGTCGGCATGTTCGTGGCGTACAGCCCGAGTTCCTTGGCCCGCGCCGCGAACTCGGCCCTCAACTCCTTCGGCAGCAGCCCGCCGGCGAGTTCGGCCTCGACCTCGTACGGCATCAGCGACTCGACGAAGGATCGCGCCGTTTCCCGGATCTGCAGATCCTCCGCCGTCAGTCCGTACATCCGTGATACCCGCCTTCTCGCTCTTGACTGAGCGTTCAGTCTATGTCAGCGTTCCACAGTATGACCAGTGCTGACGTCGTAGTGGTGGGTGGCGGAACAGTCGGTGCGTGGACGGCCGTGATGCTCGCTGAACGTGGGATCCGCAACGTTGTCCTGCTCGAGGCGCTGACGCTCGGCGACGGCGCCAGCAGCCGTGCCGCGGGCATGGTGCGCGCCCAGGGCGGTACCGAGGCCCCCATCGTGCTCGGCATGCGCACCCAGGAGTTCTATGCCAACAGCGGCGACCGCTTCCCGCTCGACTGCGGCTTCGTCGCGCAGGGATATCTGATGCCCTGCTTCAGCGAGGCCGAGGTGGCCCAAGCCCACGACCGCATCGCGCTGCAGCAGAAACTCGGGCTCAACGTCGAGTGGCTGTCGGGTTCGGACATCGACGACCGCAACACCGGCATCGCACCCGGCGCCACGCTCGGCGCTTCCTATGCGAGCGGTGACGGCTACATCGATGCACCGCGCAACGTGCTGGCCTACACCGCCGCCCTCACCGCGCACGGCGTCGATGTCCGGGAACGCTGCAAGTTCACCGGCCTGCGCACATCGGGCGGCCGCGTCGTCGGGGTCGACACCTCCGACGGGCCGATCGACACCGAGCACGTCGTGCTGACCGGCGGCCCGAAGCTCGGCAAGGTCGGTGCGACCGCGGGTGGGCGGATTCCGGCGGGCGGATCGCGTCACCAGGTCGTCGTGACCGCGCCGGTCACGGCGTTCGACGTGCACGAGGTGCCGATGGTCTTCGATCTCATGTCCGGAATCTATTGGCGCCCAGGCGAAGCCGGTGGCCTGCTGTGGGGCATGAGCAATCCCGAAGAGGCGCCTGGAGTGGCGGCCGATTTCGACGAGATCTACTACCAGAAAGCCCGTGATCGCATAGAGGAACTGCTGCCAGGCATCAGGGGCCTCGGCCTTCGGCGGACGTGGGCGGCCACCATCGACTACACCCCCGACCACCTGCCGATCCTCGGCCCGCTGCTCACCGACGACGGGCCGGTCGACGGCACGGTGGTGGCCAGCCCGGCAGGCCACGGCATGATGTGGGGCCCTGCGATCGCCGAGGTCGCCGCCGACCTCACCACCACCGGCGAGTGCAGCTGGCTCGACCTCACTGACCTCGGGCTGGACCGCTTCGACGCCGACGGCAACAGTCGCCTTGCCCCCGAACCGATTTCACTACCCTTCCCGGAGAAAGCAGCGTTGTGAACAGGGCCGTCGCGGTGGAAGCTCTACCTGGTGGCGGGACGGATGAATTCAGCGCCTGCGGGCAGCTCCTACTTCCGCCACTAGCGCGAGCAGACGCAAAGTCACCCGACACGCCGCAACGACACGCGCTTTTGCGTCTGCTCGCGAGAAGAAGTCCTAGCGAGAAGAAGTCCTCGCGATTCAGCGCCTCCGGGCGAAGTACTTCTTGTACGCCTCCGCCGATTCGCGCAGCTGCGGGTCGGCTTCGAACTTCGGCTCGAACTTCGCCCAGGCCGCCTCGCGCTTGGCCGGGATGTACTCCGAGGGCCAGTACGGGTGCACCTGCGGCTTGTAGTCGCGCAGCACGCGCCGGGCGACGGTGGCCTTGTGCACCTCGTCGGCGCCGTCGGCCAGACCCATCGTCGGCGCACTCGCATACATCGCCTGCAGCGGCGTCAGGTCCGTCGTGCCCAGCGACCCGAGGATGTGCAGGGCGTTGAACGACACCTCCTGCAGCACCTTGGCCATCGTGAACTTGACGGTCGCGATGTCGGTCCTGGCTTCCTTCGTGCTGGAATTGTCGATCTTCCAAGCGGTTTCGAGAACCAGCAGTCGCAGCATCCGAATGGCGGCGTAGGAGTCGGCGATCTTCTCCTGCACCATCTGATGCTCGGCGATGACCTTGCCGTGCGACTCGCGCGACAGCGCCCGCTCACACATCATGTCGAAGGCGAGCTTGCACTGGGCGATCGTGCGCATCGCGTGGTGGATGCGTCCGCCGCCGAGCCGGCGTTGGGCCAGCATCTTGGCCCCGTCCTCGGGACCGAGCAGATGGTCAGCAGGCACCCGCACGTCGCGATAGATGATGTGGTTGTGGTTGCGGGGCTCCGGCTGGATCTCCACGCCGGGAGTGTTGCGCGGCACGACGAACATGCCGTTCGTACACATCACGAACAGGATGTCGGCGACGCGGCCCGCCGAGGTGAACCACTTCTCGCCGTTGATGACCCATTCGTCGCCGTCGCGCACGGCGGTGGTCTTGAACAGGTTGGGGTCCGATCCGCCCTGCGGCTCGGTCATCGAGTACGCCGAGAACATGTCCTGGTTCAGCAGCGGCTCCAGCCACCGCTTCTTCTGCTCCTCGGTGCCGAACGCGGCGAGCATCTCCATGTTCCCGGTGTCGGGAGCCGCTGCGCCGAACATCTGCGGGGCACCCGGATAGCGGCCGATGACCTCGTTCAGCAGTGCCAGCTTGAGCTGGCCGAAGCCGGGGCCGCCGAGTTCCTCGTCAAGGAAGATCGCCCAGAGTCCCTGGTCCTTGACCTGCTGCTGCAGGCTGCGGACATAGGCCTTGACGTGCGGATCCGGCGATCGCACCGCGTACGGGAACACGTACTCGAGCGGCTCGACCTCCTCCCGGCAGAATTCCTCGACCCAGTCGAGCTTCTTCTGGAAATCCGGATCGGTCGAAAAGTCCCACGCCACGTCTAGGATTCTGCCCGACGCGGCACGACGAGCGCATCGACGGCCACCACTCGATGCGGTGTGGCGATCACCGGGTTCACCTCGACCGCGTCCACCACGTCGCCGATCTCGGCCGCCATGTCCGAGAAGGCCACGATGACGTCGGCCAGCGCGTGGATGTCCACCGGCGGCGCACCGCGCCACCCTCCCAGCAGCGGACGGATGCGCAGACGGTCCAGCAGCGCGAGCGCACCCGAGTGCGACACCGGCGGGCAGGCCACCGCCCGGTCGGCGAGCAGCTCCACCAGCGTGCCGCCCGCCGCGACGACCAGCAGCGGCCCGAAGGCCTCGTCGCGCACGATGCCCACCGAGATCTCGACGCCTGCATCGACCATCGGCTCGACGGTCACGTCCGGCCCGAGCGCGCCCGCCATCGCCCCGTAGGCCGCCCTCAAGCCGACGGCGTCGGGAATGCCGAGAACCACTCCTCCGACATCGCTCTTGTGCGCGACCGCAACGGTTTTCAGGGCCACCGGATAACCGACCGCATCGGCGGCCACGAGCGCCGCACCGACGGAGTCGGCCGAGCGGACGTCGATCACCGGCACGCCGTAATCGGCCAGCAGCTCAAAGGATGGCGGGCCAACCGCGATTCTGGCGGCCCACCGCCTCTGTCGCTCCACTTGCACCCGGGCATCGGCCCGATCCACCCGCAGCGGCCAGCGGGCGAGGTGACCCAGCGCGGCCAACCCACTACGGGCGCCCTCCAATACCGGGATCCCGTTGTGCCGCAGGCGATCCGCGGCTGTCCGGTCGATCGCCGACGCGACCGAGGCCAGCACCGCCACCGGTGCGTCGGTGTGCTTGGCGACGTCGGTGACCGCATCGGCGTATGCGGTGTCGCCGTCGTACTCGGTGACCAGGTCGACGGCGAGCGCCGTCACCGCGACGGCGGGGTCGTCGACCAACGCTTGCAAGCAACCGCCGAACAGATTGCGGGTGTCGGCTCCAGTCCCCCACACGTCCAGCGGGTTCGTCGGTGCCAGCCCGTCGTCGAGCATGTCGCCGATCGTGTTCAGCGTGTCCGGCGACAGCTCGGCGAACTCGACACGCAGCTCGTGGGCGAGGTCGGCGAACAGGGCGCGTTCGGCGCCCGAATCATGCACGGTCGCAATGCCCCCCGCCCTGGCCCGGCGCCCCGCGGAGAACAGTTCGACAGTGTCGCTGAACTCGGCCAGGTCCGTGACGGCGAGCGCTCCGGTGGCTGCGCAGAACGCCCGCCACGCCGCATGCTCGCCGGCAAGTGCTCCCGAGTGTGCGGCCACCATCGCGCGCCCACGCGGCGAGCCGCCGACGGTGAGGATGACGACAGCTACGTTCTGATCCGCCGCCCGCAGCAGGACCTTGCGCAATCGCGGGACGGCGCGCGGGGTCTCGAGAAGCAGGCCGATGACGCGGGTCTCGGCATCGTCGAGCGCGTAGTCGACGTAGTCGGCGACGTGGGTGACCAGCTCCTGTCCGGACGAGACCGCAAGCCGGAAGCCGAATCCCCTGCGCGAGCGCAATATCGTCGAGAAGGCCGAGCCCGAATGCGTGACGACGCTGACGCCGCCGTCGGGCAGCGGATCGGGCTCCAGATACCCCAGCGCCCGCACCCCGAGCGCATTGTTCACAAAACCCATGCATCCTGCGCCGCACACCGCCATACCGGCGTTGGTAGCGATGGCCGTGATTTCATCTCGCAGGCCGTGCGCGGAACCGAACAGCACGGCGGATCGCGCACCCGCCGCGGCAGCGGCGGCCAGCTGGTCGAGCAGCACGGCGTCAGGCACCCCGAGCAGAACCACGTCGACGGGGTCGTCGAGGTGCGCCAGCGACGGCACGCACGGCAACTCGCCGATGCGGTCGTAGCGCGGGTTGACCAGATGGAAGCGCGCCGAACCCCGTTGCGCCTCAACGATCATGCGCGATCCGAGGCTGTCCGGACGCGGACTTGCACCGACCAACGCCATCGACCGCGCGCCGAGCATGGCGGCGACGGCGGACGTCATGCGCGGCGGAACCGCTTCAGCCCCCGCTTCTGGTCGGCGAGCGCCGCGCGGGCCGCCTGCCATCCGGGAATGCCGCACACACCGCCGCCGGCATGCGTGCCGGAGCTGCCGTTGTACAGCCCTGCGATCGGGGTGCGGTAGTCGGCGTAGCCTGGCGCGGGGCGCATGTGGAACAGCTGCTCCAGCGACAGCTCGCCGTGGAAGATGTTGCCGCCCAACAGGCCGTACTCCTGTTCCATCTCATACGGCCCGACGATGTCACGGTGGGTGATCGACGACTTGAAGCCGGGGGCCACCTGGTCGTACAGGTCGATCAGCCGGTCGGCGTAGGCGTCGAGCTCTTCCGTGTGAGGCGCGTCGTTCCAGTCGGCGGGCACCCATTGGGTGAACAGCGACATGATGTGCGTGCCATCGGGATTCAGCGTCTTGTCCAGTGTGGTGGGGATGACGCCGTCGCTGAACGGCAGCAGGGCGGGCTTGCCCGCGCGGGCGTCCTGGAACGCGGCCTCGATGTACTCGACCGTCGGCGCCATCTCCACGGAGCCAGTGTGGTGCTCGGCGATCCCGGTGCTGGGATCGGCGGTGAAGTTCGGTAGCTCGCCGAGCGCGAGGTTGATCTTGACCACGCCGCTGCGGGTCTTGTAGTGCTCGATGTCGCGGACGAAGTCCGCAGGCAGTTCTCTGCTCGGAATGTGTTCGAGGAATGCGGTTTTCGGGTGCAGTGTGGTGACGATCAGCGGCGCGTGGATCTCGTCGCCGTTGTCGAGCACCGCGCCGTGCACGCGACCGTTGCGGACCAGCAACCGTGCCACCCTGGCGTTGGTGCGGATCTCCGCACCGAAGCTGCGGGCCGAGTTGGCGATCGCCGCGGACACCCCACCCATGCCGCCCTCGGGGTAGCCCCAGCTGCCCAGCTGGCCGTCGCCGACATCACCGATGGAGTGGTGCGCCATCACATATGCGGTTCCGGGCTCACACGGACCCGCCCAGGTTCCGATGACGCCGTTGACCGCGAGCGCGCCTTTGATTTGCGGTGATTCGAACCAATCGTCGAGCAGGTCGGCGATGCTCATCGTGAGCAGTCGGGTGATGTCGCCGGTCTTGCGAACGGTGATGCCGCGCTGGCTCCACGCCAGCTTGGCCAGGTCGAGAAGATCGCTGGGCCTGCGCGATCCGATGTTCGGCGGCACCTGCGTCAGCAGCGGGCCCATCGTGTCGGCGATGCCCTCCAGCCACGCGTTCCACTTGGGCCACGTCTCGGCGTCCTTCTTCGACCACATGGCCAGCTGCTCGTATGTCCTGGCCGGGTCGTCTTCGTAGATGGTGAGCGACCCGCCGTCGGGAAACGCCTGGTAGTAGGGCCCCATCGGGTGCACCTTGTAGCCGTGCCGCTCGAGGTCGAGGTCCCGGATGATGGTCGGTGGCATCAGGCTCATCACGTACGACAGCCGGGTCACCCGCAGATGCGGAGCGTCCTCCCACGGCGCTTCGGTGGTGGCCGCGCCGCCCAGCGAGCCGCGGGACTCCAGTACCAGCGTCTTGGCTGCGGACATGGCCAGGTATGCCGCGGAGACCAGTCCGTTGTGGCCGCCGCCGATGACCAAGGCGTCGTACTCGTTCGACATCGCAAGCCCTACTTTCGCGCCCTTTTCGATTTCTTGACTGACTGTTCAATCTAATCAAGTGCTACGCTGGAAACAAGAGCGAACGAGGGGGAGCACGAGAGCGATGGCCGATCCGGCACCGGCGACGGAGAACAACGAACCGCGCCGCATCGAAATGCTTCGGGCGGCGGCCGAACTGATCTGTGAGCGCGGATTCGGGGATACGCGCATCGCCGACGTCGCCAAGCGCGCAGGCGTGAGTTCGGCACTCGTCATCTACTACTTCGGCACCCGCGACCGGCTGCTGGTGGACGCGCTGCGCCACTCCGAGGAATCGTTCTACGAAGCGGCCGAGAAGATGCTCGCGGAAGTCCCGTCAGTGCACGAGCGGCTGTCACTGCTCGTCAAATGGACCTGCGTGCCGGAGGCCGGCGATGAGATCCCCGGCGCGTGGGGACTGTGGTTTGACTTGTGGGCGCAGGCATTCCGGCACGACGAGATCAAGGCGGGCCGGGCCGAGCTCGATGCGCGCTGGCGCACCATGATCATCGAAGCGGTCAAGTCCGACGAAATCGACTCGAGTGTGGACGTGCGGATGTTCGCGCTGGAGTTCTCCGCGCTGCTCGACGGGCTGTCGATTCAGGTGGCGCTCGAAGACCCCGAGGTCGATTCCGCGATCGCCTACGACATCGCGATGCGATTCGCCGAACGCGAGCTCACCCTGCCCGCGAAGAAACGACCGGGGCGCTCCGTCAAGAAACGCTGAGCGCGTCCTCTGCCACCGGGTCGGTGATCACCGCCGCCGAACTACGGTGCAGCACCCGCACCGCGTCGTGCGTGCAGACGCAGTTGACCCGTTCCCCCGGCCTGTCCGAGCACGAACTGCGCACGGTGATGTATGTGGTCGGCTACCCGAATCTGTTGATAAGCCTGCACCCCGACTACGTGATGACCCACCTCATGACTCCGCTGGCCGTCGACCGCACCCACGTCGAATGTGCCTGGGCGTTCCCGAAGGAGGCCACCGAGAAGCCCGGCTTCGATCCGTCCTACGCCATCGACTTCTGGGATCTGACCAACCGCCAGGACTGGGCGGCGTGCGAGTCGGTGCAGCGAGGGCTCACCTCGCCGCATGCCCGGCCCGGGCCGCTGGCTCCCGACGAGGACGGCGTGTACCAGTTCGTCAGCCGAGTCGCTAAGGCGTATTCCGGCGGCGCTGCTCGTGGGTAGGAACACCGTTCACGCCTTCTAGCGACTGCGCGTAGGTGCCGACGGCGAACGCCACTGCAGGACCCATCACGGCCAGCGCGTCACGATCGATGTTGCGGATGTCATCGCCGGGCAGGTGATAGTTCCTGTCGAACGGGACGCCGGAGGTGCCGCCCCACAGCCGTGCCTGCAGCTCCGTTTTCCGCTGTGCCGCACCGGTTGTCGTGCCCCCGATCGGAACTCCAGCGTCGAGGAACGGGCTGTAGTCGCTGGCCTTGCCCAGCGGCATGTCCGCGGGCCGGACCCCTGCCAGGTTGAGATAGCCTGCCAGCGTGCGCTCGATACCTGCCGAACCGATCGGCACGGTGTCGGCGGGCACATCAGGATTGGCAGTACCCGACTGGTCGCCGTCGTAGGTGAAGAACCCGGCGTTGGGCGCACCAAGCATGTCGAAGTTGAGGTACAACGCAATGTCGTTGAGCTGCTCGCGGTTCAGGCTGCGGACATAGTTCGTCGAGCCCGCGAGCACCGCCTCTTCGGATCCCCAGAACCCGAACCGGACGGCGTTTTTGATCTGCGGCTGCGAGCCGAGCGCGGCGGCGGTTTCCAGCAGCGCGGCCACGCCGGTGCCGTCGTCGTCGATGCCGGGGCTTCCTCCGACGGTATCCAGGTGTGCGCCTGCCACCACCACGTTGTGGGTGTCGCCGGTCTTGGTCTGCGCCACCACGTTTCGCGACTTCACCATGGCCGCCTTGGCGTCGAGCGTCAGCACGACCGGCGCGTCGGTCCGACGCAGCGCGTTATCGGCATCGGCGTCGATCACCGCCACCGGCACCTTGAGACCGCGGTAGTAGCCCGGGGTGAACAAGCCGCGACCGCCGGCCGCCCCTGGGTTGCTGACCACGAGCAGCCCCACCGCTCCCTCGGCGACGGCGGTGTTCTGCTTGTCGACGACCGAGCAGCCGGTGTCGTCGACGACGGCGATCGCGCCTGCGACCTTCTTCGTTCCGTAGTCGGCGGCGGCGCAGCCCGCCGGTTTCAGGGGCCGCAGCGTGGCTGCCCGCAATCCGCCTGCCGGTGTCGGGGTGAGCAGGGATGCCTGATCGACGGGGTAGCCGCGGCCCGACACCGACAGCGTCGGCTTACCGGGCTGGGTCACGCCTATGCGTTCGAACTCCGGGGTCTGAACGTCAAAGCCTTTGTCCCGCAGCGTTTGCACGACGTATTCCACGCTGGCGTCGTAGCCGGGCGTTCCTTCGGCGCGGGAATGATCGTTGGCGTCGGCGATCTCTTGCAGCTTGCGCAGGTGGACGTACATGCCGTCGACGGCGACTTTGCCTGACAGGTCGCGGGCGAGGTCGTGCGAAGGTGGTGGGGGCGACGAGCACCCGCCGAGCAGCATGGCGACGACGACCGCCGCAGCCGCCATCGGCATGGCCTTCGACATCATGACTCGGTCAGTACATGCCGGGTGCGGTCATCGCGGATCGGCACGCCATTGCGGCCGCTCTGGTCCTGCGCGTAGATGCCGACGGAATAGGCCACGCCTGCGCCCTGGATCCCGAGGGAGGTGCGGTCGATGTGGTCGAGGGTGTCCGTCTTCTTGTGGTAGTTCGGGTCGAACGGCTCATCAGCCTTGCCGCCCCACAACTTTGCCTGCTCGGCGGTCATATTGTCCTCCGCGCCGGAGAACAGGCCGCCAGCAGGGACGCCGGCCCTGGTGAAGCCGTCGTAGTCGGAGCGGCCCTCGAACGAGGTGTCCTGCCCGGTCTTGCCCGCGCCCTTCAGGTAGGCGATGAAGGTGCGGTCGATTCCTGCCGAACCCTCCGGCACCCGCGGCACGGACTCCCGAGGATTGGGCGGTGCGGACTGGTCCCCGTCGTAGCTGAAGTAGCCGGGGTTCGGCGAGCCGAGCATGTCGAAGTTCAGGTACAGCGCAATGTCCTTGAGCTGGTCGACATTCAGCGATCCGATGTAGTTGTCCGAGCCCTTCAAGCCTTCTTCCTCGCCGCCCCAGAAGCCGAACCGCACCGCGTTCCGCACCTTCGGTTCCGTACCCATCTGCAATGCGGTTTCCAGTACGGCGGCCACACCGGAACCGTTGTCGTTGATGCCCGGCCCCTCCGGAACGCTGTCCAGGTGGGCGCCGGCCATCACCACGTTGGCGGTTGAGCCGGTCTTGGTCTGGGCGATGACGTTGCGCGTGCGTTCGTTTCGCACGCCGGCGTTGAGCTTGAGGATGGTGTCGCCCGGCTGGGCACGCAGCCGCGCGCCCGATGCCTTGGTGACGCTGATGACAGGGATCTTCGGGTTGCCATCCTCGCCCAGCGTGCCGCCCATCTCGTCGCCGTCCTCGTTGTTGGCGACGATCAGCGCCTTCGCGCCGCGTTCGGCGGCGACGGATTGCTTGATGGTGAACTGGCATTTGCCGCGGTCGACGAGCACCACGGCCCCCTGCACCGGCAGGCCGTCGTAGTCGGACGCGGTGCAGCCGGGGGTGTCGTCGACGGGGGCGGCGACCAACGGGCCGGAGACGCCCTCCGGTGGTGTGCCGATGGTGAACTGCAGCGGCTTGGCCTCGATCGTCGCGCCGCCGACGGTGAGCTGGGGATCGTCGGCGAACGGCAGGTGCACCTCGAATTCCGGAGTCTGCACGTCGAACCCCTTGTCCCGCAGCGCCTTCGCGACATAGTCCGCGCTTGCATCGTACCCTCGGGTGCCCAGAGCCCTGTTGCCGTTGTTGGCGTTGGCGATGTCCTGCAGTTTCGCCAGATGGCCCATCATCGCGTCGGCGCTCACCTGCTTGCTCAGCGTGGTGGCGTATTCGGTCGCGGCGCCGGATGCCACCGGCGTCGACGGCGGGTTGGCCTGTTTTGCGGCCTTGTCGCCGCAGCCGCCGAGCACGGCCGCCACGACCACGGTCATGAGCACGGCCGATACCGTCTGCGATGTGCGTCCCACGAAACACACGTTAGCGGGTGCCGCTCACGCGTCGCGCCGGTTGATGACGACCAGCGCCGCAGCGAACACGACGGCGGTCACGCCCGCGAAGTACACGATCGACGCCCCGGGTCCCCACGGCATCGCGTAGACCGGGTAAAGCCACTGGACGCGGATGAAGATGAACGCGTTCGCGAACGGCAGGTACGGACCGACCTGCGTGCCGACGTTGGGCAGGTTCGCCAATATGGGCTCGACGACCAACGGCCACAGCAGCAGCAGCGCGACGGCGCCCGCGGAAGCCCGCATCAGCGCACCGACACCGACGCCGAGCACCGAAGCAATCATGGCGTACAGCGCAATCGCGCCGACCAGGCCCCATTCGTGGGGATCCGAGCGGGCGACCGCGATCGATGCTGCGACCATCACCGCGGCGTATGCACCGGAAAACACCGCCGCGACAACTGCTTTGGCCACCAGTACCAGCGTCCGGTTCGGCACGGCCATGAACGTGGTGCGGATCAGTCCGCTGCGGTACTCGTTGGTCACGGTCAGCGACGACAGGATCATCAGGACCGGCACACCGAAGACGGCGACGCCCATCGCCGCCTTTTCCGGCTCAAGCGGGCCGGGCCCGTACACCGTCGAGGCCTGCATCGCGGCCAGCCCGAGGCTGAGCACCGCCACCGCGATCGCCGACCACAGCGGCGACCTGAGGGTGGACAGCTTGATGCATTCGGCGTTCAACACCGCGACGACGCCCATTCAGGTCACCGCCCGGTACTGTACGGCGTCATCGGTCAGTTTCATGTACGCGTCCTCCAGCGAGTCCTGCTGAGAGCTCAACTCGTGCAACGTGATCCCGTTCTTTGCCGCCAGCTCACCGACGACCTCGCTGGCCGCGCCGCGGACCAGTAGCGCCGAGGCCGCCTCGTCGTCGTCGACCGCGATACCGGCCTCGGTCAGCACCTGCCGCAGCATGTCCAGCTGCGGGCTGCGGACCCGCACACGGTCGGCGCGGCCGACGAACTCGGTCACCGTCGTCGAGGCGATCAGCTTTCCCCGCCCGATCACCACGAGCCGGTCGGCGGTGTTGGACATCTCGGAGAGCAAATGGCTGGAGACGAACACCGTGCGGCCTTCGCCTGCAAGAGTGCGCATCAGCGTGCGCACCCAGCGGATGCCTTCGGGATCGAGCCCGTTGACCGGCTCGTCGAACAACAGCACCGGGGGGTCGCCGAGCAGCGCGGCCGCGATCCCCAGCCGCTGGCTCATCCCGAGCGACAACGTGCCGGCCTTGTTGCCTGCGATCGCGGACAGGCCCACGATGTCGAGCACCTCGTCGACACGGATCGAGGAAAGCCGATTGGTCGCAGCGATCCAGCGTAGATGCGCGCGCACCGACCGGTTGGGATGGACCTGTTTTGCATCCAGGAGGGCGCCGACGTGACGCAGCGGATCGGCGAGTTCGCGGTAGGTCTTGCCGTCGATCGTCGCGGTGCCCGACGTCGGACGGTCCAGCCCGAGGATCATCCGCATCGTGGTGGTCTTGCCCGCGCCGTTGGGGCCGAGGAATCCGGTGACCACGCCCGGCTCGATGGAGCACGTCAGGCCGTCGACTGCGCGGGTGCTGCCAAAAACTTTGGTAAGCCCGGCCAATTCGATCATCGCCCCCATACTGTCACTTCGTGGCGGCATACGACTTCATCGTGGTCGGTGCGGGTTCGGCCGGCTGCGCGGTGGCGGGCCGGTTGGCCGACGAGTCCTCGGCCCGGGTCCTGTTGATCGAAGCGGGCGGCTCGGGCAGGCGACTGACTGTGCGTGCGCCGCTGGCGGCTGTCCGGCAATGGGGCACCGCACTCGACTGGGCCTACGACACCGATTCAGAACCGGGTCTGGGCAACCGCAGCCTCACCATGCACAGCGGTCGCATGGTCGGCGGAACCAGCGCGATGAACGCGATGGCGTGGGTGAAGGGCAGCAACCTCGACTACGACGGCTGGCAGCTGCCCGGTTGGGCCTGGGCCGACGTGGCGCCGGTGTTCGCCCGTATCGAGCAGGGCCCGATGCGGGTGGGTCGGGTGCCGTATCCCGACGAATTGTCCTGCCGCTTCGTCGCCGCGGCCCGCGCGACCGGCGTAACGGCCCGCGACGATGTCAGCGGACCTGAACTCGACGGCGCGGCGATCACCCCGGCCACCATTCACAAGGGCGAGCGCTGGAGCACCGCCCGCGGATATCTGCGGCGTCGGGAAAATCTGACGTTGATCACCAACGCGCAGGTCCAACGGTTGATCATCCGCAACGGCCGAGCGGCGGGCATCGAGTACCGTCGGCGCGGGCACATGCACGAGGCCTTCGCCGAGCGCGAGGTCGTGGTGAGCGCCGGAGCCATCGGCACACCGAAGCTGTTGCAGTTGTCGGGTATCGGCGCGGCGGATCACCTCCGCCGCGCCGGAATCGCTCCACTGGTCGACAGCCCCCGCGTCGGACAGGGCCTCACCGATCACCCGCACGCATGGACGACGTGGTCACTCGCGCCCGGCTTTGCCGGATTGTCGGACATGTCGAATCCAAAGTGGTTGCTGCAGTGGGTGTTACACCGACGCGGCAAGCTCGCCAACACCGGCGTTGAAGCAGTCGCCCACATCCGGTCGGCGGCGGAGGTTCCGGCGTGCGATTTTCAGTTGATGGTCGTCCCGGCCGATGCGATGGCGGATCCCCGGTCGCGGAAACTTCTGCCCAGGTTGTCGGTGGGCCACTCGTATTGGACGCCCAAGAGTCGCGGCAGCGTTGTGATCCGCTCGTCGGATCCCGACGTCTCTCCGACCGTCCGGCTCAACCTCCTCAACGAGCGCGCCGACGTCGACGCGCTCATCCGGGCTGTGGAACGCGCACGCGAGATCATCGCGACAGAGCCGATCGCATCCGCCGTCGATCGGGAACTGGTTCCCGGTCCGGGCTCGGACATCGAGGCGCACATCAGGGACACGGCGATCACGACGTTTCACGCGTCCTGCAGCGTCTCGATGGGCAGCGGGCCCGACAGCGCGCTCGACGACAAACTCCGAGTCCGCGGCATCGACCATCTGCGCGTCGCCGACGCCTCCGCACTACCCCGCATACCGCGCGCCAACACCAACGCGCCGTCGATCATGATCGGCGAGCGGTGCGCGGATTTTCTACTTGCCCGATGACCAGATCGGCGACGGCACGCATGCCTGCGGCGTTGGGGTGGACGGGGAACGGGCGTCCCGGCAGCGGCATGCCGATTCTCGTCGGCTTCGTCGTCCACGGGTCCGCCGACCAGGCGTGATGATCGCGGCTTGCCTCGGCCGCCGACACCAGTTCGCACCCGGTGCCCGTTGCGGCTTCGAACGTCAGGCGCTCGAGGGTGGCGGCGATGCGACGGCCGAGCGCGGCGTCGACGTCCGACACCGGCGCGGCGGGTTGTCCGGCGGGCGGGAGCACCGTGAGGTAGTCGACGAAGAACACCCGCGCCAGCGGCGCCCGCTGCCGGACGATCCGGCCGATCCTCGTCAGTGACTGCTCCACGCTCACCAACGCGCGATCGCGGGCGGTCGGGTCCAGCAGGTCGCGCAGCCGGTCGCCGAGCACGGGCACGGAGCGCAGCAGCGGCGGCAGGCCCGCGGCCGTCAGCGTCGGCACGTACCCGACGTCGTTCCCGCCGATCGTCACCGTGACGAGAACTTCGGAACCGTCGAGGACGCTGGCCTGCGGCGGCGCGCTGTGCTGCCGATCGGTCAGCACATGGGCGGTGGTGGCGCCGGAGTAGGTCACATCGACGAGGTCGAGGCCGAGGCGCTCCGCCACCAGGTGTGGATAGTTGGCCGCCGAACGGGCTGCCCGCAGCGGTGCATCCCTGGCGCGCGGCGGGATGCCGGGACCTGCGGCCATCGAACTGCCAAGCGCCACATACCTTTTCGTCATAGGGACGGGCTGGACGGCTGTGCCCAGAACCGCTTCGGGATCCGGCCGGCCTGCCGAGCAAGGTAGCCCGCGGTGACGGCGGCCGACATCGCGGCGGCCATCACGGGCGGATCGGCGGCCCTGGTGACGGCGGTGGCGAGAAGCACTGCGTCACAGCCCAACTCCATCGCCTGCGCAGCATCGCTTGCGGTGCCGATGCCGGCGTCGAGGATCACCGGGACGCCCGCCTGCTCGACGATCATCTCGATGTTGTGCGGGTTGGCGATGCCGAGGCCGGTGCCGATGGGCGAGCCCAACGGCATCACCGCCGCGCATCCGGTGTCCTCGAGCCGCCGCGCAAGCACCGGGTCATCGTTGGCGTAGGGCAGCACAACGAATCCGTCGTCCACCAATTTCTCTGCGGCGCGGATCAATTCGACGACATCAGGCAGCAGGGTGCGGTCGTCGGCGATGACCTCGAGCTTGACCCAGTCGGTCTGCAGCGCCTCGCGGGCCAGTTGAGCCGTCAGCACGGCTTCGGCGGCGCCGCGGCATCCCGCGGTGTTGGGCAGCGGGGTGATGTTCAGCCGATTCAGCAGGCCGAGCACGCCAGTGCGGCCGTCGGCGTCCACCCGGCGCATTGCCACAGTCGTCAGTTCGGTGCCCGAGGCGATCAACGCCTCCTCGAGCACGGCCAGATTTGACGCCCCGCCGGTGCCGAGGATCAGCCGCGAGCCGAACTCCCGACCGGCGATCGTCAGTTTCGAATCAGCCACCCTGCACCGCCGTAACCACTTCCAGCCGGGCACCGTCGGAAAGCGTTGTCTGCCAGAGCGATCGCGGGAGTACCGCCCAATCCACAGCGACGGCAATACCTTTCTCCGGAAATCCGAGGCGCTCGATCAGTGCGGCGACCGTGGTCTGGTCGTCCACTTCGACGTCCTCGTCGTTGACGATGACTTTCATTGCATCCTCACCAAGTCGGCGTCGGCCAGCGGAGCGCCGCTGAGCTCACCCGCGATCGCCTCCGCGGTCCACGGCGCGAGCAGGAAGCCGGACCGCCCATGTCCTGCGGCCACCAACGTGCGGTCATCGAGCCTGCCGACGATCGGCAGGTTGTCCGGTGTCATCGGGCGCAGGCCGGCAGCACATTCGGCGAATTCGTACTCCCCCAGTGCAGGCAGAACCAGGCAGGCATGGTCGAGCAATTCGCGCACCCCCGTGACGGCTGGCGCGGTGTCGCGGCCGTGCTCGTACTGGGTGGCACCGACCACCACGCCGTCGGGCCGCGGCACGAAATAGATCTGTCGCCCGTGTACGCGGGCGCGAATCGCCCTCTGCGGCACTGGCATACAGCCAGGCCGCCACCGCAGGCGCAACACCTCGCCCTTGACGGGGCGGATGGGCAGGCCTGGCCACAAAGCAGGCGCGTCGATGCCGTTGGCGATCACCCGCACGTCCGCGTCCACCGCGGCGAGATCGCGGACCGGGGGCGCCCACTGCACGCCGAGGCGTTCGCAGTGCGCGGCGAGCGCGGCGACCATCGCCCTGTTGTCCACCGCGAGTTCTGTTTCGGCCAGGAAACCGTGCCGAATCCCCTGGGCGAGAAGCGGTTCGACATCGCGGGCGGCTGATGTGAAGGACACAGCATGCCCTTGCCCGGCCAGCCATTCCCCGATGGTCTTCAGGTCGGCCGCGTCGGCGCGGTCGAAGGCGACCACCAGCGACCCGCGCGCCGTGATCACATCGTCGGGTAGCCCGTCGAGGAAGTCGCCGTGCCACAGCTTCAGGGAGGCCAGGCCCAGGCCAAGCAGCCGTTCCTCGCCCGGCCAGCCTTCGCTGTGCGGCGCCAGCATGCCTGCCGCCACCCACCACGCGCCTGGATCGCCGGTACGGTGCACGCGCACGGTCCAGCCGTCGAGCGCGGCGCGGCGTGCGACCGCAAGGCCGATGACGCCGCCGCCGATGACTGCGAGTGTTCCCATTCCCCTCCCTTCGCCGGCATGATCCGGATCAGGTGCGACGGTAAGGGCAGGTTCGCCGTGCCCACTCTCAGCCCCCGGTTCCCGGGACTCCCGTGTCGACGTCCCACACTACTCTCGCGGTGTGCCCGAACCCTCGGATCCTTCGGCTCGCCTTGCGTCGGCGTCGCTGTATCTGTGCACCGACGCTCGCCGCGAGCGCGGCGACCTTGCCGCCTTCGCCGACGCGGCGCTGGGCGGCGGGGTGGACATCGTCCAGCTGCGCGACAAGGGCTCGCCCGGCGAACGGGAGTTCGGCCCGTTGGAGGCCCGCGACGAGTTGGCCGCGCTCGAGGTGCTGGGCGACGCGGCGCGCAGGCACGGCGCATTGCTGGCGGTCAACGACAGGGCCGACATCGCCGTGGCCGCCGGCGCCGATGTGCTGCACCTGGGCCAGGACGACCTACCGCTGTCGACCGCCCGCGACATCATCGGGCCGCGACCCCTGATCGGGAGGTCGACGCATGACCGCGACCAGGTCGCGGCGGCGGTGGCCGAGGCGGTCGACTACTTCTGCGTCGGGCCGTGCTGGCCGACTCCGACGAAGCCTGGACGGCAGGCCCCTGGTCTCGCGCTGGTGCGGGTCGCCGCCGAATCAGGCACCGACAAGCCGTGGTTCGCAATCGGCGGTATCGACGAGGGCCGGCTGCCTGAGGTGCTCGACGCGGGTGCGCGGCGCGTCGTGGTGGTGCGGGCCATCACCTCGGCAGACGATCCGCAGGCCGCCGCTCACCGGCTGAAAGCGATGATCACGACGGCCGGTTGACGAGCAGCGGAATCGACGCCGCAACGGCCCGAAGCGCCGCCCAGCTGGCGGCGAAGCCCGGATGCAGAGGCAGTTCGTCCACCTCTTCCTCCGGCACCCATCGCAGTTCGGCGCTCTCCCGGTTGGGCACCGTCTCGAGAAGCTCGTGCGCGTCGGCGATGACGGTGGTGTACGACCAATGGGTTCCGGCCGCTCCCGAGATATCCGCGGTCACGACGGTCGTCCGGACAGTGAGTAGGTCAGCCGCCAGCCCCGCCTCTTCGTGAGCTTCGCGTACGGCGGCCTGTTCGACGGTCTCGTGGCTGTCCCGGGCCCCGCCGGGCAGGCCCCAGGTTCCGCCTTGGTGGCTCCACGGCGCCCTGTGCTGCAAAAGCACCGCCGCCGATCCGTCGGGCCGCGGCGCGCGCAGAAGCAGTCCCGCGGCGCCATACCTGCCCCAGTACGCCGCGCCGCTGTCGGATACCACCCAGCCGTCACCGTCGCCACGCACTCGTTCAGCTTAGGGAACACGCGGCAAACCCGAGGGTCCCGAATGCCCACACGTCACACGGATAACTCTTAGAATTCTTTTATAGAGTCGAAACCAGGTCGGAAAGACAGCCGGAAAGATCGCTGAGCAATGAGGTCCGCGCGCACGTGACTGTGGAGTTGGCGCACCCGTCGACCGAGCCATTAGCGTCGCGGTCGCCGACAACCCCCGCGCATCCGCGCTGGTGGTTCCTCTGGACCACCCCCGGCAGGATCCTCACGATCGGCATCGTGCTGTCGGCCCTCGTGATCGCCAGTGCGTTCGCCACCTCGACCACCGTCAACGACCGTCAGCAGGCGCTCACAACCGTGCTGGAGCACACCGAGCCGCTGGCCTTCGCGGCAGGCCAGCTCTACACCACGCTGTCGGTCGCCGACGCCGCCGCGGCGACGGCCTTCATCGCGGGCGCCGAACCTCGGGACGTCAGACAGCGCTACGAGCAGGCCATCACCGACGCCGCAAGCGCGGTCACCATGGCGTCCAGCGGGCTGACCGAGGAGCCGCTGATCCAGCTTCTCGGCCGGATCAACGCCAACCTCGCCGTGTACACCGGGCTCGTCGAAACCGCACGCACCAACAACAGGGCGGGCAATCCGGTCGGCTCGTCGTACCTGTCCGAGGCGTCGTCGCTGATGCAGCAGACGATCCTGCCCGACGCCCAACGGCTCTACGAGGAGACCTCGGCGCGGGTGGACAAAGAGACGACGGCGTCGACGCGCATCCCGGCGCCGGTGATCCTCGTGGTGCTGGCGACGCTGTTGTTCGGCGCGTTCGCCAATCGCTGGCTGGCCAGGCGGACGCGGCGCAGGGTGAACATCGGCTTCGTGGCGGGCGGGATGGCCGTCCTGATCATGTTGATCTGGGTGTTCACCGCGCTGGTGATCTCGACCATCGACAGCCGCAGCGCCAAGAACACGGCGGCGGAGTCGCTGAAGACCGTCACCACGTTGGCCATCACCGCGCAGCAGGCGCGTGCCGACGAGACGCTGTCGTTGATCCGGCGCGGCGACGAGACCACGCGCAAGCAGTCCTACTACCAGCGCATCGACACCATGCAGCAGGAGCTGTCGGAGTACCTGGGCCGTGACGATGCCATCGACAAGGCCGACCTGTCCGACGCCGAGCAGCTGCTGCGGCGCTGGCGCGCGGCCGACGACCGGATCAGCTCCTACATCGCGGTCGGCAACTACCAGGCCGCCACCCAGGTCGCGCTCGGCCGCGGCGAGGACGACTCGACGCCCGCCTTCGACCGGCTGGACGACGCGTTGAACAAGGGCATCAACGAAAGCCGCGAACAGCTGCGCAGCGATATCGTCAACGCCCGCCGCGTGCTGTCCGGCGCGACCGTCGGCGCGGCGGTGCTGTCCGTGATGGCCGCGATCGCAGTGGCGCTCGGATTGTGGCCCCGACTCAGCGAGTACCGGTGATGCGGGCCAAGTGGTTGTGCGTCGCGGTCACCGTGGTGGCCGTGTTGGCGGGTTGCGGGCGGGCCGAGTCGCTGCCATCGGCCCCGAACCTGACGCTCCCCCCGCCCACGCCTGCGGGCATGGATGAGCTTCCGCCGGTGTTCGTGCCGCCGCCGCAGAACAACGCGGACGACGACTGCGACCTGACCGCGAGCCTGCGGCCGTTCCCGGACCGCGCGCAGGCCGCCGCTGCCGTCGCCAACATCAAGAACCGCGGACGGTTGATCGTCGGCCTCGACATCGGCAGCAACCTGTTCAGCTTCCGCGACCCGATCACCGGCGAGATCACCGGATTCGACGTCGACATCGCCGGTGAGGTGGCCCGCGACATCTTCGGCAGCCCGTCGCAGGTCGAGTACCGCATCCTGTCGTCGGCCGATCGCATCACCGCGCTGGAGAACGACCAGGTCGACATCGTCGTCAAGACGATGAGCATCACGTGTGACCGCAAAAAGCTGGTCAACTTCTCGACCGTGTATCTGGTTGCCAACCAACGGATCCTGGCCCCGCGCGACTCGGCGATCTCACAGGCACGCGATCTGTCGGGCAAGCGGGTCTGCGCCGTCAAGGGCACCACGTCGCTGCAGCGGATACAGGAGATCAGCCCGCCGCCGATTATCGTCGAGGTGGTGACGTGGGCCGACTGCCTGGTGGCGCTGCAGCAGCGTCAGGTCGACGCGGTCAGCACCGACGACTCGATCCTGGCAGGGCTGGTTGCGCAGGACCCGTACCTGCACATCGTCGGGCCCAGCATGAACGAGGAGCCCTACGGCATTGGCATCAACCTGGCCAACCCCGGCCTTGTGCGCTTCGTCAACGGCACACTCGAGCGCGTCCGCCGCGACGGCACGTGGAACACGCTGTACCGCAAATGGTTAACGGTGCTCGGGCCGCCGCCGGCACCACCGGTCCCGAGGTATTCGGACTGATGTCGGAAGCAGAAGAGGAAGACTTCGGCCCCGGTACGCAACCGGCGAGCCTCGAGGATCTCGACATGGATTCCATGTCGACGATGCGGCCGATGTCGACCCAGGCCATCTTCCGGCCGCATTTCGACGACTCGGACAGCACATCGGTAGGCACCGCCGACACCGAGCCGGAGGAACTCGGAACGACGATGACGCGGGCACTGTCGTCGACCCGCAGGCTCGGCGGCGGCCTGGTTGAGATTCCGCGGGTGCCCGAGATCGACCCACTGTCGGCGTTGATGACCAATCCCGTTGTGGCCGAGTCGAAACGCTTCTGCTGGAACTGTGGCCGCCCGGTGGGCAGGTCATCGGCCGACGGCAGGGCGCTGTCGGAAGGCTGGTGCCCGCACTGCGGCAGCGCGTACTCCTTCCTGCCGCAGCTGTCTGTCGGCGACATGATCGCCGACCAGTACGAGATCAAGGGCTGCGTTGCGCACGGCGGCCTCGGCTGGGTGTATTTGGCGTTCGACCACAACGTCAACGAACGGCCGGTCGTGCTCAAGGGTTTGGTGCATTCCGGCGACGCGGAGGCCCAGGCGATCGCGATGGCCGAGCGGCAGTTCCTCGCCGAGGTCACCCACCCGGGAATCGTGAAGATCTACAACTTCGTCGAGCATCCCGACAAGCACGGCAACCCCGTCGGCTACATCGTGATGGAGTATGTCGGCGGAAAATCGCTCAAACAGGCCAGGGGCGACACCCTGCCGGTCGCAGAGGCCATCGGCTACATGCTCGAGATATTGCCTGCCCTGGGCTATCTGCATTCCATCGGCTTGGCCTACAACGACCTCAAGCCGGAGAACATCATGATCACCGAGGAGCAGCTCAAGCTGATCGACCTCGGTGCGGTGTCGCGCATCAACTCGTTCGGATACCTCTACGGCACACCGGGATACCAGGCGCCCGAGATCGTGCGAACGGGTCCGACGGTGGCCACCGACATCTACTCTGTAGGCCGCACGCTGGCCGCGCTGACGCTGAACCTGCGTACCCGCAAGGGCCGCTACGTCGACGGCCTGCCCGAAGAAGACCCGGTGCTGGCCGAGTACGACTCGTTCGGCAGGCTGCTGCGCAGGGCCATCGATCCCGACCCGCGCAGGCGGTTCGGCAGCGCCGAGGAAATGACCGGCCAGTTGCTCGGCGTGCTGCGCGAAGTGGTCGCCAAGGACAGCGGGATGCCGCGGCCCGGCCTGTCGATGGTGTTCAGCCCGTCGCGCTCCACCTTCGGTGTGGACCTGCTCGTCGCGCACACCGACGTGTATCTCGACGGGCAGGTGCACTCGGAAAAGCTGACGGCACAAGAGATCGTGAAGGCGCTGCAGGTGCCCCTTGTCGACCCGACCGATGTCGGCGCCACGGTGATTTCGGCGACGGTGCTGAGCCAGCCGGTGCAGACACTGGACTCGCTGCGCGCGGCGCGGCACGGCACGCTGGAATCCGAGGGCGTCGACGTGTCCGAGTCGGTCGAGCTGCCGCTGATGGAAGTGCGGGCACTGCTGGATCTCGGCGACGTCGCCAAGGCCACCCGCAAGCTGGACGACCTGGCGGGCCGGGTGGGCTGGAAGGCGTCGACCCGGGACGTTTCTCAGCAGTGGCGGCTGACCTGGTTCCGTGCTGTGTCCGAGATGCTGACCGCCGACTACGAGTCGGCGATGAAGCATTTCACCGATGTGCTGGACACGCTGCCCGGCGAGTTGGCGCCCAAGCTGGCGATCGCGGCGACGGCCGAGTTGGCGGGAAACACCGACGAACGCAAGTTCTACAACACGGTGTGGTGCACCGACCACGGCGTGATCTCGGCGGGCTTCGGTCTGGCCCGGGCGCAGTCGGCAGAGGGCGAACGCGACGCGGCCGTCCGTACGTTGGACGAAGTACCCGCCACCTCAAGGCATTTCACGACTGCTCGGCTGACCAGTGCGGTGACGCTGCTGTCGGGCCGGTCGATGAACGAGATCACCGAACGCCACATCCGCGACGCCGCCCGTCGGGTGGAGGCGCTGCCCGACACCGAGCCGCGGGTGTTGCAGATCCGCGCGCTCGTGCTCGGCACCGCGATGGACTGGCTCGCCGACAACACCGCGAGCACCAACCACATTCTGGGCTTCCCGTTCACCGAACACGGCCTGCAGCTCGGCGTTGAGGCCTCGCTGCGGGGGCTGGCGCGGGTGGCGCCCACGCAGGCGCACCGCTACGCACTGGTCGATCTCGCCAACAGCGTGCGACCCACGAGCACGTTCTAAGCCGTGCTGGGTGGTGCGCCCCTCACCGGCGAAAGTTGGTCGCTGATCACCGACATGCATGCGCGGGCGATGGCGAGTTCCTCGTCGGTCGGCACCACCAGCACAGTCGTCCGCGACTTGTCCGCGGAGATCCGGCGCGCATCGCGGGCCGAGCCGGTGTTGAGGCCGTCATCGACCTCGACGCCGAGCCCCTTCAGACCCGAGAGTGCGTCGCGCCGCACGGCCGCGTCGTTCTCGCCGACTCCGGCCGTGAACGTGATGACGTCGGTGTCGCCGAGCACCGCCATGTAGGCACCGATGTACTTTCGCAGCCGGTGGATGTAGACGTCGTAAGCCAGTTGTGCGGCGGCATCGCCGGATTCGATGCGTTGGTGGATGACGCGGAAGTCGATCTCTCCGCCGAGGCCCAACACCCCGGAGTGCTTGTTGAGCATCGACTCGATGTCCTCGATGCTCATCGGCGAGGAGCGCGACAGGTACGTGATGATCCCGGGGTCGATGTCACCGGACCGGGTCCCCATCACCAGACCCTCCATCGGGGTCAGCCCCATCGACGTGTCGACGGGTTTGCCTCCGACGATCGCTGACGCGGATGCGCCGTTACCCAGGTGCAACACGATCTGGCGGAGCGACGCCAGCGGCACGCCGAGAAACTCCGCCGCCTGCTCGCTGACGTACTGGTGGGATGTGCCGTGAAACCCGTAGCGGCGAATGTGCCACTGCTGCGCGACGTCCCGGTCGATCGCGTAGGTCGCCGCGGCGAGGGGCAGGTCGTGAAAGAAGGCCGTGTCGAAGACCGCGATGTGCGGCAACTCGGGCAGTAGGTCGCGCGCGACCCGGATACCCACCACGGCAGGCGGGTTGTGCAGGGGCGCCAGCGGCGCGAGCTCCTCCAGCTTCGCGATCAACCGGTCGTCGACCAGCGTCGGCTCGTACAGGTCGGGGCCGCCGTGCACGACGCGATGGCCGACGGCGACCAAGCCGAGAGTGCTCAGCCGCAGGCCCGATTCGACCATCTGATCGAATGCCACCCTGAGGGCCGCGGCGTGGTCGGCAACCGGACCGTCACCGATCCGCTCGACGATTCCGTCGGCGACCATGGTTCCGGAGTCCGGTTCGACGACAGCGTATTTCAGCGACGACGAGCCGGAATTGACCACCAGCACCGTTTGCGGCGCGGCCATCACTTGGCCTGCGCCTGGATGGCGGTGATCGCCACGGTGTTCACGATGTCCTCGATGAGGGCACCCCGTGACAGGTCGTTCACCGGCTCCTTGAGCCCTTGAAGCACCGGGCCGATGGCGATGGCACCCGCGCTGCGCTGCACGGCCTTGTACGTGTTGTTGCCGGTGTTGAGGTCGGGAAAGATCAGCACCGTCGCCCGGCCCGCGACATTCGAATCGGGCATTTTGCTGGCGGCCGTCGTCGGATCGACCGCCGCGTCGTACTGGATGGGGCCGTCCACCAGCAGGTCGGGCTGTCGCTCCCGCACCAATTCTGTTGCCGCCCTGACCTTGTCGACGTCGACGCCGGTTCCAGAAGTTCCCGTGGAATACGAAAGCATGGCCACGCGGGGGTCGATGCCGAATTGGGCGGCCGTCCTGGCCGATGAGATCGCGATGTCGGCCAGCTGCTCAGATGTCGGGTCGGGGACGATCGCGCAGTCGCCATAGGCCAGCACCCTGTCCGAAAGACACATCAGGAAGATGCTGGACACCGTGGTTATCCCCGGCTCGGTCTTGATGATCTCGAACGCGGGCCGGACGGTGTGCGCGGTCGTGTGCATGGCGCCGGACACCATGCCGTCGACCATGTCGTTGTGCACCAGCATGGTTCCGAAATACGAGACGTCGTGGATGGTCTCGCGGGCCTGCTCGACGGTGACGCCCTTGCGCTTACGCAGCTCGGCATATTGTTCGGCGAACTGGTCGCACAGCTCGCTGGTGCGCGGGTTCAGCACTTTCGCCTCGGACAAGTCGACACCGAGTTCGGCTGCGCGGGCGCGGATCCGCGGCTCATCACCGAGGATGGTGAGCTCTGCGACGTTGCGGTGAATCAGGCGTCCCGCCGCCTTCAAGATGCGGTCGTCCTCGCCTTCGGGCAGCACGATGCGCTTGCGGTCCGCGCGCGCCCGCTCCTGCAGCTGGTGAGTGAACATCTGCGGCGTGACGACTGTCGGGATCGGAATCGCCAGCTGCGCAAGGAGATCCGCGGTGTCGACGTGCTCGTCCATCAGTTCGATCGCGGTGTCGATCTTGCGTTGCGACGACGCGGTGACCCGGCCGCGGGTGGCGGCGACCCTGCTCGCCGTTTCGAAGGTGCCGAAGGGTGTCGCGATGATCGGCAGCCGCTGGCCGAGGCCCTCCACCAGCTTGGCGACCGACGGGTGCAGGGGCAAGCCCCCGTTGAGGATGATGCACGACAGCGACGGAAAGCCTTCTGCCGCATGCGCGCTCACGACGGCGAGGACGACGTCGGAACGGTCGCCGGGCGTGACGACGGCGACGCCGTCGGTGAGCCGTTCCAGCACATGCTCGGCGGTCATGCCCGCGACGAGAACGCCCATCACCTCGCGCTTGAGCAGCTCGGGGTCGCCGCTGATCATCGCACCTTCGACGGCACGCTCGAGGTCGGCAACGACCGGCGCGACGAGTAGCGGCTCCTCGGGCAGCACGTAGGACTTCGGTTCGAATCTCTTCAGCGCCTCGGCGACCGCGGCCATCTGCGCCGGGTCACACCGGTTGGCCACCACCGCGGCGGTGTGCGCGTGCTGGCCGGAGATCTCGATCAGGCACAGCTCGACGACCTGGGCCACCTCCGTCGGCGTACGGTCCTTCGCCTTGACCGCCAGCACGACGGGCGCGCCGAGGTTGGCCGCGATGCGGGCATTGGTGTCCAGTTCGCTCGGCGTGGTGACGTCGGTGTAGTCGCTGCCGACGATCACCACCGCGTCACATTTTTCGGCTACCTCGTAGTAGCGGTCGACGATGTCGGCGATCGCCGCGTCGGGATCGTCATGCAGCTCCTGGTAGCTGACACCGACGCACTGTTCGTAGGGCAGGCCCGCGGTGGTGTGCGGCAGCAGCAGGTCGAGGATGTAGTCGCGGTCCTCGCCGAGTCGGGTAATGGGCCGGAACACGCCGGTTTTGGCGACGGTGGCGGCGAGGCGATGCAGGATACCGAGCGCGATCGTCGACTTGCCGGTGTCGCCCTCGGGCGAGGCAATGTAGATGCCGATGGGCACGCGGCAAACGTATCAGCCGAGGCGGCGCAACCGCGGCTCGAGATCCTTTTGAAACAGCTCGAGGAACCGGCGCTGATCGTGGCCGGGAGCGTGGAACACCAAGTGGTTCAGGCCCCACGTGACGTACTGGCCCACCTTCTCGACAGCCTCGTCGGGATCCGATGCCACGATCCACCGCTTGGCGACCTGTTCGATGGGCAGTGCATCGGCAGCCTTCTCCATCTCGATCGGGTCGTCGATGCTGTGCTTCTGCTCGGCCGTCAGCGACAGCGGCGCCCAGAACCGGGTGTTCTCCATCGCCAGCTCCGGGTCGGTGTCGTAGGAGATCTTGATTTCGATCATCCGGTCGATGTCGTCGGGGTTGCGGCCCGCGGCCTCTGCGCCCTCCTTCATCGCGGGGATCAGCTTGTCCTTGTAGAGCTCCTCGCCCTTGCCGCTGGTGCAGATGAAGCCGTCGCCTGCCCGGCCGGCGTACTTGGCGACCTGCGGTCCGCCCGCGGCGATGTAGATCGGGATGCCGCCCTCGGGAACGTCGTAGATCGATGCGCCCTTGGTCTTGTAGTAGTCGCCCTCGAAGTCGACGCGGTCACCCAGCCACAGCTCGCGCATCAGCCGGACGGACTCGCGCAGCCGTGCGTAGCGCTCCTTGAACTCGGGCCACTCGCCCTCGTAACCGGTTGCGATCTCGTTCAGCGCCTCACCCGTGCCGACGCCGAGGAAGATCCGGTCCGGGTACAGGCAACCCATCGTCGCGAACGCTTGCGCGATGACGGCAGGGTTGTAGCGGAATGTCGGGGTCAGCACCGAAGTCCCGAGAATCAGGCGCTTGGTGCGCTCGCCAACCGCGGCCATCCACGCCAAGGACCACGGCGCGTGGCCGCCCTCGTGACGCCACGGCTGGAAGTGGTCGCTGACCGTTGCGCTGTCCATGCCATGCTCTTCTGCCGCCACGGCCAACTCGACGAGCTCACGTGGGGCGAACTGCTCCGCAGACGCCTTGTATCCGAGTTTCAGTTCAGGCATGCCATCTTTTCTACACTCGCTGGATGGCACCCTCGCTAACGGCCATCACCGACAAGGTCCACTTCGCCCAGACCGATCTGGTCAACTGGACAGTGGTCACCGACGATGCGGGCGTCATGCTGATCGACGCGGGCTTCCCAGGCAGCCGCGACGACGTCCTCGACTCTCTGCGCCAGCTCGGCTACGGGATCGACGATGTGCGCGCGATCCTGCTGACCCATGCCCACATCGACCACTTCGGCTCGGCGATCTGGTTCGCGAAAACCCATGGCACTCCGGTCTATTGCCATGCCGACGAGGTGGGTCACGCCAAACGGGAGTATCTCGAGCAGGCGTCGCCCGTCGACGTCGTCACGCACATCTGGCAGCCGCGCTGGCTGAAGTGGTCGATCGCGATCAGCCGCAAGGGCGCCTTCACCCGGGACGGCATTCCTACTGCGCGGGCGCTCACCGAGGACGTCGCGGCCGGGCTACCCGGTGCGCCGATGGCGATTCCGAGCCCAGGGCACACCGGCGGGCACTGCTCGTTCATCGTCGACGGTGTGCTCGTCAGCGGCGACGCGCTGGTGACCGGTCATCCCGTCGCAACCCGTAGCGGCCCGCAACTGCTCCCCGGCCTGTTCAACCACGACCAGGCCGGCTGCGTTCGCAGCCTGTCCGCACTGGCGATGCTCGACACCGACGTGCTGGTTCCTGGGCACGGCCCGGTGTGGCGTGGTCCGATCCGCGAGGCGGCCGCTCAGGCGAGCGCTTCGTAGCCGAGCAGGAAGATCGCAGTCAGGCAGAGCCCGCAGCCCAGCACGAACGTCGGCATCAGGATCTTGTCGTCGAGATCGCCGTCATCGGTGGCTCCGCGCCGACGGCCCAGGAACGACCGCAACGCGAGCCCCGCCGCGAACGTCAATCCGGCAGCGGCAAGGAGGAGCCATCCCACGGTCGTCTGCGAAATCGACATCACCCACCCCCGCCGCCGTCCGGACGGCTTGCGCACACCCTATAGGCCGAGGTTGTCCCGCAGGGTCTGACCGGCGTATTCGGTGCGGAACGCGCCCCGCTCCTGCAGCAGAGGCACCACGTGGTCGACGAACTCGTCGAGGCCGTGCGGGGTCAGGTGCGGCACCAGGATGAAGCCATCGCAGGCGTCGGCCTGGATGTGCAGGTCGATCTCGTCGGCAACCTGAGCGGGTTTGCCGACGAACTGCTGGCGGCTGGTCACGGCGATCACGAGCTCACGGATGCTGAGCTTTTCGGCCTGCGCGCGCTCGCGCCAACCCCTCGCGACGGCCTTCGGATCGCCGTGGCGAACCCGGCCCTGCGTGATGGTCGGGTCATCCGCGGGCTCCACATCGGGCAGCGGGCCGTCGGGGTCGTAACCGGAAAGGTCACGCTGCCAGACCTGCTCGAGCATCGAGATCGCCGTCGCCGGGCCGACCTGCTGACGGCGGATATAGCGGGCCTTCTCGGCCGCCTCGGCCTGCGTGTCGCCCAGCACGAAGGTGGCTGCCGGAAAAACCTTGAGCTGGTTGGGATCTCGTCCGTGTGATGCAGCCTGTTGCTTGACGTCCGCGTAGTACGTCTGACCCGCCTCCAAGGTCGAGTGCAAGGTAAACGCCGCATCGGCGTACTTGGCCAGGAACGCGCGTCCGTCGGCGGAGTCCCCCGCTTGCAACAGGACAGGATGTCCCTGAGGCGCACGCGGAAGCGTACTGGATCCTCGAACGTCGAACTGCGGCCCGCGATGTTCGACGACGCGCACCCGGGAGGGGTCGATGTAAACGCCGCTATCCTGATCGGCGAGTACGGCGTCGGGTGCCCAACTGTCCCAGAACTCGCGGGCCACCGTGACGAACTCCTCGGCCCGTTTGTAGCGGTCGGAGTGGGCCAAGAATCCACCGCGCCGGAAATTCTCGCCGGTGAACGCGTCCGACGAGGTCACCATGTTCCATCCGGCGCGGCCGTCGGACAGGTGGTCCAGTGTCGCGAATTGCCTTGCGACCTCGAATGGTTCGTTGAATGTGGTATTGATGGTGCCCGTCAAGCCGAGATAGTCGGTGACCGCGGCCAGTGCCGCCAGTACCGTGAACGTATCAGGCCTGCCGACGACGTCGAGGTCGTGTATGCGGCCGCGGTGCTCACGCAGTCGCAGCCCCTCGGCGAGGAAGAAGAAGTCGAACAGACCGCGCTCTGCGGTGCGCGCCATGTGCACGAACGAGTCGAACTCGATCTGGCTGCCCGATTCGGGGTCCGACCACACCGTGGTGTTGTTGACGCCGGGAAAGTGTGCGGCCAGGTGAATGGGTTTGCGGTTCTTACCTTCTCGAACGGCGGTCATCCGGTCAGCCCCCAGCGTTTCGCGATCAGCTCGTGTGAGTGGAGCCGGTCGGAGTGTCTGTGCGTGACGGATGTGACGACGAGTTCGTCGGCCTGCGTGACGCGCTGCAGCGTCTCGAGCCGCTCGGCGACGACATCGGGGTCGCCGACGAATTGCGTTGCGACACGGTCCTCCACGACCGCACGCTGCTCGTCGGTGAGCGGCTGCGACTCGTCCGGGTTGGGATAGGGGGCTGCACCGCCGCCCTTGCGGATGGAGTAGACCCAGTGGCCGTAAGTGGACGCGAGGTGTTTCGCGGTTGCGGTGTCGTCGGCCACCACCACGTCGGCCGAGACCACCACATACGGCTCGGATAGGAATGCCGACGGCGTGAAGGCGGCCCGGTACGCGTCGATCGCGTCCAGCGCCGTGGCAGGAGTGATGTGATAGCTCGCCACGAACGGCAGCCCGCGGGCACCCGCCACCTGCGCGCTCTGCCCCTTGCTGCTGCCGAACACCCACGGCGTCAGGCTTGTTCGTTCGCCGGGTACGGCGTGCACGTCGTAGTCGTTGACTCGATAGCAGCCCTGCAGCATGGCCAAGATGTCGTCCATCTGCTCCGCGAAGTCGGGTGACACCGCTTCGGGCTGCTGGAGGATCGACATCTGAGCGCGCAGTTGGTCGGTGATGATCGTGCGGATGTCGAACGGCGGCGGAACGACAATTCCGTCGACCTCGCGCCATTCGATGGGCGGCTTGGGTTTCGGCGTCGACGACGGCTTCTTCTTGGCGGCCTCGCGGCGCCGCTGGCCGGACCGGCCGACGCCGAGGTCGATGCGGCCGGGGAAGAACGCGTCGAGGATGCCGAAGCTCTCCACCACGGCGGTCGCGGTGGTGTGCCCCATTTGGACAGCGGCGGCGCCGACGCGAATGCGATCCGTGGCTGCGGCGATCTGCCCGATCACCAGCACGGGTTGCGAACTGGCGACCGCGACGAAGTGATGCTCGGCGAGCCAGTAGCGCTTGAAACCCCACTGCTCGGCATGTTGGGCGAGGTCGACGGTGTTGCGCAGCGCCGTGGCGGCGTCACAGCCCTCGCTGATCGGCGAGAGGTCGAGGATCGACAGGGGAACGGTCATGACGGCTCCACCTTCGCGTAGCGGTTGTCCGCAACGGGGAGCCCGAGCCGCTCGCGCAGCGTCTCGGAGTCGCGGTAGCCAGCGCGGAAACCGTCTGACTTCTGCAGCAGCGGCACCACTTCGTCGACGATGACAGGAAGGTCGACGGCGTTGACCGCGGGCCGCAGCCGGAACCCGTCTACTCCGAGCTGTTGCCAGCGCAGAAGCAGATCGACGAGGTCGGTGGGCGTACCGTCGAAAACCAGTGCATCAGAACGGGAGTCGACGGTGCCGGAGAATGTGACGAAGACGTCGGCGTAGACCTTCAGATCGGTGCCGCCCGCTTGGGTCACCTCGCCGAGGATCGTTCGTACCGAGTCGTCGTCCTTGGGCGTGATGAAGACCAGATCGACGCTGCGCGAGGCGAACTCGTACACCGGTATCTGGTGAGCCAGCGCGCTGACGACGGGTTGCCCCTGCGGCGGCCGCGGCGTGATCGACGGTCCCTTGACGGAGAAGTACTTTCCCGCGAAGTCGATGTAGTGAAGCTTGTCTCTGTCGACGAATCGACCGGTGGCGACGTCGCGGATCACTGCGTCGTCCTCCCAAGAGTCCCACAACCGCCGCACCACTTCGACGGCGTCGCCGGCTTCGTCGAACAGGTCGACTCCTGTGACATCACGCCTGCCGAACAGCTCTGCTTCGTGTTCGGTGCTGCTGATCCTCACCTGCCAGCCGGCGCGGCCGTGAGAGACGAAGTCAAGGGTGGCAATGGCTTTGGAGACGTGGAACGGCTCGGTGTGGGTCACCGTAGCGACCGGAACAAGACCGATATGACGGGTGACAGGCGCGACCCGAGAAGCGACCAGTACGGCGTCGGGCCTCCCCGCCAGCCACCGCGGGTTGATCTCGGGGCGTCGACGCCGCTGCGGTGTGAGCCCGTCGTCGAAGGTCACGAAGTCCAGCAGCCCGCGTTCGGCGGTGATCGCGAGATCAGACCAGTACCGGCCGCTGGTGACGGGTTCGGCGGAAGCCGACTGGCGCCACGCCTCCGGATGCCAGCCGTATCCGTCCAGTGCGACGGCCAGGTGCAGGTGATCGGTCATGGCGTCAACGTCTTCAGGAATGCGACGGGATAGACCTCACCCTCGGCAGGCAGCGGCTCGTCGAGGCGTCGATAGCCGGTCGACAGGTACAGCTCCTCGGCCTCGGGCTGGCGATCGCCGGTGGTCAGGTAGATGCGGCGGTAGCCGCGGGCAGCGATCTCGGCTTCCAGCTCGGTCAGTAGCGCCCGCGCGTAGCCCTGCCGCCGATACCGGCTGTCGGTCCAGATGCGCTTGAGTTCCGCGGTTTGTGCATCGAAACGCCGGAACGCGCCGCCGGTGACGGGGTGCGCGTCGCATAGGCCGATCAACATGGCACCGCCGGGTGCGGCGAACTCCGCCACCGGATAAGTGCGCAGCCACTTCGCCACGGCCTCCACCGGCGCGCGATAGCGGTTGGCGTACTCGAGCGCCAGTTCCGCAAGCAGCGGCTCGGCCAGGGGGTCGCCCTGGTCGACCGCCACGAAGCGCAGCTGATTCACGGCATGTGCGGGCATCACTTAACTGTCTAACGCACTTGACACAACCGCATTCCATACCCGTGATTCGGGTCAGGCTGATCGCAAATACCCGCAGGTCACTTCACGACGCGGAGATTTGTGAAACGCACGCCTCGGCTCACGGATGGTTGTCTATCCGACAGTTCTGGAACAACGTCCCTGGGTCGCAATAAACGCCCATCGGCGGCGGAGGCTTCGGCGGAGGATTTTCTCCGTCCCAAATCAGGCTGGAGACGTTACCCATTCCCGGCCAGAGGAAGTAGTAGGTGTGGCAGACATTCCAGTCCCAATTCAGTGGGTCGGTGATGTGGTTGCCGGTTGCAGGCACGGGTTGCTCCCCTGGGCACCAGTGATGTGGTGGGCCCCAACCGCCGTCGTCTGTGGCAAAAGGACCGGGCTGGGCCACGGCGATACCTTCGCCCACGCCTAAACCGACGCAACCCAGACCAGCAGTCACCAGCACACCTGCTGCTAACCAAATTCGCGACATTCGCTTCATATCCTTTCCTGACCATTGGTCGGGCCGTCCTCGGCCTTGCAGCAAGTGAACAGTGCCCACGGGGCTACCGATCCCAAAACCTGGTATTCGATATACAGTTGTCGGTCCCGCACCCTGTTAGCCCGTTCCAGAATGTGTTCAGAAGATGGTGTTACCGGTCTGCCATAAGATAGTTCAGCAACCTGGGGAAATGCGTCTGTGGGGCTTTGCCTGACGCCGAAACTTCGCCCGCTCCTCGGCTTGCACTTCCGCCATGTTCTCGGAGACGCGCTACGCGCTGAACGGGGAGTTGCGCGTCGCCTATCGCGCGTCGCGTGAAGGTCCTCGCGACATTGTGATCGTCCCGAACTGGTTCACGTGCTGCGAGCTTCTTCCGGATCTGCCGTCTCTTCAAGGGTGGATCGAGGCGATGACATCGCTCGGCCGGCTCATCTTCTTCGACCAGCCGGGCAGTGGAGTTTCCGATCCCGTCGAGCCGGGCGCGCTGCCAACCTTGGAGCAATGGGCCGACAGCATCACCGCGGTGTTGGATGCTCTCGGGAGTCGCGAAGCGCTAGTCGTTGCGTCGAACTCCGCGTTCACGACAGCGGCGCTGTTCGCGGCGACACATCCGTCCCGCACCACCGCGCTGGTCGTGCTCGAGGGCTGCGGATCCGACGGCTGAGCGCACTGACGGCGGCCTCGATCCCGCGGACTTCCTCGCTGACCTAGTCCGCATCTGGGGCACGGGAGAGATAGAGCATGTTCAGAATCCGGACATGCCGTGGAACGAGGAGATCCGGGCATCCTGGGCCCGAATGGAACGCCTGGCACTCAGCCCAAGGACGCTAACTCTCATGTACCCACTCGTGACGCAAGTGGACGTGCGGGGTCCTTCCGACCGTCCGCGTGCCAACCCTCGTCGTCCAGCACGCCGACGACCCGTTCATACCGCCCGAGTGGGGCAAGGACGTCGCTGATCGCATATTGGGCGCGAAGTACGTCGAGCTCCCTGGGCGCAACACGTACCACTTCGTCGACCCAGACTGGCATGCCTTGCTTGATGCACACGACGCCATCGTCAGGGCGCAGCTTGTTCGTTTTCGGGGTCGTGAGGTGAACACCTCGGGTGACGGGTTCCTGGCAATGTTCGACGGGCCGCAGCGGGCGATCCGCTGCGCGATG
>JBKPSU010000015.1:0-42018 GCA_046735135.1 Actinomycetota bacterium
CCGGTGCGGGCGTCGTATGTCTCCACCGTCTGGAGCGTCTCACCCTCGCGGATACCGCCGGCCATCCAGATCTTGTCGTCGAGCACGGTCCACGCCATCATCAACCTCGGCGTCGGCGCATCCGGCAGGTTCCGCCATTCCGATGCGGGTTGAGGTTGGCGCGCAGGTAGTTTCAGTCTTTCCGCCGACGCGGTGACATCGCGATCGCCCGTACCGGTCGAGCCGCCGACCGCGTAGACGGAATCACGAACGGCGGCGACCGCCAGGCCGTGGCGCGCAGTCGCCATATCGGGCAGGTCGCCCCACGTCGACGTGTTCAGATCAAGCACCGCAACGCTTTTCAGTACTGCCCCCGCGGACATGCCGCCCACCACCACGAGCCGCCCGCCGGAGGTCGCAACACCGAAGTCGCTGCGCGGCTCTGGGAGCTGGGGCAGGTTCTTCCACGTGTCGGCGACCGGGTCATACGCCTCCACCGTCGTCAGGTCGGCATTCCCGTTGGTGCCGCCGACGGTGTAGACCAACTTGCCGTCTGACGCCGCGCCGAGCATCTCTCGCGGAGTCGGGATGGGAGCGGCAACCCTCCATGAGGTGCCGTCGAAGATCTCGGTGGAGTTGAGCAGCTTGCCGCCGGAGTCCACACCACCGGTAACGACGATGCGGTCGCCGACGACGGCGGCCGCGGCTGCCGCACGGGGCTGCAGAAGAGGCGGCAGCTCGGTCCAGCGGCTGTTGACGACCCGCCACACCTTGTCCGTCGCAATATTCGCGTCGGCGCCTTCGGTGCGCCAGCCGCCGAGTACCACTGGGGTGTCCTGCCATGTCACCGCCACCGCATGCTGCACAGGAACGGGTAAGTCTTCGGCGCCCTTCCAGCTGTCGATGGCGGGGTCGTAGCCCTCATGCTGTCCACTGACCGCCCCGTCGGCCGCCATCCCACCGAAAACCCAGATGGTGCCGTCGGACTGGGTAGCAGCGACTCCCTCGCGAGCAATGCGTGCGTCAGTGATCGGCTGCCAACTGGGTGGGGCTTCAACCGTCGGTTGACTCGGGGCCGCGGCGGGTTGCCCTCCGCGGTTGTCGCGTGACGACGTGACCAGGTAGATGCCGCCGATCACCAGCAGCAGCACCGCCGCGGCGGCCGCGGACCCGATCAGAAGTTTCTTGCGGTCGCGCTTCCTTGCTATGACCGACGTCGCGGGGTCGGGCTGCGGGACCTGCCACGGCAGGCTTGACGCGCTGACCGAGTCGGTGTGCGCGAACATATGGGGTTCGGGCGCCGGTGTCGCCGCCGTCGGCGGGCCCACGGAGATCGACCGCTCTGCTCCCGCCTCGGCGTCACCGTTGGACTCCGGCGATGATGTTGCGGGAACGGCCGCCGATGGCTGCGGCTGACCGGTGGGCTCCGCGATTGCCATCGGATCGGCCGTCAACCCGTTGTGGCGCTGTACCGCCTGTAAATCGCGGCCGAGCTCCGCGGCCGACGCTTGCCGTTCGGCGGGTTCGATCGACAGCGCCTTCTCGATCGCGGCACAGAGATCGGCGGGAATGCCCTGCGGGCGCAGATCCGGTACCGGGGTGGACGTGATGCGCATGTAGTGCGCGATCAGATCCTCATCGGCTTTGCGCTCGTGTGGGGCCCTCCCGGCAATCAGCGCGTAAAGCGTTGCGCCAAGGGAATATACGTCGGCCGGGGCCGTGGGTGGTTTGCCGGAGAGCACCTCTGGCGCGGTGTAGGAGAGGGTCCCGGTGAAGTAACCGGTGATGGTCTTGTATCCACCGGTTATGCGCGCGGTGCCGAAGTCGCTGAGTTGCGGCTCGCCGTAATCGTTGACGAGCACATTCGCCGGCTTGATATCGCGGTGCAACGTGCCCGACCGGTGTGCGGTTTCCAGCGCCCCGCACAACTTCACGCCGATGCGCAACACATCGGGCCACGGGATGCGGCCTTCTCGCTGTACCCGCTCCGCGAGCGAACCCACAGCGTGATACGGCATGACGATGAACGGCCGATGATCCTCGGTCACACCGACCTGCAGGATGTTGGCGATGTTGGGATGGCCAGAAAGGCTGCCCATTGCGTAGCCCTCGCGAAGAAAGCGCTCGCGGTCGTCCTCGTCGAGACCCGAGGTGAGCACCTTGATGGCGACGCTGCGCCCGAGGGACTGCTGACGGCAGCGATAGACGACACCGCCGCCGCCCCGGCCGACCTCGACGGCGTCCACGAAGCCCGCCGCCGCCAACTCGGCAGCGATTCGGGGAGACCCGTCCGCCATAGGTAATAAAGGTACCGAGCAACGAGTTTGCGAACACTGCTTTGGCGTTATGCCTCGTGCCCGGGCTCCAGATCGCGGACATCGGAGAACGTGACGAGTTGCTCGAATCGCTCGGGTGCGTGTCCGGCAACCGGTTGCAGCAGATGTCCCACATGGTCGCCGACGTCGTACCGGTCAAGCACGGCCCCAACGAACCAGCCCTCGGCGTCGTCGAGGATCGGCATACCCTCGGGGCCCGGGTGCCAGTCGCAGCGACTGAACTTGTCGACCCTGTCGCCGGTTTCGCCGCCGAACAGCCTGGCCATCTCGGCGTGCGTCCTCGGCACCAGATGCACGGCAAGGTGGCCTGCCCTTTCGGCGATGCGGTACGTGCGGTTTCGCTTCGACAGTCCGACCAGAAAGCGAGGCGGCCGGATGCTGACCTGTGTTGCGAAGCCGACGAGACATCCCGACAGCTCGTCGCCGGCGCGGGTGGTGACCACGAACATCGGATAGTCGAGCAGTGACACCAGTCGGTCGAATGCGTCTTCGCCGTCCATACGCCTCCTTGGCCCGATCGCTAGGCTGGTCCCGTGGCCAGAAAATATGCCACCGCAGACGTGGTTGGCTTACCGGAACTGCTCGACTTCATTCGCCCTCGACATCGCATGGTGCTCACGACTTTTCGTGCCGACGGCTCGCTGCAGAGCTCTCCGGTGAGCGGAGGCGTCGATGACGACGGTCGGATCGTGATCGCGAGCTATCCGCGGCGGGCCAAGTCGACGAACATCCGGCGCACGCCGACAGCGAGCGTGACGGTGCTGGACGACGACTTCAACGGGCCTTACGTTCAGGTCGACGGCGATGCGGAGGTGATCGATCTGCCCGAAGCCGTCGAGCCGCTGGTCGACTACTTCCGGGCGATATCCGGTGAACATCGCGACTGGGACGAGTACCGGCAGGCGATGGTCGACCAGGGCAAGTGCCTGATCCGGGTCACCCCGCGGCGATGGGGCCCGGTCGCCACGGGCGGTTTTCCGCCGCCTGCCTGAGGCGATCAAACGCCGTCGAGTTCCAGGGTCATCGAGCCGGCCGGGTCGGCGCGGAACGTTCCGCTGCCCGATGCGCCCGCCAGTTCGTCGGTGCCGCATACGACACGCAGCGTTGCGGTGGCGGCGCCTCCCTCGAAGGCCCCGTCGTGCATCAGCACAAGGCTGCCGCGCTTTCCGCCGATGGCGCCCTTGATGCGTTCGATGCCGACGTAGGTCGCCGTCTTGTCCGGCGCGTACGCCATCAGCCACTTCGTCGTCGAAGTGCCGTCGATGTCGCCGGAGTATTTCTTGGCGACCAGCGCCTCGGTCAGCTTGGACACGCCGACACCGTCGTCGAACGGCGCCTCGTCCCAGTTGGCGATCTCGAAGCGGGCTTCGATGCGTGCGGTCATTGCTGCCTCGATTCATGATCGGCTACCGCTTCGGATACCCGATGCCCGCCGCCACGAATCGAAGGGTTCGGCGCGACGGGTAAACGTGATTGTGGTAGTCAGGCAGGGTGGCCGCGTTGCATCAGCTAGACCGTCAAACTATAGTCTGGACACATGTCCAGTGACCTGTCGCCGCTCAGGGCCGCAGGTCACGGCGGAGTGAACTGAATATGCGCGTTGCCCTGCTGTCCTACCGGAGCAAGACGCACTGCGGTGGGCAAGGAGTCTATGTCCGTCATCTGAGCCGCGGCCTCGTCGAATTGGGCCATGACGTCGAGGTTTTCTCCGGCCAGCCGTATCCCGAAGTCCTCGATCCCCGGGTGCGGTTGACCAAGGTGCCGAGCCTCGACCTCTACCGCGAGCCCGATCCGTTCCGTATTCCGTGGCCGAACGAGATCAAGACGCGGATCGACCTGCTCGAGCTGCTGACGACGTGGACGGCCGGCTTCCCTGAGCCCAAGACGTTCAGCCTGCGTGCTGCGCGGTTGCTGGCCAACCGCCTGGCGGACTTCGACGTCGTGCACGACAACCAATGCCTGGGCACCGGCCTGTTGAGGCTCGCCGGGCTGGGTCTTCCGGTGGTGGCTACCGTGCACCATCCGATCACCCGCGACCGCGTGCTGGACGTCGCCGCCGCGCGATGGTGGCGCAAGCCGCTGGTGCGCCGTTGGTACGGCTTCGCCGAGATGCAGAAGGACGTCGCGCGCAACATCCCCGAGTTGCTGACCGTGTCGTCGACGTCGGCCGCCGACATCGCCGAGGACTTCGCGGTGTCACCCGATCAGCTCCACGTCGTCCCGCTGGGCGTCGACACCGCGCTGTTCAAGCCCGCCGAGAATCGGGTGCGCAACCGCGTCATCGCGATCGCAAGCGCGGACGTCCCGCTCAAGGGTGTGAGCCATCTGCTGCACGCGGTCGCACGCCTGCGCGTCGAACGCGATCTCGAACTGCAGCTCGTCGCCAAGCTGGAGCCGAACGGGCCGACCGAGAAGCTGATCGCCGAGCTCGGTATCTCCGACATCGTGCACAGCTCCAGCGGGCTGACCGACTCCGAGCTCGCCGACCTGCTGGCATCAGCCGAGGTTGCGTGCATTCCCTCTCTGTACGAAGGCTTTTCGTTGCCCGCCGTCGAGGCGATGGCCAGCGGCACACCGATCGTCGCGAGCCGGGCGGGTGCGCTGCCGGAAGTCGTTGGGGCCGACGGCGAGTGCGCGCGGTTGGTCAGGCCTGCCGACGTCGACGAGCTGACGACGGTGCTCGGCGAGCTGCTGGACTCGCCGCTGGAACTGCGGCGCCTCGGTGCGAACGGTCGACAGCGTGCGCTCGACGTCTACAGCTGGGAATCCGTTGCGGCCCAGACTGTCAGCGTCTACGAGCTGGCTCGCACCCGGGTAGGCCAATGCTGACCGTAGACTTCGACCGGCTGCAGATCGGCGTGGGCACGAAGGTCATCGACGTCGGCTGCGGGCAGGGTCGGCATTCGTTCGAGGCGTTCCGTCGCGGTGCCAACGTCATCGCTTTCGACCAGAACGCAGGCGATCTGAACGACGTCGACGAGATCCTGCAGGCGATGAAGGAGCAGGGCGAGGTGCCCGCGTCGGCGAGGGCCGAGGCGGTCAAGGGCGATGCGCTCGATCTGCCCTTCGCCGACGGCACGTTCGACTGTGTCATCGCCTCCGAGATCCTCGAGCACGTGCCCGAGGACGACAAGGCGATCGCCGAGCTCGTCCGCGTTCTCAAACCCGGTGGCGCGCTGGCCATCACGGTGCCGCGGTGGCTGCCCGAGCGGGTGTGCTGGGCGCTGTCGGACGAGTACCACGCCAACGAAGGCGGCCACATCCGGATATACCGGGCCGACCAGCTGCGAGGCAAGGTCGCGGGGCACGGCCTGCGCTTCACGCACACGCACCATGCGCACGCGCTGCACTCGCCATTCTGGTGGCTCAAATGCCTTGTTGGAAAGTCGAATTCGAATCACCCCGCGGTGAATGCCTACCACAAGCTGCTGGTCTGGGACATGGTGAGCAGGCCGTGGCTGACGAGGAGGGCCGAGTCGGCGCTGAATCCGCTGATCGGCAAGAGCGTCGCGTTGTACTTCCACAAGCCAGAGGTGCGCGGTGCTTCGAATTAGTGAGTCTGGCGTTCCGTTTGTTTCAGGCGTGCTGACGCCTGCGCAGTGCAGGCAGACGGCACGGTCGATTGCAGCGACGCAGGAGTCGTCCGGCGCCATCCCGTGGTCCGAGGGCGGCCACACCGACCCCTGGGATCACGTCGAGAACGCGATGGCGCTGACGGCGACCGGTCTGCTGGAACCCGCACGCGCAGCGTTCGATTGGTGCAGGGACAACCAGCGCGCCGACGGCTCGTGGCCCATCCAGTTGCGAAACGGCGTCATCGAGGACGCCAACAGCGACAGCAACTTCTGCGCCTACATCGCAACCGGCGTGTGGCACCACGTGCTCGTCACCGACGACCCGCGGTTCGCCGAGGACATGTGGCCGGTGGTCAGCAAGGCCGTCGACTTTGTGCTCGACCTGCAGCGGCCGAGCGGTGAGATCGCCTGGGCCCGAAGCGACTCCGGGCCTGAGCCCGACGCGCTGCTCACCGGCTGCGCAAGCATCTACCACAGCCTTCGATGCGCGCTCGCGCTTGCGGACTACTTCGACGATCCTCAGCCTGAATGGGAAGTCGGGGTCGGCCAACTGGGCCACGCGATCGCCCACCACCCCGACCAGTTCGTGTGCAAGGACCGGTGGTCGATGGAGTGGTACTACCCGGTGCTCGGCGGCGCGCTGGGGGGCGCGGCGGCCAGGTCCCGCATCGACGAACGATGGGACGACTTCGTCGTGCCCGGCCTCGGCATCCGATGCGTCGACGACCGGCCGTGGGTGACCGGGGCCGAAACCTGCGAGCTGGTAATGGCATTGGACGCGATCGGCGAGACGAGCCGGGCGCGCGAGCAGTTCGCGGCCATGCACCATCTCCGCGAAGAGGACGGCTCGTACTGGACCGGGCTGGTCTTCGCCGACGGCAAGCGGTGGCCGGAGGAGCGCACCACGTGGACGGGCGCTGCGATGATCCTGGCTGCCGATGCGCTGTCGTGCACGACCGCGGCCAGTGGCATCTTCCGCGGCGTTGATCTGCCGCGCGGTCTCGAGGGCGAGTTCGACTGCGCCTGCGCAACCAGCGGTCACTGAGGTCTAGAGCGGTTCGCCCGCCGAACCCGACGTGCGCTCGAGAACCCGCATCGAACCCGTCGCGAGAACTTCGCGGAAAACACCTGTGTCGAGCGCGCGCCGGTAGATGTGGAACGGCGCCTGGCCACCGTCGTCGGGGTCTGGGAACACGTCGTGAATGACCAACGCGCCGCCGACGTCCACCCACCTGGCCCAGCCGTCGAAGTCGCGCTGCGCGGCCTCCTCGGTGTGGCCACCGTCGATGAACAACAGCCGCAGCGGTGTTCGCCATCCCCTCGCCACGATGACGGACTTGCCGACGACGGCGACGACGTGCTCGTCCAACCCGGCGGCGTCGAGCGTGTGGCGCAGCGTCGGCAGCGTGTCGAACAGTCCGGTGACCGCGTCGACCATCGACGAGTCGTGATACTCCCAGCCGGGCTGGTGTTCTTCGGAGCCGTGGTGGTGGTCGATGGTGTAGAGCACGCCGCCGGTCTGCTGCGCGGCTGCGCCCAGCATGACCGTGGACTTCCCGCAGTACGTGCCGATCTCGACGCCGACACCGTCGCCGAGATAGGTGACCGCCGCGTCGTAGAGCGCGCGGCCTTCGTCGGCGGGCATGAATCCGGTGACCTGGTCGGCCAGCTCGAACAGGCGGGCTGCCGCCGCGGGTAGTGCGGTGTCGGTGTCGCTCATCGCCGACCAACTTACCGTTGCTGGCGCAGGGTGCTTGTAGTACCGTCCGGACACGTGTCCGATCCGGTCCTGGAGTCGACTCGGCGCCGTCTGACCGCTAAACAGGCCGACACCGTCGATCGCCTGGGAAAGGCTGCGGTCGAACTTCTTTCGCGTGACGGCTTCGCCGGACTGACCGTGCGACGGGTGGCCGCCGAGGCGGGCGTCGGCGCGGCCACCGCATACACCTACTTCTCGTCGAAGGAGCATCTGGTCGCCGAGGTGTTCTGGCGCAAGCTGGTGGCGGCCCCGCTGGCCCACCACGACTCCGACGATGCGGCGGCCCGGGTCATCGACGTGTTGCGGCACATCGCGCTGCTTGTCGCCGACGACCCGGAGTTCGCGGGCGCGGTGACCAGCGCGCTGCTGGGCAGGGATCCGGACGTGGAGGTGTTGCGGCTGCGCATCGGCCGCGACATCCACGACCGGCTGCTGGCCGCGCTCGGAGCGGGCCGCGACCCGGACGTGATCGAGTCACTGGAATTGCTCTATGCCGGCGCACTGGTCCGGGCGGGGATGGGATATGGGTCCTATGCCGACATCGCCGACCGATTGGAGAAGTCCGCGCGCCTGATGCTGGATTAGTCGGCGCGTCCTGCGCCGACAATCGCGATCGACCCCGCAACCGCCGTATCGACGATTTCCCGCACGTCGGCGCCGTCCTCCACCGTCAATGCACTCAGTTCCCGGAGGCCGCCGAACAGCAGGACGGCCATCTGCTGGCCGATCGGCGCGATCCCCGCGCGCCGGAACCCCGGGTTGTTGCTGACGTCGATGAACATGTCGATGATCCCCGCCATGCCCCGGCGCTGCATCTCGCGCACGTCGTGACCGAGCGCGGGCAGTTCGCGGATCCAGCTCAGGTTGACCGCCGGATGCGCCTCGATGTCTGCCACCCAGGCGTGCACCGCCTGCCGAATCTGTTCGCGCCAGTCGGCTTCGGGATCGACCGCGTCGCGAATCTTCGCGATCATCTCCTGATTGCTGCTCCACAACAGCTCCACGAAGCATTCTTCCTTGCTGGAGAACTCGCCGTAGAAGGTGCGCTTGGAGGTTCGGGCGTGCCGGACGATGTCGGCCACGGTGGTGTCGCGGTAGCCCCGCTCACCGATGGATGCCGCCAGGCCGTCGAGCAGCCGCCGCCGAAACGGGCTGGCCGCGTCGTCGCCGACGGCCGGCTGCCAGTCTTCAGCGACGGTCACGGCCACCCATCCTTCCGAACTTCATCAACAAAGCTTGTCACAACACGGTACCGCAGAGTACCGTGTTGAGAAATCTCGCGGTACGAAGCGGTACCACAGACTGGTTGGAGTGAACATTCGTGACCGAGGCGGCCACCGTCGACGAACAGTCCCCTTCGAAAGATCAACCCATCAAGTGTCCGCCTGCGCTGCGGGCGCCGAAGGCCGTCCAAGGTGTCGCCTTCGCTGGATTCCGCCGCTTGATGCTGAGCAAGGCCCACAAGCGCAACGGTCGGGTCATCGAACTCAACCTTCCGTTCTTCGGCAAGACCGTGGTGGTGTCGGACCCCGCGTTGATCCGCACGATCTTCATGGCGAGCACCGACGACCTGACCAACGTCAAGCCCAACCTCAGCAGGATCTTCGGGCCCGGTTCGGTTTTCGCCCTTGACAGGGGCGAGCATCGCGACCGACGCAAGCTGCTCGCGCCGCCCTTCCACGGCCAGAGCATCAAGAACTACGAGAAGATCATCGAGGAAGAGACGCTTCGCGAGAGCGTGAATTGGCCTGAGGGCAAGGAGTTTCGAACGCTCGAGCCGATGAACAGGATCACGCTGAACGTGATCCTGCGAACGGTCTTCGGCGCAGACGGGATCGAACTCGACTACCTGCGGGATCTCGTGCCGCCGTTCGCGAAGCTGGGGTCGCGGATGGCCACGCTTCCCGAGCCGCCGCGGCAATTGAAGCGGTTCGGCCCATGGGCACGGATGGACGAGTTCCGGCGCAACTTCGACCGCACGGTCTTCACCCTGATCGACAAGGCCGAGGCCGACCCGCATTTCGACGACCGGACCGACATCCTGGCGCTGATGATGCGCAGCAGATACGAAGACGGAAGCGCGATGTCGCGGCAGGACATCGCCGACGAACTGCTGACGTTGGTCGGCGCGGGTCACGAGACCACCGCCTCGACGCTGGGCTGGGCGTTCGAGCGGCTACGGCGCCATCCCCGCATCGTGGCCGAGCTCGTCGACGAGGTCGACGCCGACGGCGGCGAGCTGCGGCAGGCGACGATCCTCGAGATCCAGCGGGCCAGAACGGTGATTGACTTCGCAGGCCGAAACGTCGCGGCGCCCAGCTTCCAGCTCGGCGAGTGGAACCTTCCGAAGGGCCACAACATCGTGGTCAGCCTGGCGGACCTGCATGAGAATGCCGAACTGTTCCCGGACCCGGAGCGCTTCGACCCGTATCGCTTCGTCGGCAATCGGCCGCCGGCATTCGCATGGGTGCCGTTCGGCGGAGGCACGAGACGGTGCCTCGGCGCTGCATTCGCCAACACCGAGATGGATGTGGTGTTGCGAACGATTCTGCGGCACTTCGTCATCGAGACCGATAACGCCCGCGACGAGAAGGTGCACTTCCGCGGGATCGCCTACACGCCTCGGGACGGCGGCCGAGTCGTCATGCACCGCCGCAAGTAGTCTCTACAGGCTGTGACCAACCTCGGCGACATGATGAACGGCGCGATGGAGTCCACCGTCCCGCCGGTGCACAGGATGGGTGTCAGGGTGATCGAGGCGGGCCGCGGCCACGCCGTCGCCTCGGTTCCGTTGAAGGGCAACGGCAACCACTTCGGCGTCGTCTACGCCGGTGTGCAGTTCACCGTCGCCGAGATGCTCGGCGGCGTCATCGCGCTGGCCACCTTCGACGCCGCGAAGTACTACCCGCTGGTGAAGGGCGTTGACATCAAGTTCACCGGGATGGCCCGCACCGACCTGCGGGCCGTGACCAGCCTCGACGAGGACGAGATCGCCCGCATCGAGGCCGAGGCCGCCGAAAAGGGAAAGGCCGACTTCACCCTGGACGCTGTGGTCAAAGATGAAGCCGGCCAAACGGTTTCAATAACGCGCGGGCTGTATCAGCTACGCGCCCACGGCCGCTAGATTCCCTGCGTCGCTCGTTTCGGCAGCTTCCAGTCCGGCCGCGGGAAGTGGCACGTGTAGCCCCACGGCATGCGCTCCAGGTAGTCCTGGTGCTCGGGCTCGGCCTCCCAGAAGTCGCTCGCGGGCGTGACTTCCGTTACCACCTTGCCGGGCCACAGTCCTGACGCCTCGACATCGGCGATGGTGTCCAGCGCGACGCGCTTCTGCTCGTCGTCGGTGTAGAAGATCGCCGAGCGGTAGCTGCTACCGATGTCGTTGCCCTGCCGGTTCTTCGTCGTCGGATCGTGGATCTGGAAGAAGAACTCCAGCAGCGCCCGGTAGTCGGTCTGCGCCGGGTCGTAGGTGATCTCGATCGCCTCGGCGTGGCCCGGATGGTTGCGGTAGGTCGCGTTCGCGTTCTCGCCGCCGGTGTAGCCCACCCGCGTCGAGACGACTCCGGGCTGCTTGCGAATCAGGTCCTGCATGCCCCAGAAGCAGCCGCCGGCCAGGATCGCCTTCTTGTACTCAGTCATGCCTGTGCCTCCTGGTTGGAAAACAGCCGCCGATACTGCGCATATCCTTCCGCCTCGAGATCGTCGAGATGGATGAACCGCAGCGCGGCGGAGTTGATGCAGTACCGCAGCCCACCGTCGGCCTTGGGGCCGTCGGTGAAGACGTGCCCGAGGTGGCTGTCGCCGTGCGTGGAGCGCACCTCGGTGCGGATCATCAGGTGGGAGAAGTCGCGCTTCTCCACCACGTTGTCACTGTCGATCGGTTTGGTGAAGCTCGGCCAGCCGCTTCCGCTGTCGAACTTGTCGACCGATGCGAACAGAGGCTCGCCCGAGACGACGTCGACGTAGATGCCGGGCTCGTGGTTGTCCCAGTACTCGCCGGTGAACGGCCGCTCGGTGCCGTTCTTCTGGGTGACGTGGTACTGCTCCGGTGACAGCGCACCGACCGCTTCGGGATTCTTGTGGTAATCACTTTTCATGGCGTTCGTATAACGGTATACGCCGGTCGGTTAATCCAGTTCAGGCCCGTTATCGTAGACACATGCGCGCACCACTCGCGATTGCCGCGATTGCCCTGTCCGCCCTGGTCGCAGGCGTTCCGGTGGCGGCCGCGGAACCGATGTCCTTTACGCCTCCCGAGGTGGCGCCCACCGACGCCGCGGGCATGGTGTTCGAGGACGATCCGACGATCGTGAAGCCATTACCGACCCACATCGCGTCGTGGAGCCGAACCACCAACCCGAAGGCGGTGATTGTCCACTTCATGTCGGGCGCACCCGAGTGCCACGGGGTGCACGCCACTGCGAAGGAGACGGACAAGACCGTCACCGTGAACGTGGACGCGGGCACGCCCCCAGCGGCGGTCGGCAAGGTGTGTGCCATGTTCGCGGTCTTCGCGACGGTCGAGGTGCCGCTGGCGGCGTCGCTCGGCGACCGCAAGCTGCTGGCCACCTACTGACGGCGCTCGACAAATCCACCTAGAACGTGTTCTAGTTCTTCAGGTGGCGAGCAAGGTGTTCACGCGAGACGAGCTGGCAGAGGCGTTCGCAAAGTTCGAACAGACCGTGGATCGGGCGGCCCGGACCCGTGACTGGGATCCATGGGTCGAGCAGTACAGCCCCGACATCGTCTACGTCGAGCACGCCGCAGGCACCATGCGCGGCCGCGAAGAAGTGCGGTCGTGGATCTGGAAGACGATGGAGACGTTCCCCGGCAGCTACATGACGTCGTTCCCCTCGCTGTGGTCGGTGATCGACGAGCCGACCGGCCGGATCATCTGCGAGCTGGACAACCCGATGCGAGACCCCGGCGACGGCACGATCATCAGCGCGACGAACATCTCGATCATCACCTATGCGGGCGACGGCCAGTGGTGCCGCCAGGAGGACATCTACAACCCGCTGCGGTTCGTTTCGGCGACGGCGAAGTGGTGCCGAAAGGCCGAGGAGCTGGGCACGCTGCCCGCTGAGGCGGCCGCCTGGATGAAGCAGGTCAAGCGATGACCGTTCTCGTCATCGGCGCCAACGGCTTTCTCGGCAGCCACGTCACCCGTCAACTCGTCACCGACGGGCAGGATGTCCGGGTGATGGTGCGCGACGGCGCGAACACCATCGGCATCGACGACCTGAAGACCACGCGCTTCATCGGCGACATCTGGAACGACGACGTGCTGCGCGAGGCGATGGCCGGCTGCGACGTCGTCTACTACTGCGTCGTGGACACCCGTGGCTGGCTCAAGGACCCGGCGCCGCTTTTCCGCACCAATGTGGACGGCACCCGCAACGTGCTTGAGATCGCGAAAGACGCAGGCCTGCAACGGTTTGTGTTCACCAGCAGCTACGTCACCGTCGGCCGCAAACGCGGCCGTGTCGCCACCGAGGACGACAGGATCCTCGACCGTGGGCTTACGCCGTATGTGCGGTCACGCGTCCAGGCGGAGGAGTTGGTGCTGCGGTATGCGCGCGAGCACGGCGTGCCCGCGGTCGCGATGTGTGTGTCGACCACGTATGGCAGCGGCGACTGGGGCCGTACCCCGCACGGTGCGATCATCGCGGGCGCGGCGTTCGGCAAGCTGCCCTTCGTGATGAAGGGCATCGAGCTTGAGGCCGTCGGCGTGGACGACTCCGCCCGCGCACTCATACTGGCGGCCGAAAAAGGCCGCGTCGGTGAGCGATACCTGATCTCGAAGAAGATGATCACCAACGCCGAGGTGGCACGCATCGCCGCCGAGGCGGCCGGGATGCCGCCGCCCGCCAAGTCGATCCCGCTGGCGATGTCGTACGCGCTGGCGGCCATGGGGACCGCCAAGGCCCGGCTGCGTGGCACCGACGAACAACTGTCGCTGGCGTCGCTGCGGCTGATGCGTGCCGAGGCGCCGGTGGACTGTGCGAAGGCTCGACGCGAATTGGGTTGGGAGCCAAGACCTGTGGAAGAGTCCATCCGCGAGGCGGCGCAATTCTGGGTGGGCCTGCGCGACGCAAGGCGCAAGAGCAAGGCGGGCTAAGCGGGACTAGCCTCCAAGGCGTGACGGAGAAACTCAACGTCGACCTGTCCGGCGCGCCGCAGACGATGTTGGCCACGTTCTACGCCAAGGCGCTCGACGCGGACTTGGAGAAGCCGATCCTCGGCGACCGGTGGGCCCGCGACATCGTCGACCGACTCGACTACGACTGGACGAAGACGACGATCACGGCGCGAACGTCGCCGTCGGTGACCACCAGGACCGCACACTTCGACAAGTGGGCGCGGCAGTTTCTGGCGGTGCACTCCGAGGCGATCGTGCTACATCTCGGTTGCGGCCTTGACAGCCGCTACTACCGGTTGGATCCCGGCCCGAGCGTCGAGTGGTACGACGTCGACTACCCCGCGGTCGCCGACCTGCGCAGGCAACTCTTTCCGGAGCGCGAGCACTGCCACATCGTCGCGGCGTCGGTCACCGACCCGGCGTGGCACGCGGACATCCCTGCTGACCGGCCGACGCTGATGATCGGCGAAGGGCTGACCATGTACCTCACCTCGCAGGACGGTGTCGCGCTGCTGCGCAGAATCGTCGAGCGCGCCCCGTCGGGTGAGTTGCAGTTCGACGCGTTCAGCCGGTTCGGCATCAAGACACAATGGACCAACGCCGTGGTGAAGCGCGCGGGCGCGACGCTGTACTGGGGTATCGACGGTCCAGCCGACATCCTCGACGCGGTGCCCGGCGTGCGGCTGCTGGCGTGGGAGTCGCCGTTCGACTCCCCGAGCTTCGCGAAGGTTTCGTGGCCGTACCGAGTGATGGCAAGGGTGATGTCGGCGTCGTCGAAGCTGCGCTACATGGCGCAGTACCACCGCTACGCCTTCTGAGCGCGCTTGCCCAAGACGGGTTGGGTGCCTCTGCCACCGTCACCGACTGTGTCGTTTGTTGCGGCGTTTACTCGCACTTTTCCGCAACAAACGCAACAGATGGGGGTCGCGACGGGCGTGCCAGAATCAGTCGGTGCCCACGACCAATGGCCGAGTCTCGAACTGGTACGACGAACTTCCCGCATATCGTCCCGCGCTACCCGGTGACCGGGATGCCGACGTGTGCGTCGTCGGCGGCGGCTACACCGGCCTGTGGACGGCGTACTACCTGAAGCGGGCCGACCCGTCGCTGCGGATCGTCATCCTCGAGGCGCGCTTCGCCGGCTTCGGCGCGTCGGGCCGCAACGGCGGCTGGCTGTCGGGCCTCGTTCCCGGGGACCGCGCCAGGATGGCAGCGCAGCACGGCCGCGACGGGGTGGTGGCCTGGCAGCGGGCGCTCAACGATTCGGTCGACGAGGTCATCGACGTCGCGGCTCGGGAAGGCATCGATGCCGGCATAGTGAAGGGCGGCAACCTGCAAATCGCCCGCAACGCGGCCCAGGCGTCGCGGCTGGCCGCGGAGGCCGAGGAGGAGCTCAGCTGGAAGGTCGACGGCATCGCGGTGCTGTCGAAAGCCGAAGCGGCCGAACGTATCCGGTTCGACGGCGTGGTCGCCGCCTACTACAATCCGCACTGCGCCCGGATTCAGCCTGCCCACCTCGCCCGCGGGCTTGCCGACACCGTCGAGCGCCTCGGCGTCGACATCTACGAGCAGTCGCCGGTCATCGACATCACCAAAGGGAAAGCCACGACGGCGCATGGAACCATCAGCGCGCCGATCGTGCTGCGCGCGACCGAGGGCTTCACCGCGGCACTGCCGGGGCTGCGCCGCCGCTGGTTGCCGATGAACAGCTCGATGATCGCCACCGAACCGATCGGCGACGATCTGTGGGAGAACATCGGGTGGCGCGGACGCGAGACCGTCGGCGACACCGCGCACGGGTTCTTCTACGCGCAGCGCACGGTCGACAACCGCATCGCGATCGGCGGGCGCAGCGTGCCCTACCGTTACGCCTCCCGCACCGACAAGGACGGGCACGTGCCCGAGCGCACGATCACGCACCTGACCGAGACGCTACGCGCGGTGCTGCCCCAGATCCGCGACGTGCCGATCGCGCACGGCTGGTGCGGCGTGCTCGCGGTGCCGCGCGACTGGTCGGCCAGCATCGCCCTCGACAATGCCACCGGATTGGGTTGGGCCGGTGGATATGTCGGCCACGGCGTCACCGCGACGAACCTGGCGGGTCGCACGCTCGCCGATCTGGTGGTGGGCCAGGCCGGCCCGCTGACTGAGCTGCCGTGGGTCGGCCACCGGTCGCCGAACTGGGAGCCCGAGCCGCTGCGCTGGCTGGGTGTGCGCAGCATGTACCTCGCCTACAAGCTCGCCGACTGGCACGAGGCACGCGGACGTCCGACGACGTCACCGGTCGCCGTCGTCGCCGACAGGATCGCGAACAGGCCCTAGCCCCGGCTATCCGTAGCTGTAGCGGAGCGCGACGGTGTCGTTGACGGCCATGAACGATTCGCTCCAGGGATCCAGGATCGCCATCGGCCCCGACAGATTCGCCACTCCCTTGTGGGTGAGCTGCCAGGTGTCCCAGATGCGGTCGACGTTGCCGTGCAGTAGCCAGAAGATCGGGTCCTGGGTCGCCGTCGGCGGTGCGCTGATCGTGCCGTTGCACCAGTTGTGAACCTCGTTGTGCGCCTTGGTTTCCAGTCCTGTGGTGAAGGCCTGATACGTGCCTGCGCCCAGCAGGCCGGTGATGGTGGCCTGCGTAGGCAGCGATCCAAGCTCGGGCCGGGCGCCGGGTTGGCCCCGGGTGACGCCGTCGGGCTTCCAGACCCAGTCGGGTCGGTTGTGGTCGTTGGCGTAGTCCCAGTAGGGAATTGCCACCCCGGGCCGCTTCTGCCGAAGGAGGTCCTCGCACCGCAGCAGATACAGCCGGTGCCACGGCAGAAAACGTTGCGTGCCGTCGGGCCCCATCATCGAATGCATCATGTGGGGCTGCGCGTGAATCGCGGCGAGAGCCTGATAGCTGCCGTCGGCGTGGGCGGCCTGAAGTGCCTCATTGAACTCGTCACGTTGGGCGGAGCCGAGCGCGCGATGGTCGATGCGTCGCCGCCCCATTGCGATGATCAGATCGGTGAGCCAGGGCTTGATGACGTCGGTGAACCGGCTGTGTGGTTTCAGCCGAAGCTGCGGGATCGGCCGGGTCAGATCCGAGACGGCGTCCGACAGCGGCGAGAGCGACAACGCTTCGACGAATCGGTCCAAACGCAAGGTGACGGCCTCCGGATTCAGCGGGGGTTGGTTTGCGCTGAATTCCTCCGCGAGCTGATGTGATTCCGCTTCGGTCGGGAAGTGATCCATGTCGTGATGATGGCCGCCATGCATTGCCGGGCTCGGCTTGGTCCTCGCGGCAGTTCTCTTGGTGGGTTGCTTGGCCACGGAATGGAAATTGAGTGGCCGGCGGCGCGGTGCAACGAGTAGCGCGCTACTCGAATTCACACAGGAAGAATGACGCGCCGGGCGGCGTTGTCGAGAGTCGAGGGAAACTCTTGGTGAGGAGACCATGATGACCGACCGACCAGTACTCCAGCCCACCGCCAGCCACCCGATCACCGTGGAGCCCACCGGCAAGCACGTGACCGTGCGGGTGAACGGGGAGGTCGTCGCGGAGACCGACAATGCGCTGACCCTGCAGGAGTCGACGTACCCCGCCGTGCAGTACATCCCGCGCAACGATGTCGTGCAGAGTGTGCTGTCGTCCAGTGACACCACGACCTACTGCCCGTTCAAGGGCGACGCCAGCTACTACACCGTGACGACTTCGGTGGGCGATGTCGTCGAGGACGCGATCTGGACCTACGAGCAGCCGTATCCCGCGGTCGCCGACATCGCGGGACACGTTGCGTTCTACCCGGACAAAGCCGAAATCGCGGTCGCGTCCTAACCGCGGGTGCGCACCCGGTAGCGCCGCTCGGCGTAGGCCAGGTCGTCGCGCCACAGCCGGGTGGCGGCGTGCCGCATGAACGGCGTGATCAACGGTCTACCGCGCAGGGCGTGCGCGAATCCGGGCCGGTCGGAATGGGCGACGACGGCCTCGATGACCGCGCTTCGCGGCAATCCGTCGGGTCCCGCGCCGACGGGCGTGGCGTGGGTTTCGACGACGCTGCCCGCTCCCTCCCCGTCGACGATGCGCATGACGACGGTGCGCGGCTCCGGGCTGGCGAACTCCGCCACCACCGGCACGCCGATGCGGCCGATGTGGAACGTCACCGGAACCAGAAAGCGGTCCTGGTCCTCGGGAAGGTCGGTATCCGCGGGCGGCGCCGACAGCACGTCGAGTTGGGCGAACGAGTACGGGTGATACCAGGCGCCGTGCCACGGGTCGAGCCGGTTGGCGATGATGTCGCTCGCTTCGCACGTGCCGACCAGTCGCGTGACGGCGTGCAACCGGGGCGCCTCGGGCCGGGCGGGCACGATCGGTTCGTCGGTCGGCTCCTCGCCGCCGATGCGGTCCAGCCTGACCCAGGCCAGCACGCCGTCATCGAACGCCGGGTAGGGCTTCCAGCCGAACTGGCGGCCCCCTTCGAGCCGCAGGCCGTGCCACGGGCAGATCAGCGCGCCGCAGTCCACCGTTCCCGTCGCCAGGTCGGCGCCGAGGTGAGGGCAGGTAGCCGGACCGACGTGCAGCGCGCCGTCCGTGCCACGCCATGCGACGATCTCCAGCCCGGCCACCGACGTGCCCAGCGGGCGCTTGCGGATGGCGTCGCTCGCGGCGAAGGCGTACCAGTTCCCGCTTCGCCTGCTCTGCGACCGTTTCAGCGCGGCGTCGATGATGGCGGGCTCGGCGTCCTGGTAAGTGGGTCTCTGGCCCGCCCACGGCGCGGGTGGAAGCAGTTGGAACGGCGAAGTTTTCGACAGTCGCGACTTCAGTCCGGCCAGCATGCTCATCGTGCCAACTGCCTTTCGCGTTGTGCGAGCCGCCGCAGCGCACCGGACCTGCCCTGCGTCGGCACCGTGTGCAGGGTGTGCCCTGCCACCCCGTAGCGGGTCAACAGCAGGTTGGCCGCCGACCAGCCCGTCGTCGCCGCCCGTTCCATCAAGGCCACCGGAAGGTCGATGCGGATGCCGTCACCTGCCAGCGCGACGGCAGGATGCGGGGTCGCAACGGTCGGGCGGGCTGCATGGTCGCCGGGAGCGAATCGGGGACAGTCGTCGCGGATGAGCACCCGCTCGTCCACGACGCCCGCATGCGAGGTCTCCGGGTAGAGCTCGCGAAGCTGCGCGACCATGCGGTCCCGCAGGCCGTCTTGGTCTTCGGTGACCGCGTAGGAGTGCAGTTCGACGACGGAACCGCCGGTGCGACGGCACCACTCCGCCGCTTCGCGTTCGTAGCGGTCGAGCACGCTGACATTGTCCAGCGGCGGCCGTCCACCTGTCCCGAGGAACGCCGACCTGTCGGCCTGAACCGGCCGATCCAGCCAGAGCCGTTGCACCACGAACGGTGGGGCGATTCCGAGCCCTGCGACGCGTGCACGCCAGTCCGCGTCACCGAGGTCGGGTGAATTGTCGACGATCCGCTGGAGGCCGGCCACGTCGGTCGCGAGCACAACGCCTTCAGCCTCGAAGGCTTCCCCGTTGTCGCACTGCACCCGCAGGCCGGGAACGGTGGTCAGCGCTGTCACAGAGGCGCCGGTGTGGAATCGGGCGCCGCGTGACTCCAAGTAAGCGCGCAGTGGATTCCACAGCGCCACATCAAAGTTGGCGTTCGCCACATCGAAGATAAGGCCCTCACTGGAGCCGAGGAAATAGATGTGGAACATGGTGGCCAGTTCGGCCGCCGACAGGTTGGCCGGTTCGGCGAAGAAGCTGCGGGAGAACACTTCGAACGCGAGATGCCTTGCGGCGTCGGGGAAATTGATCTGACGAAGGAAGCTGTCGGCGTCGACGTGGTCCAGCCGCTCGTAGATGTCGGGAACCGAAACGGCGGCCAGCGGCGCGGCGGCCCTCGCATTGAGCCGGGCCAGGTCGCGGAGCCGAAACGTCGGGCTGCGCAGCGCGAACGCCAGCGCGTTGAGCGGCGGCGTCTGCGGGAGACCACGGAACGTGTCGCGCCTGCCCTGCCCGTCGACCAATGGGTAGTCCTCGACCGGTGTCAGCATGCCGAGCCCGGAGTCGATGCGCCGCAACAGGTCCCGCAGGTTATAGTATTGCCGGAAGAACGCGTGGAAGCCCCGGTTCATCGCGAGGCCGTCCTCGGTCCAGCCGCCGACGCGGCCGCCGAGGTAAGGCTCCCGTTCGACGACGTCCACCGTGACACCGCGTTCGACGAGTCCCGCCGCGGCCGCCAACCCGGCGATGCCCGCTCCGACAACGACGACGTTGGGCGTCTTAGCCAGCGCGCTCGCATGGGGTAGACCCGGCGTTGCGGGGTGGCTGGCGCGGCGAGGGTCGGTCATCGCGGCGCTTCCCCGAGGAAGGTGTGCACGATGTTTCGCTGCCAGCCGGGCATCGTCTCGCTGCGCGCCGAGGTGAAGCCGTTGGCCCGCAGGCGGTTCCGGAACGCCTGCGCGCCGTCGAAGTCGTTGACGCTGCGTCGCAGGTAGCGATAGAGGCCGGCGTCGCCGCTGCGCAGCTTGCCCATCGGGATGATGAGTGTCGCGCACACGGCGTTCCACATCGCGGTCGCGAGCGGGGAGTCGCGGACCGAGTACTCGTGTACCGCCAGCGTCGCCCCTGGCCGCAGCAGTGTTCGGAACGTCCGCAACTGGGCATCGGGGTCGTCCAGGTTGCGCAGCAGGTACGCGGCGAGAATGCCGTCGAACGGCCCGTCGACGCCCGCATCGGCGATGTCCTCGATGCGGCTATGCACGAACCGCACTGTTTCCGGCCATTGTTTGGCGGCGGCCTCGGCCAGCATGCCCGACGACGCGTCCACCGCGACGATCTCGGCGTGCGGGGCGACGGACAGCAGCGCCGCGGTGGATGCTCCGGTCCCGCAGCCTGCGTCGAGCAGACGCAGTCCGCGCCCGAGGTTGGCCAGGCGCATGCGCTGTGCCGATATCTGCAGATGCCGGTGGTATCCGGGGTTCGCCCCCACCAGCCCGTCGTAGGCCGCCGCACCCGCATCGAACGCGGCTGGTACTCCGAACTTTTCGGTCATTTCGCGTCCTCTGACTTTCGATCCCGCAACCGCTGGCGCTCCCACAGCAGCAGCACGGCGGTCACCAGTGCGAAGCCGAACAGGAAGTCCTCGACCGGGATGTCGAACGGAAACCTGAGGCCGCTGGTGTGGCGGTCGTCGTAGATCACGATCGGCGCGGACAGTTTGGTCAGCCAGCCGTCGGCGAGTATCTGGAAGGCGAAGACGATCACCATCGAGATCCAGTACGCGGGCCTGCGGAACAGGCCGGTGCGCAGCACGCCGAACTCCAACGCGCACACCGCGATTACCGCCAGCACAGCGGGCAGCGTGTATCCGACCCCCGTCACGACGACTGCTCCGACCGCGCGCGCAGCTTCTGCACATACGTCAGGATCGTGTCGACCGCGTTGTAGGTGAGCAGCCCACATAGCGGTATCACGATGAAGAACAGCAGCTCCTCGATCGGAATCCGGAAGGGCAGTTCGAAACCGGTGACGTAGCGCGGGTTGTAGCTCCACACATGCGCGGCGATCGCCACCGCATCCCAGACGACGAAGACCGCGGCAACCGGCGCCACGGCGCCCGCGGCGCGCCAGGCCTGCCGGTACACGCCCGGCCCGAACATCTCCAGCGGTGCGGTGATGAGCAGGCAGGCGGCCAGCACGATCAAATACTGCCAGCGATCCATTTCTCGTTCTTACCTACCGTGTGTCAACCGTGCGCGCCAGGCCCGTGCCAGGCCCCGGCCCGCGACCTGCAGCCTGCGGGCGGTGCCGACGGTCGCGCGCTGGCTGAAGATCGCGTAGTCGATGCTCTCGATGCGGTCGAGGATCTCGGAGTACAGCGTGTAGGCTGCGTCTACGCACGGCCGCGAGCGCGCGTCGAGCAATTCGATGCCCTTGCGGGCGAATTCGTAAACGCGACGGGTCGCGGCATGCTGCTCGGCCAACGCTCGGCGCACCCGGACGTCGGTGCGCTTGTTGGTTTGGCACCACGTCAGGATGTCGCGGTCGACACGGTGAGCGGCGAGTTCGTCGGCGGGCAGGTACACCCGTCCGCGGCGTAGGTCTTCGTCCACGTCACGCAGGAAGTTGGTGAGCTGGAACGCCTTTCCCAGCGCGGCTGCATACGGCGCGGCATCGTCGCGTGTGCCGACGGTGCCGAGTACCGGAAGCATCTGCAGGCCGATCACCTCGGCCGAACCGTGCATGTAGCGCTCGAGCGCGGTTCGATCGGGGTAGTCCGTCACCGTCAGGTCCATCCGCATCGACGCGAGGAAGTCGTCGAACATCTCCCACGGGATGCCGTATCTGCGCGCGGTGTGCACCACCGCCCGCAGGGCTGGGTCGTCGCCGCAGTCCTGTTCCTGCACAAGGCGGTTGAACAGCTGGGTGGCCAGCCGTTGCAGCCGTTCGGCACGCTCGCCCGCACTCACCGACGAGTCGAAGTCGTCGAGGATGTCGTCGGCCCGTCGGGCGAATCCGTAGAGCGCGTGAACGGCGGGCCGCTGCTCGGGCGCCAGCAGCCTGGTGGCGAGGAAGAAGGTGCGGCCGTGCTCGGCGTTGAGCATCCGGCAGCGTTCGTATGCGTCGCGCAGGGCCGGGTCCGTCACGCCTGCGGCGTCGAGTTCGGAACGGATCATGTGCCGCTCCCGATGTGGGTGGCGACGCGACGGGTCACGGCCCCCGTGATCCGGTCGGCGGCAAGCCGTCCGGACAGCAGCGCGGTCGGCACACCGACTCCGGGCACCGTCGACGAACCGGCCAGCACCGCATTGTCGATGCCGCGGACGGTGTTGGCGGGGCGGAACGGCCCGGTCTGGCCGAAGGTGTGGGCGAGCGCGAACGGCGTGCCGGCCACCATCCCCTGCCGCGCCCAGTCGGTGGGATTGACGACGTGCAGCAGTTCGGCGTCCTGGCCGAGCTGCGGAAGCCGGTCGGTGACGGCGGCGACCATGCCGTCGGCATACGAGCCGCCGACGGTGTCCCATTCGACGTTGCCCTGCAACAGATTCGGTGCCGGCGCCAGCACGTACAGCAGGTCGCGGCCGCTCGGCGCGAGGCTGGGGTCGCCGGCCGTAGGCCTGGTCACCAGCAGCGACGGATCGCGCATCACCACGCCGTCGTCGATGATGTCGCGGAACGTCTGGTCCCAGGCGTCGCCGAAAACGATGTGGTGATGCGGCAATTCGCGATCCGCCGACCGGCAGCCGACGTGCGCGACGACCGCTGATGGCGACGGGCGCAGCGGCAGAACTCGGCGCGGCGTGCGGCCGAGGAGCCGATACGTGTCGGGAAGCTCGGTGGTCAGCACCACGGCGTCGGCGTCGATACGCTCGCCGCGGTCGGTGTCGACGGCGCTGACCCTGCCATTGCGAACATCCAGACCCGATACCGTTGCGCCGTAGCGGAATTTGACGCCGGCATCGGCGGCCGCGGCGGCCAGCGCGTCGGGCAGGGCCCGCATCCCGCCGCGCGGGAAGTAGACGCCCGCGATGGTGTCCATGTAGGCGATGACGGCGTAGACCGCGAGCGCGCGCTGCGGCGGAACCCCGGCATACAACGCCTGGAATGTGAAGATGCGGCGCAACCGGTCATCGGTGATGAATCGCTTCACCACCCGGTCCCAACGGCGGAAACCGCCGAGCGCGGCCAGCCGGGCGAGCTGGGGGGTCAGCAGCGACAGCGGGGAGTCGAAATTGGCGGCGATGAAACCGTCGAACTCGACTTGATACAGCCGCGTCAGCCAGTCGCGCAGATGCAGGTAGCCCTGCGCCTGCTGCGGGCCGGCCAGCCGCTCGACCTCGGCGGCCATCGCGTCGCGGTCGCTGTGCACGTCCAGCGAGCTGCCGTCGGCGAACATCGCGCGGTAGGCCGGTTGCACCGTTGCCAGCTCCAGCCGGTCGGCGGTCGATTCGCCGACGGCGGCGAACGCCTCGTCGATCAGGTCCGGCATCGTGAGCACGGTCGGGCCGGTGTCGAGCCGATAGCCGTCGACGTCCAGCCTGCCCACCCGGCCACCGGGGACATCGCCGCGTTCGACGACGGTCACGCTGCGACCGCGGCCCGCCAGGTGCAGCGCGGCCGACAAACCGGCGAGACCGGCTCCCACCACGACCACGTGGTCGGTAGTACCCCCGACGATCCGCATCATGCCGCCCGCTGGGTACAGACCGACGCCATGCTGATGAGTGCCGAGCGGACCGCATCGTCGAGCCGGACCGCGTCGATCCACTCCGATGCGCGACAGAGCCGGTCGGCGATCATCTCCTCGATCCGCTGGACCGCGCCCGTCGCGGCGATCAGGGTGCGCCACCTGCCGACGTCCGCCTCGTCGAGTTCGGGCGCGCTCATCAGCTCGGCCAGTTGGTTGCGTAGCGTCGCGTCGGCCATGTGGTGGGCCGCCGCCACCACGCTGGTCGCCTTGTGCTCGGTCAGGTCGGCCCCGACGGGCTTGCCGGTGCTCGCCGGTGATCCGAAAATGCCGAGCAGATCGTCCCGCAGCTGGAAGGCCTCGCCGACCGCCTCGCCGTAACCACCCAGCTGAGCCAGCAGAAAATCGGCGCATCCGGCCATCGCCGCGCCGATCTCCAGCGGGCGGCGCACCGTGTAATTGCCCGACTTTCGCCGTGCCACCTCAAGCACCGCATCCAGCGTAGGCAGACTGCCGACATCATTGACGATGTCCGCAAACTGGCCGACCGCAAGTTCTGTGCGCATCTCGTCGTATCGGGGCCACCCCCTCGCCAGTGCGGCGGGGTCGATGCCGCTGTTCCGCAGCATCTGCTCGGCCCACACCAGGCACAGGTCGCCCAGCAGCACCGCCGCCGATTCACCGAACCGCTCCGGGGAGCCCGACAGTCCACGCGCGCGGTGCCAGCGGCTGAACTGCACATGCGCCGACGGTTGCCCGCGGCGCAGCGGCGAGCTGTCCATCACGTCGTCCTGCAGCAGCGCGAACGTGTGCAGCAGCTCCAGGCTGGCGGCGGCGGTGAGCGCGGTGTCCGACGGCTCTTCTCCGCACAGCCAGCCAAGGAACATGAAGGTCGAGCGCAGGCACTTGCCGCCGTCGACGAAGCCCACCAGCACGTCGGCGGCGATATCCACTCCCGCGCCACGCAGGTCGACCGCGCACCGATTTGTGACGAACTCGTCGACCGCGTCGAGCACCGCTTTGCGGACATTGCTGCGCCAGATCTCGAACTGACCGTCGTCCTTGCAGGTCATCATGGGAGCAGGATGAAGCGCAGGGGCGAAGAGTCGACCGTCGACGCCCACCGTGCACCCCCTTCCCCGACCAGCCCGCGAGCCGCCAGCCTATTTGCGTTCTGTCCTTACCCCCATCCGAGGAAACCGAATCGGAGTCAATGTCACGATTACGTCATAGCTGTCGGATGGACCGGAGCGGATTGGGCAAGGAATGACAGCGGTCGAAGCCAGCGTGGTGTTTCCGGGACCCGCGAGTCCCGGCCACACGCTGTCGCCGCTGCGCCGCGGCGGTGGCGATCCGTGCTACCTGGCCACTCCCGAAGGGGTGATCTGGCGTACCAGCCTGATGCCGACCGGTCCGGTGACCGCGAGGATCACCCGGGCGGCGCCCGACACCATCGAATGCGAGGCATGGGGAAGTGGCGCAACGGAATTCAGCGAATTGCTGCCCGCGCTGCTCGGCGCGCAAGACGACGCATCCGGGTTCGCCCCCGACGAACCGACCATCGCTGCCGCCCACCGGCGGGTGCCGCACCTGCGGCTGGGCCGGACCGGTCGGGTGCTGGAGGCGCTGATCCCCGCCGTCATCGAACAGCGCGTGGCGGGCAAGGATGCGTTCCGCGCATGGCGGCTGCTGGTCACGAAGTACGGAGCACCGGCGCCGGGTCCGGCGCCCGCGCGCATGCGGGTGCCGCCGCCCGCGGAGGTGTGGCGCCGCATACCGTCGTGGGAATTCCACCTCGCCAACGTCGACCCGGGACGGGCGCGCACCGTGGTGGGTTGCGCGCAACGAGCGGATTCGCTGGAACGGCTGACCGCGCTGCCCGCAGAACGCGCCCGCGAAGCGATGACCTCGCTCCCCGGCGTCGGGGTGTGGACCGCCGCAGAGACGGCACAGCGTGCGTTCGGCGATGCCGACGCGCTGTCCGTCGGCGACTACCACCTCGCCAAAGTGGTCGGCTGGACCCTGCTCGGCCATCCCATCGACGACGACGCGATGGTGGAGTTGCTCGAGCCCCTGCATCCGCATCGGCACCGCGCGGTAAGGCTCCTCGAGGCCAGCGGTTTGGCGCACAATCCGCGGTTCGGCGCGCGGCAGGCGATCCCGAACCTGCGCGCCATCTAACTGCTGATTAACCCCGGTCCGTCTCGGGTAGGCCTCCCTACGACGCGAAATCGAAGGAGCCAACGAAATGACTGAGTTCACCATCCCCGGTTTGTCGAACAAGCAGGGCAGCGAAGTCGCTGAGTTGTTGCAGAAGGCGCTGAGCCGCTACAACGACCTACACCTCACGCTGAAGCACGTCCACTGGAACGTGGTCGGACCGAACTTCATCGGCGTACACGAGATGATCGATCCTCAGGTCGAGCTGGTTCGCGGTTACGCCGACGAGGCCGCCGAGCGGATCGCGACACTCGGAAAGTCCCCGCTCGGCACTCCCGGCGCGATCATCAACGACCGCACGTGGGACGACTACTCGGTCGAGCGTGACACCGTGCAGGCTCATCTGGCCGCGCTCGACCTGGTCTACACCGGTGTCATCGAGGACACCCGCAAGTCGATCGACCGGCTCGAGGATCTCGATCTGGTTTCCCAGGACATGCTCATCGAGCATGCGGCCGAACTGGAGAAGTTCCAGTGGTTCGTCCGCGCTCACCTGGAGAACTCGGGTGGCCAGCTGGCCAACGACGGCGCCAAGACCGAGAAGGCCGCCGCGAGCAGGGCCAAGAAGAAGGCGCCAGTCAAGTAGAGGGGGCGTCCTTCAGGGCGTCGTCGCGCACCGGTTGATCGGCAAGCTCATCGCTTCCGCCGAACAAGAATGGATAGGCGATACCGGCGATCGCGGCGCCGATCAGCGGCGCCAGCCAGAACACCCACAACTGGGCGGGTGCGCCGTTGCCGTTGAAGAATGCGACACCTGTGGAGCGAGCGGGGTTGACCGACGTGTTCGAGATCGGAATCGAGATCAGGTGAATCAACGTCAGGGTCAAGCCGATCGAGATGCCCGCGAAGCCCTTTGACGCCTTCCAACGGTCATCCGTGGAGCCGAGGATGACGAGCAGGAACACGGTGGTGAGCACGATCTCGGTGATGATCACTGCCAGAAGCGAATAGCCGCCGGGCGAGTGCGCGCCATAGCCGTTGGCGGCCATGTTGCCTGTCGGGTGGAAGCCCTCTTTGCCGTTGGCCACCACCAGGATGACCGCGCCGGCGACCAAACCGCCGAGCACCTGGACCACCCAGTACCCCGGCACTGCCTTCCACTCGACGCGGCGTGCAAGCGCGGCGCCCAGCGTCACCGCCGGGTTGAAGTGGCCGCCGGAAACCGTGCCGAACGCATAGACACCGGTCAGCACCGTCAACCCGAATGCCAGTGCGACACCGAGGAATCCGATGCCGAGCGATACGCCGTCCGTTGCTGTGAACTTGGCCGCGAAGACGGCACTGCCACAACCGCCGAGGACCAACCAGAATGTGCCGATGAACTCTGCTGTCAGCCGGTGCAGCATAGTGGGTGGAGTCATGCATGTGAGAGTTGCATGCAATGTCGCTGCAGGAGTTCGGTGTTGCCGAATCGTGCCTGTAACGAAATTTTCGTATGCGAAACGTCCGGCGGCTACTTGCCGCGGCCCTCGATCGACGCTTCGTCGGGCATCCGCTCCCGCAGGCTCTCATAGATGGGCGGCGAGCCGACGGCGTACGCGACGAGCACCGCGGCGGCGGTCGCGGCCATCATCGGCACCAGCGTCTCGGTCGTGGCCGTCATCTCCGTGACGACGACCATCCCGGTCACCGGCGCGCGCACCGTGGCTCCGAAGAATGCCGCCATTCCTACAAGCGCCATTGGAACGGCCAATTGCGTTGCGTCGGTGGGCCATACCGTATTGAAGGCCCCGACGAACGCCACCCCCCACAGCGCACCAACGGCAAGCAGTGGCGCGAACAGGCCGCCGGGCACGGCGGCCGAGTACGAAAGGGGACCCGCGACGAAGCGCACCGCGAGGATTCCGACGACGACGATAGCCACGATGTGTTGTCCGCCGAGGATCCGCTGGGTCAGGTCATCGCCGCCGCCCACCGCGGACGGGTAGACGAACATCGTGAGCCCGATGACAGCGCCGATGATGGCCGCCTTGGCCAGACTCGGGATCCGGCGAATCGCGGCGACGTGATCGAGAAACCACAACACCAGGCCGTTGTAGAAAGCACCCAGACATCCGGTGAGCAGTCCAAAGACGACGAATAGAGGCAGCCACGCCAGGGCGGGAGCGCTGATCGGTTCGACGTGAAAGTCGGCGTGGTTTCCCAGCACGAGGCGCGAACACGCCACCCCTGCTGCGGCCGAGAAAAGCGTCGCCAGCACCGTTTTGAGGCGGAACGACTTCGTCACCTCTTCGAGCGTGAAGAGGGCGCCGCCGATCGGTGCGTTGAACGCCACCGCGAGGCCTGCCCCGCCCAACGCCGTCTGCATCATCCTGACTTCGGAATCGGGGAGCCGGGCGCGCCTGGCCGCTTCAGCCCCGATCGCGGCGCCCATGTGCACGGTCGGTCCCTCGCGGCCCAACACGAGTCCGGATCCGATGCTCAACACACCACCGACGAACTTCGCGGGGAGTAATCGAATGAGCGGTGGCCGGGCCTCACCCAGAAACACCGCTTCGACATGCTGGATTCCGCTTCCGGCGGCCAGCGGCTCCCATCGCACGATAAGGGCGGCCAGCGTCGCCCCTGCCGCGGCGGCGGCCATGGGCACCAGCCAGCCCGGCCCTGGCAGGTCGTGCGCCCAGTCGACGACGTCGATGCGCAGTTCGTCGGCTTCCTGCAGACACCACCGGAACGCGCCGCCGACGAAGCCGATGACCACGCCCGCGACGATCGCCGTAATGCAGATGTGCACCGACCCGCGCAGGGAGTCGTCGGGCTGGTCGGGACCTTGCGCGGGCACGCGTTCTCCTTGACCGTCGGTTGGCCGGGGTCCCAGTTTTGCAGATTCTGTCTCGCTACCACGCCTCGGTGTGATCATGAGGCTGAACCCATTTGGGGAGGGCCGAACAATGGATCACGCGGTCAACACCGGCATTGGTGGGATCGGCGCCTGGGCTACCAGGAGGGCATTCCTTTCAGGTGAGCGGACCGCATTCATCGAGGGCCACCGGCGAGTCACGTTCGCTGAATTCGACCGTCGTACAGATCAATTGGCTCAGGCGCTGCGTGGCACGGGGGTGCGTTCAGGAGACAGGGTCGGCGCGCTGATGGTTAACAGCGTCGCATTTCTTGAAACGATGTTCGCGGCGGCCAAACTCGGTGCCATCTTCGCTCCGATGAACTTCCGGCTTGCGGCGCCGGAGGTGAGCTTCCTGCTGGCCGACTCGGGCGCCGACGTTTTCGTGTGGTCACGCGAGTGCTCGACGCTTGCCCGCGACGCGCTGGCAGCCGACGGCGCCCGGGTTCGAACACGAGTGGTCGTCGGCGGTGAGCCCATCGCGGGAGAGCTCGATTTCGAAGAGCTGTTGGCCCACGGATCGTCAACGGCACCCGGCATCGACGTCGACGGACGCGATGTCTGCGCCCTTGTGTACACCTCCGGCACGACGGGCCGACCCAAGGGCGTGATGCTCACCCACGACAACATGGTTTGGAACGCAATCAATTACCTCAGCGGTGGTCGAGGGCTTACGGAGGGTGACCGGACGGTCACCGTCGCGCCCATGTTCCATTCAGGCGGACTCGGAGTGCACACACTTCCGCTGATCTACATCGGCGGCACGACCACGATGATGTCGGCCTTCGATGCCGAGGAGACGTTGGCTGCGATGGCGCGCGAACGCGTCACCGTCCAGTTCCTCGTTCCTGCGATGTGGGCAGCCCTCATGGCGGTGCCCGATGTCGAGGAGTACGACTTGTCGTCGCTCGAGCTGGCGGTGACCGGTGGCGCACCGTGCCCGCTGCCCGTCCTCGAGTTCTTCCAGGGCAGGGGCGTGCCGTTCCAGGAAGGGTTCGGTCTGACCGAGACCGCGCCGGGGGCGACACTGCTCGACGCCGCTCACATGAAAGAGAAACTCGGCTCGATCGGGCGGCCGATGTTCCACGTGTCGACCAGGATCGTCGACGAGCAGGACCGAGAGGTGCCTGTCGGTGACGTCGGTGAGCTGCTTATCCGTGGCCCCAACGTATTCGCGGGCTATTGGGGTCGCCCCGACGCGACGGCAGAGGCATTTCGCGGCGGATGGTTTCACACCGGAGATTTGGGTCGGGTCGATGCCGAGGGATTCATCACCCTGGTCGACCGCAAAAAAGACATGGTCATCACCGGTGGCGAGAACGTGTATCCCATCGAGGTCGAGCAGGTGCTGTACCGGCACCCGGCAGTGCGCGAGGTAGCCGTTGTCGGCGTGCCGCACGAGAAGTGGGGCGAAACGCCGATCGCGGTTGTCGCACTCGCGGATGCGACGACTGTGGCGGCCGAGGAGTTGATCGCGTACGCGCGCGAGCGACTGGCCCATTTCAAGTGCCCGACCCGAGTCGAGTTCGTCTCTGAACTGCCGCGCACCGCCAGCGGCAAGGTGCTCAAGACCACGCTGCGGACGAACTTCGGAGGATGCGAGAGTTCGGTCGACCGGTAGTATACCCCTAGGGGGTATGATCACGTCGTGACGATGACTCAAGCCGCTCACGACAGCAATGCCGGCCATGACAGCCACGGCGGGCATCACGACCACGTCGCGCAGTTCCGCAGGCTGTTCTGGATCATGGTCGTGCTCGCCATCCCGACGGTGGCGCTGTCGGGCATGTTCGCGATGATCCTCGGCTACACCGTGCCGGTGTTCCCGGGTGTGCAATGGGTGTCACCTGTTCTGGGTACCGTCATGTACTTCTGCGGCGGCCGGCCCTTTCTGACCGGTGCGGTCAGCGAGATCCGTTCCCGCACACCGGGAATGATGCTGTTGATCGGCTTGGCCATCACCGTGGCGTTCACCTCGTCCTGGGGCGCCAGCCTCGGCGTGCTGGCCCACCAGCTCGACTTCTGGTGGGAGCTGGCCCTGCTCATCGTCATCATGCTGCTCGGCCACTGGATCGAGATGCGGTCGCTGGCGCAGACAAGCTCGGCGCTCGACTCGCTGGCCGCGCTGCTGCCGGACGAGGCCGAGCGAGTCGACGGTGACGACATCTCCACGGTCGCCCCTTCGGATCTCCGTGTCGATGACGTGGTCATCGTCCGGCCCGGCGGCAGTGTGCCCGCCGACGGCGAGATCGTCGACGGCGCAGCGGACATCAACGAGTCGATGGTCACCGGTGAGTCCGTGCCTGTGCGCCGCGGCGTCGGGGACCACGTCGTCGCAGGCACCGTCGCCACCGATTCCGGGCTGCGCGTGCGGGTCACGGCGGTCGGCGACGATACAGCGCTTGCAGGCATCCAGCGGTTGGTGACCGAGGCGCAGAACTCATCGTCGCGTGCGCAGCGGCTTGCCGACATCGCGGCGGGCTGGCTGTTCTGGTTCGCGCTCGGCGCTGCCGTCATCACCGCAGTGGTCTGGGGCTTCGTCGGCAGGCCGGAGGAAGCCGTCATCCGGACCATCACCGTGCTTGTCATCGCCTGCCCGCATGCATTGGGTCTGGCTATCCCCCTTGTGGTTTCGATCGCCACCGAACGCGCGGCGCGCGCGGGCGTGCTCGTCAAGGATCGGCTGGCGCTGGAGAGCATGCGCACGGTCGGCGCGGTGCTGTTCGACAAGACCGGCACGTTGACCAAAGGCGAGCCGAGTGTGACGGCGGTGGTCGCGACGGGCGCACGAAGCGAGGACGAGGTACTGGTTTCAGCGGCCGCGGCGGAAGCGGACTCCGAGCACCCGTTGGCGCGCGCGATCGTGCACGCGGCACGCGGTCGCGACCTGACGCTGCTTGCGTCGTCGAACTTTTCGTCATCGCCCGCGGTTGGCGTCACGGCAACCGTCGACGGGCATCAGGTCCGGGTCGGCGGACCACGGCTGCTGGAGGAGGCCGGCCAGTCCGAGCTGCCCGATACCCAGCCGTGGCACGACGAAGGCGCGATAGTGCTGCACGTCCTGGTCGACGGCGCTGTCGTTGGCGCGCTGAAACTGGCCGACGAGGTGCGACCCGAGTCGCGTCAGGCCGTCGACGCTCTGCACCGGCTCGGCCTCGAGGTCGTGATGATCACCGGGGACGCCGAACCGGTGGCGCGTGCGGTCGCCGAACAGCTCGACATCGACAGGGTGTTCGCGGGGGTGAGGCCGGAGGACAAGGCGGCCAAGGTCGCCGAGCTGCAGGGTGAAGGATTGAAGGTGGCGATGGTCGGCGACGGCGTCAACGACGCGCCCGCACTGGCCCAGGCGGACGTCGGCATCGCGATCGGCGCTGGCACCGACGTGGCTATCGCCTCGGCCGGGGTGATCCTGGCGAGCTCGGACCCGCGCGCGGTGCTGTCGGTGATCACACTGTCGAAGGCGGCGTACCGGAAGATGCAGCAGAACCTCTGGTGGGCGGCCGGTTACAACCTCATCTCGGTTCCGCTGGCCGCCGGGGTGCTGGCGCCGATCGGGTTCGTGATGCCGATGTCGGTGGGCGCACTGTTGATGTCGGCGTCGACGGTGGTTGTCGCTCTCAACGCACAGCTGCTACGGAGACTCGATTTACGCGCACGTGAGGAGCACAGAGAACTGCAGCCTCAATAGCCGAGGCCGCGCAGTTGCGCGCCGAGCTGCTCGGCCATCGCCTGGTGGTGGCGGAGCAGGGCGAGTTCGTGGCCGACCTGATGGTGCAGGGCGCGAATGATCGCCAATTCCGCCGCGGGAGCATCCGTTACGTGATGGTCAAGCGCGTCGGACGCGGAGGACACCACGTCGAGCGCCGACTGAGAAGTCGACTTCGCGGCCGTGACCGCATCGGCGGCATCCTGCAGTCGCCGGCCCAGGTCGGACTCAACGCCTGAAAGATGGTCGAGCGCGTCGCGGCTGCCCTGGGCGAAGTCGGTGTAGCCGCCGAGGGCATCGCCGGTCATGTCGGCGGCCTGCTGCTGCCCGGACCGGATCTTGTCGGTGGCGTCGGCCAGCCGATCGGCCGCGGCGGCGGCCGCACCGGGATCCGCGGTGCCGAACAACGAGTCGGCGCGCGACATCACGTCGCCGACGTTGCGGACCAGATCCGACAGTGGCACGGATCAAGTATCAGCCATCGAGGGAGCTGATGAGCGCGCTAAGTTTCGACGTGTCCGCATCGGCCGCCGGTTCCCCCGCCTCGACCGCGTCGATCAGCTCCGTGGGCACGCCCGCCGCGTTGGCGGTCTCGGCCGCAGTCAGATTGGCCCGCCGGCGCGCGGCGTAGAGCCGGTGACCCAGCGTCGCCCCCGGCGCCGCGGCCGCGCGGAACATCAGGTCGTCGTAACTGCCGCGCACCCTGCGCAGGGCCAACACCACGTCGGCGATGCCCCTGCTGCGCTGTGCGGCGCGGGCCACCACGTTTTCCAGCTTGCGCAGGTCGGACAGGATCACGGTGGCCCTGGCCGGGAACTCGGGATCGCCATCGGACGGCAGCGACTCGATCGCCGCGCCGATTGTCGTCATCGCCACCTCGACGGTGTCGACGATGACCGACGCCACGCCGTCGTCCGCCGCGGGCTCGGCAGCCGCACCGGGAACCGCACCGCCGTACCGTATCGTCGCTATGGTTCCGGCGGGCCATTGCAGGACCTCCTCGAGCCTGGCCCTCGTCCGCTCCCTCGGCCAGCTGCGGCCCTTCTCGAACGCGATGAGGGCACCCGCGTTGATGATCTTGTATTTGGCGAGATTCCGCTGCTTGATGTCCAATTCGCGACGACGGGCGGCGACCGCTGCACCGGCGCGGGCAATGCCCGGATCGCCGGTGCCGTCTTCCATCCGCCCAGTGTAGCCAGCCGATCCGACGGCGGACCTTGAGGCGTGCCGTAGCGGTCAAACCGTAACAAGGGTTGCGACGCTACAGAAAAAGCGCTACGGTTTCACGGACGCCGCCGAGCGAGAGGAAGCCGACATGACCGTCATGATCGAGATGCCCGTGATGACCGACGGCCAGATCGGCGCGTGCACGCGCGATCCCGAGCGGTGGATGATCGCGACCGACGATCGGACCAAGGCGATATGCCGGGCCTGCCCGCGGCGCTGGCTGTGTGCGAAAGAGGCGTGCGAAATGCCCGGCGCCCAGGGCCTGTGGGCAGGCATCCACATTCCAGAGGGCGGCCGCGGCCGGACATTCGCCTTGAAGCAGCTCAGGTCGCTCGCCGAGCGCGGCGGCTACCCGGTCCACCGCTGATCACACCCGCGGCCTGCCCGGTCGGGGGGAGCGGGCAGGCGGCGCGGGCCAATCTCTAAGAATCTGACGAGGCTTTGTAGCAAACACTCGTGGCTCCCCTTGTCGCAGGCTAGCCGGCCCTTCCTGCGCTCACGGCAATCAGCCATAGTGATTTTGGTCGCATCCACGCTTGCCGGCCGGCGACCCGCGCCAGCCGACCGCCGGCCGAAATCCGAAGCCGCACAACGGTATCGCCCGTATCATGGGCAGCGGACCGGGACTGCGGTGCGGCGGCCGGCTCACGTTAGTTAGGTACCACTAAGTTGGCATGTCAGGCGGCCTTTGTCATATCGTTTTCTGCACTTGTGCCGAGTGGGGTAGGGGTCGTCGTTCAGTGCTGCACGGAGGCGCCGTCACCGCATGACCGTTTACGCGGTCATCGGCGGCTGCCAGGGTATTCATGAAGGTGTTGAAGGGCTAGGTGGGAATGGCGCCCGTCAGTGAAGGGCTGTACAACCCCGCGTTCGAGCATGACGCGTGCGGCGTTGCCATGGTCGCCGACATGCACGGCCGCCGCAGCCGCGACATCGTCGACAAGGCGATCACGGCTCTGGTCAACCTGGAGCACCGCGGTGCCCAGGGCGCTGAACCGCACACCGGCGACGGTGCGGGCATCCTGCTGCAGGTTCCCGACGAGTTCGTGCGGGCCGTCGTCGAATTCGAGCTGCCCGAGGCGGGCAGTTACGCCACCGGCATCGCATTCCTGCCGCAGTCGTCGAAGGATGCCGCCGCTGCCTGCGAGGCCGTCGAGAAGATCGCCGAGGCGGAGGGCCTCGAGGTGCTCGGCTGGCGCGATGTGCCCACCGACGATTCGTCGCTCGGTGCACTGGCCCGCGATGCCATGCCGACATTCCGTCAGGTGTTCATCGCAGGTGCTTCGGGGATGGACCTGGAGCGTCGCGCATATGTGGTGCGCAAGCGCGCCGAGCACGAACTGGGCACGAAAGGCCCAGGCCAGGACGGCCCCGGTCGCGAAACCGTGTACTTCCCAAGTCTTTCCGGTCAGACCTTCGTCTACAAGGGAATGCTGACCACGCCGCAACTCAAGGCGTTCTACCTCGACCTGCAGGACGACCGGCTGACCAGCGCGCTGGGCATCGTGCATTCACGGTTCTCGACCAACACGTTCCCGTCGTGGCCGCTGGCGCATCCGTTCCGCCGCATCGCGCACAACGGCGAGATCAACACCGTCACCGGCAACGAGAACTGGATGCGGGCGCGCGAAGCGCTGATCAAGACCGATGTGTTCGGGGAACAGGGTCTCGACAAGATCGTCCCGGTGTGCACCCCCGGTGCCTCCGATACCGCGCGGTTCGACGAGGTGCTCGAGCTCCTGCATCTGGGCGGTCGCAGCCTGCCGCACGCCGTGCTGATGATGATCCCGGAGGCCTGGGAGCGCAACGGTTCGATGGACCCGGCCCGCCGGGCCTTCTATCAGTACCACTCGTCGTTGATGGAGCCGTGGGACGGCCCGGCGTCCATGACGTTCACCGACGGCACCGTCATCGGCGCCGTGCTGGACCGCAATGGCCTTCGGCCGTCGCGGATTTGGGTCACCGAGGATGGCCTCGTGGTGATGGCCTCCGAGGCGGGCGTGCTCAACCTCGACCCGTCCACCGTCGTGAAGAAGATGCGCCTCCAACCCGGCCGCATGTTCCTGGTGGACACCTCGAAGGGCCGCATCGTCTCCGACGAGGAGATCAAGGCCGAACTCGCTGCCGAGCTGCCATATCAGGACTGGCTCGACGCAGGGCTGTTCCACATCGACGAACTGCCACCCGGCGACTACGTTCGTATGCCTCATCACCGAGTTGTGTTGCGCCAGCAGATCTTCGGCTATACCTACGAAGAGCTCAACCTGTTGGTGGCGCCGATGTCGCGCACCGGTGTCGAGCCGATCGGCTCGATGGGAACCGACACTCCGGTCGCCGTGCTCTCTCAGCGGCCGCGAATGCTCTACGACTACTTCCAGCAGTTGTTCGCCCAGGTCACCAACCCGCCGCTGGATGCTATTCGCGAAGAGGTGGTGACCAGCCTGCAGGGCACCCTCGGGCCGGAGGGCGACCTGCTCAACCCGAACGCCGAATCCTGCCGTCAGATCGTGCTGGCGCAGCCGATCCTGCGCAACGCCGAGCTGTCGAAGCTGATCTGCGTCGATCCCGACCACGAGATCCGCGGCCACAAGCATGGGATGCGCGCAGCGGTGATCCGCTGCCTGTACCCGGTCAACCGCGGCGGCCAGGGACTGCGCGAGGCGCTCGACAACGTCAGGGCCAAGGTGTCGGAGGCTATCCGTGACGGCGCGCGAATCATCGTGCTGTCCGACCGCGAGTCCGACGAGTCGATGGCGCCGATCCCGTCGCTGCTGTCGGTGTCGGCCGTGCATCACCACCTGGTCCGCGACCGCACCCGCACGCAGGTCGGCCTCGTCGTCGAGGCGGGCGACGCCCGCGAGGTGCACCACATGGCGTGTCTGGTCGGCTTCGGCGCCGCCGCGATCAACCCGTACATGGCGTTCGAGTCCATCGAGGACATGGTCGACCGCGGCGTGATCACCGGCATCAGCAGCGACAAGGCGAAGGCGAACTACGTCAAGGCCGCGGGCAAGGGCGTGCTGAAGGTGATGTCCAAGATGGGCATCTCGACGCTGGCGTCCTACACGGGTGCACAGCTGTTCCAGGCCATCGGCATCGGTCAGCCGATCCTCGACGAGTACTTCACCGGGCTGTCCTGTCCGGTCGGCGGAATCGACCTCGACGACATCGCCGACGATGTCCAACGGCGGCATGCGCTTGCCTATCTGGACCGGCCCGACGAATGGGCGCACCGCGAACTCGAGGTCGGCGGCGAGTACCAGTGGCGCCGCGAGGGCGAGTACCACCTGTTCAACCCGGACACGGTGTTCAAGCTGCAGCACTCCACCCGCACCGGCCAGTACTCGGTTTTCAAGGAGTACACCAAGCTGGTCGACGACCAGAGCGAGCGGATAGCGTCCCTCCGCGGCCTGTTGAAGCTGCGCGACGGTGTCCGCCCTCCGGTTCCCCTCGACGAGGTCGAACCCGCCAGCGACATCGTCAAGCGGTTCTCCACCGGCGCGATGAGCTACGGCTCGATCTCAGCCGAGGCGCACGAGACCCTGGCGATCGCGATGAACCGCCTTGGCGGCCGGTCGAATTGCGGTGAGGGCGGCGAAGCGGTGACCCGCTTCGAGCGTGACGAGAACGGCGACTGGCGGCGCAGCGCCATCAAGCAGGTGGCGTCCGGCCGGTTCGGCGTGACCAGCCACTACCTGACCAACTGCACCGACATCCAGATCAAGATGGCCCAGGGTGCGAAACCCGGTGAGGGCGGCCAGCTTCCGGGTAACAAGGTCTACCCGTGGGTGGCCGAGGTGCGGCATTCGACGCCCGGGGTAGGCCTGATCTCGCCTCCGCCGCACCACGACATCTACTCGATCGAGGATCTCGCGCAGCTGATCCACGACCTGAAGAACGCCAACCCGCAGGCACGCGTGCACGTGAAGCTCGTCAGCGAGAACGGCGTCGGCACGGTGGCGGCGGGTGTGTCGAAGGCGCACGCGGACGTGGTGCTGATCTCCGGCCACGACGGCGGTACCGGCGCGACGCCGCTGACGTCGATGAAGCACGCAGGCGCACCGTGGGAGCTCGGCTTGGCCGAGACGCAGCAGACGTTGCTGCTCAACGGTCTTCGCGACCGCATCGTCGTCCAGGTCGACGGCCAGCTCAAGACCGGCCGCGACGTGGTGATCGCCGCGCTGCTCGGCGCCGAGGAGTTCGGTTTCGCCACCGCACCGCTGGTGGTCTCGGGCTGCATCATGATGCGCGTCTGCCACCTCGACACCTGCCCCGTCGGCGTGGCGACCCAGAACCCGTTACTGCGGCAGCGCTTCGCGGGCAAGCCGGAGTTCGTCGAGAACTTCTTCATGTTCATCGCCGAGGAGGTGCGGGAAATGATGGCCCAGTTGGGCTTCCGCACCGTCAACGAGATGGTCGGCCAGGTCGGCTCGCTCGACACGACGAAGGCGGCCGAGCACTGGAAGGCCTACAAGCTCGACCTCGCACCGGTACTGCACGAGCCCGAGTCGGCGTTCATGAACCAGGACCTGTACTGCAGTTCGCGTCAGGACCACGGGCTCGACAAGGCGCTCGACCAACAGCTGATCGTGATGTGCAGGGAGGCGTTGGATTCCGGCACCCCGGTGAGATTCTCCACGACGATCGCCAACACCAATCGCACCGTCGGCACCATGCTGGGCCACGAGCTCACCAAAGCCTATGGTGGGCAAGGCCTTCCCGACGGAACCATCGACATCACGTTCGACGGCTCGGCGGGCAACAGCTTCGGCGCGTTCGTGCCGAAGGGCGTCACGCTGCGGGTGTACGGCGACGCCAACGACTACGTCGGCAAGGGCCTGTCCGGCGGCAAGCTGGTGGTGCGCCCTTCGGACAACGCACCGCAGGACTACGTCGCCGAGGAGAACATCATCGCGGGCAACGTGATCCTGTTCGGCGCGACCAGCGGCCAGGCGTTCCTGCGCGGCGTCGTCGGCGAGCGGTTCGCGGTGCGCAACTCGGGCGCGCATGCCGTGGTGGAAGGCGTCGGCGACCACGGCTGTGAGTACATGACCGGCGGCAAGGTCGTCATCCTCGGTCCGACCGGACGCAACTTCGCGGCGGGCATGTCGGGCGGCGTCGCATATGTCTACGACCCGGACGCGACATTCACCGAGAACCTCAACGCCGAGATGGTGGACCTCGACGAGATGGACGACGACGACACCGGGTACCTGCGCGACATGATCCAGGCGCATGTTGATGCCACGGATTCAGCTGTCGGGCAACGGGTTCTGGCCGACTGGGAGAACGAGCTGAAGCACTTCACGAAGGTGATGCCGCGCGATTTCAAGCGGGTCCTGCAAGCCATTTCGCAGGCCGAGGAGAACGGCGAGAACGTCGACGAGGCGATCATGGCGGCCGCCAATGGCTGACCCGAGGGGCTTTCTCAAGTACACATCGCGCGAGACACCGCACCGGCGGCCGATCCCGCTGCGACTGCTCGACTGGAAAGAGGTCTACGAGGACTTCTCCCACGACGTGCTGCGCGAGCAGGCGACGCGCTGCATGGACTGCGGTATTCCCTTCTGCCACAACGGGTGCCCGCTGGGAAACCTCATTCCGGAGTGGAATGACCTTGTGCGCAACGACCGCTGGCGCGATGCGATCGAGCGGCTGCACGCCACCAACAACTTCCCGGAGTTCACGGGTCGGCTGTGTCCGGCGCCGTGCGAGGGGTCGTGCGTGCTCGGCATCAACCAGGACCCGGTGACCATCAAGCAGGTCGAGGTCGAGATCATCGACAACGCCTTCGACGAAGGGTGGGTCGTCCCGCTGCCGCCGGACACGCTGACCGGGAAGAAGGTGGCTGTCGTCGGCTCCGGTCCGGCCGGGTTGGCCGCCGCACAGCAACTCACCCGCGCGGGTCATACGGTGACCGTGTTCGAGCGGGACGACCGCATCGGCGGGCTGCTGCGCTACGGCATCCCCGAGTTCAAGATGGAAAAGCGCCACATCGACCGGCGGCTCGAGCAGATGGAGGCCGAGGGCACTGAGTTCCGGGCCGGCATCAACGTCGGTGTTGACATCACCGCCGAGCAATTGCGGTCGGAGTTCGACGCGGTGGTGCTTGCCGGCGGCGCGACGGCGTGGCGCGACCTTCCGATTCCCGGCCGCGACCTTGACGGCATCCATCAGGCGATGGAATTCCTGCCGTGGGCCAACCGCGTACAGCAGGGCGACCCGGTGACCGACGCCCAGGGGTTGCCGCCACTGCATGCCAAGGGCAAGAAGGTCATCATCATCGGCGGTGGCGACACCGGCGCCGACTGCCTGGGCACCGTGCACCGGCAGGGCGCGAAAAGCGTGCACCAGTTCGAGATCATGCCCCGGCCCCCTGAGGCGCGCGCCGACTCGACCCCGTGGCCGGTCTATCCGCTGATGTACCGGGTGTCGTCGGCACATGAGGAGGGCGGCGAGCGGGTGTACTCGGTGAACACCGAGGAGTTCACCGGCCGTGACGGCAAGGTCACCGGGCTGCGCGGACACGAGGTCAAGATGGCGGGCGGCAAGTTCGAGAAGCTCGAGGGCACCGACTTCGATCTGGAAGCAGACCTGGTGCTGCTCGCGATGGGCTTCGTCGGCCCCGAGCGCGAAGGGCTGCTCAACGACCTGAGCGTCGAGATCACCGACCGCGGCAACGTCGCACGCGATGCCGATTTCGCCACCTCGGTGCCGGGCATCTTCGTGGCCGGCGACATGGGCCGGGGCCAGTCGCTGATCGTGTGGGCGATCGCGGAGGGCCGCGCCGCTGCCGCAGGGGTGGACCGGTACCTGATGGGCCGCACGGCGCTACCTGCGCCGATCAAGCCCACCGCGGTCCCGCAGCGCTGACGCGACACGCCCGCCAATAAGAGGTTTTTGGGCCCGCTCGCGCGACAGTTAGTGGCGTGAGCATGGACCGGCGCCACTTTCTGCTGGCGCTTTCCGCGGCGACCGTCGGGGCGATGGGCCTGACGCGATGGAGCACGAGCGGGCAGCAGCAGGCCACCGCGGCGACCCCGGTCGCCGTCGAACCACGGCCGGCGCTGCTGCCGCCCCCACCGAAGGAGGGCCGCGTCGCGCTGCCGGGCGGTGGAGTGCTCAGCAGCCTGCCCGGCGACGATCTGCTGGCGCTGACCGTCGACGACGGCGTCAACAGCGACGTGGTTCGGCTCTACACGGAGTTCGCGAAGGACACCGGGGTACGACTGACGTACTTCGTCAACGGCGCGTACCGGTCGTGGACCGAGAACCGGGACCTGTTGCGGCCCCTGGTCGATACCGGTCAGATCCAGCTCGGCAACCACACCTGGTCGCACCCGGACCTGACGAAGCTGCCGTTGACCGCTGTGGCAGAAGAACTTCGGCACACCCACGACTTCCTGTGGAAGACCTACGGCATCGATGCGCGGCCGTACTTCCGGCCGCCGTACGGGGCACACAACGCGAACGTCGACAAGATCTCCGGCGAGCTCGGCTACACCGCCGACACCCTGTGGTCCGGCTCGCTCGAGGATCAGGTCGTCGCGCCGGAGGACGAGATCGTCAGGGTGGCAGGCAAGTACTTCACGCCGGGAGCGATCGTGATCGGCCACCTCAATCACCTGCCGGTGACGCACGTCTACGGGCAGCTCGTGGAACTCATCCGCGACCGCCGGCTGCGTACCGTCACCCTCAACGATGTGTTCGTCAGCTGAACAACATCTGTCACTTCTGCATCAATAAAAACATCTGATGATTAATCGGCGCGCCTAAATCTGTTTGCCAGTTCTTCGGTATTTAATGACTTCATGAGGACGCTGCGGTAACGTAGTGCCTCGGTTCAGCAATTGCTATACCGCAGGAGTGTTGACGTGTACCTCAACCCACTGTCCCGGTATCGGGTGAGTCGAATCGCCTGGTCATTGTTTCGCCACCCCGTCAAGTGCCGCGAATACCCCGCCAAGGCCGAGCGCCTGATCACCGCCGACGAACTCGTCCGCTACAGCTTCTAGCAACTCCCGCACGGTCGCGACAACGACGTTTTGTCGTGCTGTGACCGGTTCTTTGCTTCAC
>JBKPSU010000016.1:0-11761 GCA_046735135.1 Actinomycetota bacterium
CGCTCGGCCAACGCGGCATCCACGGCGGCCATCGCGTCGTCGTCGGTGATCAGGTAGGTGCGCCACACCATGGTGCGCACCAACAGATCGCTGACCAGACCGGCCTCAAACAGCGCCGCCACTTTCGGCAGCCGGTCGCGCAGCGCGACCCCGCGGTGGGTTTGATGCAGCGCCATGCCGTGGCTGACGTTGACCGCGGCGCCGATTTCGGTGGCTACGGCGGCTTGCGGGTCGATCCACCACAGCTCGCGCTCGCCGGCCGGCAGTCCGGTGCGGCGGGCGAACAGTTCGGCCATCACCGCCAGCTTGCGGGCACATGCGGCGTTCTCCGCCCGCGCCCAGCCCCCGGCAGCCGCCACCAACGCCGCATCATCGAGTGCGGCGAGGTCGGCGATCTCCGGCAACGAACCATCGAACATACTTGCGACGCTACTCGGCACACCCCGACACAAAACACGAGGTCAACCCGCACCTGTGGATCAACCCGCAACTGTGGATAGGTCGCCACCAACTTGACAGCTGGGATTAAGGTTCGGCCGCTACGGTGGCCCGTCCGTGTCATCAACAGGGAGGGCTGACCGTGGCTGTATCCGTCGATCTGACGAAGTCGCTCGACAAGGCGTACGAAGGCAAGTCGCTCAAGGAAATCCTCGACGCGACTCCCGCCGCGCTGGCAGGCGTGACCGACAATGACGCCAAGCTCCTCGAGGAGGCGTTCGGCATCAAGACCGTGCGGCAGTTGGGCGAGAACAAGTTCTTCGCGGTCGCCGCCGCGCTTGCGGCCGTGGAGAAGGCGGGCTAGTGTCCTGAGTCGTTAATTCGTCCTCTCTTGTTAGAGTGGGTGATGGCCTCTCCGCATGCTGCCGAGATCGTTTTGACTGATGCCGAACGGGCGGAGTTGCAGAGCTGGATGCGACGGCGGACCAGTGCGGCGGGTCTGGCGTTGAGGGCCAAGATCGTGCTCGCTGCCGCCGACGGCGGTACTAACGTCGAGCTGGCCGACCGGTTGGAACTCGACAGAGGGACGATTCGCAAGTGGCGCAACAGATTCGTTCAATACCGTTGTGATGGACTGTTGGACGAACCACGGCCCGGTCGGCCCCGCGTCGTGGGTGACGACCAGATCGAAGCGTTGATCACCGCGACCCTGGAAACGACGCCGCCGGATGCCACGCATTGGTCGACCCGGTCGATGGCTGAGCATCTAGGACTGTCGCAGTCGATGGTCTCCCGTGTCTGGCGAGCGTTCGGACTGGCTCCCCACAAACAGGATTCGTGGAAGCTGTCGAAGGATCCGCTGTTCGTCGCGAAGGTCCGCGATATCGTCGGGCTTTACTTGGATCCCCCGGAGCGGGCCATGGTGCTCTGCGTGGACGAGAAGACCCAGATCCAGGCACTCAACCGCACTGCGCCGGTGTTCCCGATGTTGCCGGGCACTCCGGCACGGGCCAGCCACGACTACGTCCGCCACGGCACCTCGAGCCTGTATGCCGCCCTGGATCTGGCCACCGGCAAGGTGATTGGCTCACTGCACGCCCGGCATCGCTCCCAGGAGTTCTTGGCGTTCCTGAAGAAGATCGACGCCGAGGTACCTGCCGAGCTGGACTGCCACGTCGTCCTCGACAACGCCTCCACCCACAAGACACCCGCGGTGAAGCGGTGGCTGATCGCCCATCCACGGGTCGTCTTGCACTTCACACCCACCAGTTCGTCCTGGCTGAACCTCGTTGAACGCTGGTTCGCCGAACTGACTACGAAGAAACTGCGCCGTGGTACCCACACCTCGGTCCGGCAACTCAACACCGACATCCGGACCTGGATCGACACATGGAACGACAATCCCCGCCCCTACGTCTGGACCAAGACCGCCGACCAAATCCTGGCAAGCATCGCCAACTACTGTCGACGAATTAATGACTCAGGACACTAGAACAGCACCCGCACAATCGTCTCGGCCACCGCGGCGGGTTTCTCTGACCCATCGAGTTCGATGGTGTTCTTCACGGTCAGGTTGACGGTGTTGTCGTCGACCTTGGCCGCATCGATGAGTTCCGAGCGCGCCCTGATCCGGCCGCCCGATGGCACCGCGGCGATAAACCGCACCTTGTTCGACCCGTAGTTGATCGCCATCTTCGCGTTCTCCACGCGGTAGTTGTCCTTGGTGAGCGCCGGGATCATCGACAGCGTCAGGAACCCGTGGGCAATCGTTGTGCCATAAGGGCTTTCGGTTTTCGCACGGTCGGCGTCGATGTGGATCCACTGGTGATCACCGGTCGCATCGGCGAAGGCGTTGATGCGGTCCTGGTCGATTTCGTGCCACTCGCTGACGCCGAGTTCATCTCCCACCGAAGCGACGGCATCGTCGATCGACGTGATCACCTTCATCAGAATGCTTCCTCTCGTAGGTCCATGATCGTCAGGTCGACACTTTCGACGATCTTGCGTTCGGCGGTCAGCCGCGGCAACACATTCTTCGTGAAAAAGTTTGCGGCGGCTACCTTTCCGGCATAGAACTGGCGGTCACGGTCCGACGGATTCCCGTCGAGCGCGGTCAACGCGACTTCGGCGTGCTCCAGTAGCAGCCAGCCGATCAGCAGATCGCCGACGGCGAGCAGGAACGCCACCGACTCCAGGCCGATGCGATACAGCTCGCGCGCGTTCTCCTGGGCGCTCAGCAGATACCCCGTCATCGTCGCCGTCATCGCCTGCATGTCCGACAGCGCGGTCGCCAGGTTCGCCCGGGCGTCGGCCAGTTCGGGTCTGGCCGTGTCGCTGTCCAGGAACTTCTGCATCTTGCCGACGATGTGTTGCAACGCGACACCCTGATCGCGGGCGATCTTGCGGAAGAAGAAGTCCTGCGCCTGAATGGCGGTGGTGCCCTCGTACAGCGAGTCGATCTTGGCGTCGCGGATGTACTGCTCGATCGGATAGTCCTGCAGGAAGCCCGATCCTCCGAGGGTCTGCAGCGATTCGGTCAGGCACTGGTAGGCCCGCTCGGACCCGACTCCCTTGACGATCGGCAGCAGCAGGTCGTTCACCCGCTCGGCGAGCGCGGCGTCGGCGCCGGACACGATCTCGGCAACCGCCGGGTCCTGGTGTGCGGCGGTGAAAAGGTACAGCGCACGCAACCCTTCGGCATAGGACTTCTGCGTCAGCAGCGCACGGCGCACGTCGGGGTGATGAATGATGGTCACGCGCGGCGCGGTCTTGTCAGTCATCTGGGTCATGTCGGCACCCTGGATACGGGTCTTCGCGTAATCCAGCGCATTCAAATAGCCGGTGGACAACGTCCCAATCGCCTTGGTGCCGACCATCATTCGCGCGTACTCGATGACCTTGAACATCTGCGCGATCCCGTTGTGAGTGTCACCGACCAGCCAACCGATGGCGGGAGTGCCGTGCTGCCCGAAGGTCAGCTCACAGGTCGCCGACGCCTTCAGTCCCATCTTGTGTTCCAGTCCGGTGACGAAGGCGCCGTTACGCTCGCCCGGCTCTCCGGTTTCCGGGTCGGGGATGAATTTCGGGACGACGAACAGGCTCAACCCCTTGGTTCCTGGACCTGCGCCCTCGGGCCGCGCGAGCACGAGATGCAGGATGTTCTCGGACATGTCGTCCGTGTCGCCGTTGGTGATGAACCTCTTGACGCCGTCGATGTGCCAGGTGCCGTCGCCGGCGTCGACCGCCTTGGTGCGTCCAGCGCCGACGTCGGATCCGGCGTCGGGTTCGGTGAGCACCATGGTGGCGGCCCAATTGCGTTCGATGCCCAGCTGCGCCCAGCGCCGCTGCTGTTCGTTCCCTATGTGGTACAGGATGTCCGCCATGATCGGGCCCGCCATATAGAGGAAGACCGGCGGGTTGGCGCCCAGCGGCAGTTCATTGATCGCCCAGGCGACCATTGCGGGCGCGGGCACCCCGCCGACACCCTCGTCGAGTCCGATGCGGAACCACTCGCCCTGACGCCAGGTATGGAACGACTTCTTGAACGGCTCGGGGATCGTCACGACGTGTGTCGCAGGATCGAACGTCGGTGGGTTCCGGTCGCTCGCCGTGAACGACTCGGCGACTGGTCCCTCCGCCTGCTTCGATGCCTCGTCGAGCATCTGGCGGACCGATTCGCCGTCGAGGTCACCGAATTCGCCCGTCGCCAACGCCTTCTCCAGCTCGAGCACCTCGAAAAGGTTGAACTCGAGATCGCGCACGTTGCTCTTGTAGTGACCCATGACTAGCCCTTCCGTTGAGGCTGAGGCTGAGCGTAACCCGTACTAACGCCCCTGGAATCGGGCTTCGCGGCGCTCGACGAACGACTGCACACCCTCGGCGGCGTCGGCGGTGCCGAACAGCCGCATCACCTCGGGTCTCAACCGTTCGACGGCGGCAGCGTCGCCATCCGACCCGGCCAGGTGCGCCGACGCGAGCACCGCCGCGACGCCGAGTGGCGCGGCGCGGTCGGCGATGGTGTACGCGATTTCTCGGGCCTTGGCCGCAGCGGCCGCAGCGTCGGCCGCAATCTCCTGGATCAGGCCGATTCGCAAGGCCTCGTCGGCGTCGAACTCGTCGCCGGTCAGCAGCCACCGCATCGCATTTCCCCAACCGGTCTGGCGCGGCAGCCGGATGGTCGCGCCGCCAAACGGATAGATCCCGCGCAACACCTCCATCTGCGAAAACCGGGTGTCTGCGGCCGCGACCCTGACATCGGCGGCCAATAGCAACTCGATGCCGAGCGTCAGGCACCAGCCGTGGGCGGCCGCGACGATCGGCTTGGTCCAGGTGCCGTCCAACCGCCACGGGTCACGCCCGTCGTCGGGAAACGACGCCTGGCCGCCCGCGATCGCAGGTCCGACGTCGACCAGGTCGAGGCCCGACGTGAAGTGGTCTCCGTGCGCGAAAAGCACTCCCGCACGCAGGGTTTTATCCGACTCCAGCAGGGCGTAGGCGCGGGACAGGTCGGCGAGCATCGCCCGATTGAAAGCATTGCGCTTGGCGGGCCGGTTCAAGCCGATGGCCAGCACGTGGCCATCGCGTTCCAGCGTGACGGTGTCGAGGGTCGGCTCCGATGCAGTCATCAGCCGAGTGAACCGCCATCCGCCGGATTATGCAAAACATCATAAATCGGCTCAGCAAGAGGCGAACCGCTGATCAGCGGCTTTAGGCCGGTTCACCTGGTGTTTACCCATTTCAGCACCGAATCTGCAGGGGTGGGAATTGTGCGCTCCTCGTGGCAGTTCTATGATGTCAAACATACAAATGAGTCGGCAATGGCGCCGCTCACATTTGAGGAGGCACACGATGTGGGTCATCGAGCTCAACTTCGCCGGCCACCAGTTCACACACCGTGTGCCTGACCGTCGCCGATCGCTCTTCCGCTTCGCTCCTCGAGCGATGGCGTGGCGCCCCGCGCAACTCCGTAACCAGCACGCGGCGTGAGGACAGCTCGGACCGTGCCGACAACCAAGACGCGAACCCGACGAGGTTCGACGCGAAGCAACATGCTGATCAGCGCCGCCGAAGTGATGCGCGAACGCGGCGCGGCAGGCGTCACGATCGACGAGGTGCTGGCCCGAAGCGGCGCGCCCCGCGGATCGGTGTACTACCACTTCCCCGAGGGCAGGAATCAGATCCTGGCCGAGGCTCTGCGCTGGGCTGGTGACACGATCACCGAGAGCATCGACGCCGCCGCAGACCGAGGCGCGATGCCACTCGTACGCGGATTCGCCGAGTTCTGGGAGCGGACTCTGGAAGAGAGCGATTTCGGCGCGGGCTGTCCGGTGGTCGCGGCGGCGATCGGATGCACGCAGGACGAGGCGCAGCTCACGTCGATCGCCAGCGAGATCTTCGGGCGCTGGCGCGACGCGTTGACGCGCGCCTTCGTCACCGACGGCTTCGACGACGCCGACGCCGAGTCACTGGCAGTCACCTGCATCGCGTCGCTGGAAGGCGCCGTGGTGTTGTGCCGCTCGATCCGCAACGCCGAGCCGTTGCGGCAAGTGGCCAGCCAGGTGGAATTCCTGGTCAAGTCAAGGGAATTCGTCCGGCGCTACGGCCTGCCGACCGTCGACCGCTAGGCCTTGTGCCAGCGGGCGCACACGAAGTCGCCGTTGACGTCGGATTCCACCAGCTTCCACTCCGAATGAATGGGCAGCATCCGACCGCCGCTGCCCAATGTGCACGGCGCATAGCTGACGATCATTTCGTCGACCAACCCGGCGCGGACGAATTGTGCGGCCGCCTCACCGCCGCCGACCACCCAGACATCCTGATAACCGGCCGCCTGCAACAACTTTGGCTGCAACTCGGTGATGTCGCCCCGGAAAGTCTGCACCGGATGGCCGGGGCTGACGATGTCAGGGCGATGGGTGAGGACCCAGGTGGGCTGCTTGTACGGCCAGTCCCCCGACTCGTTCGCCACGATCCACTCGTAGGTGGTCGCTCCCATCACCAGCGCACCGACTGATTCACTGAACGCGCGATAGCCGAAGGGGCCGTCGGCGTCGATGTGGCGCGACAGCAGCCAGTCGAGGCTCTCACGGTCGTCGACGATGTAGCCGTCGATGCTGGAAGCGGTGAAATAAATGGTCGACATCGAAAGCTAGAGTAGCCGCGACCCACGGAAAGCCGGTGCTGCCAGTTGAGCGAATTCGAGGCCTTGTGCGCCAACGACGGTGAACTGGCCGCATTGCGCGCGTCGGTACGGGACTTCCTGACCGCTGACCGTGCCGCGTTCGGCTGGGAGCCCGCGGTGGACTGCTGGCTTGCGAAATGGGACCCGGCCTTCTCCGCCCGGCTGGCCGAAGCGGGCTTCGTCGGCCTCACCATCCCGACCGAATACGGCGGTCACGGGCTCGGCCATCTGCATCGCTACGTGGTAACAGAGGAGCTGCTCGCGCACGGGGCACCCGTCGCCGCCCACTGGATCGCCGATCGGCAGGTGGCACCTGGCCTGCTCGCATACGGCAACGACGAACAGCGGCAGCGTCTGCTGCCCCGTATCGTCGCGGGCACGTTGTACTCGGCGATCGGGATGAGCGAGCACGGGGCGGGCTCGGATCTCGCCGCGGTCAAAACGCGCGCGGCCGCGACCGACGGTGGCTGGCTGCTGAGCGGAACGAAGGTGTGGACCAGCGGCGCTCACGTCGCGCACCAGATCGTCGTGCTGGCCAGGACCAGCCCAGCCGACCCGCAGCACCGCCATGCCGGCTTCAGCCAGTTCATCGTTCCTACCGACTCCCCGGGCATCACGATCAGCCCGATCGAGCTGATGAACGGCGAACACCACTTCAACGAGGTCACCTTCGAGGACACCTTTGTCGCCGACGGCGATGTGCTCGGCGAAATCGGCGACGGCTGGCATCAGGTCACCGCCGAGCTCGGCTTCGAACGCAGTGGGCCAGAACGGATTCTGTCCACCGCGACGCTCGTCTTCGCCGCCATCCGCGCACTCGCCGACAACGACGTCGACGACCGAACCACCGCCGAGGTGGGCGACCTGATGGCCCGCATGATCTCGCTGCGCCAGCTGTCGGTTTCGGTGGCCCGCACGCTGTCGGAAGGCCGCGACGCCGCGACTCGCGCCGCGCTCGTCAAGGACCTCGGCACCCGCTTCGAGCAGGACACGGTGGAACTGGTCGCCGACCTGATCGACAGCATCGAGCCGCAGTCGTCACATGGCCTGCTGCTGTGGCGCCTGCTTGCCACCGCGCGCCTGCATTCGCCGTTGTTCACGCTCCGCGGCGGCACGAACGAGGTGCTGCGCGGTGTCGTCGCGAAGGGCATGGGGGCGCGGTGAACGAGCTGACGCAACTCGTCGACGACATCGGCCGCCGGTCATTCGACGCCCGGCTCGGTCACCGGGGTGTGGCAGAGGCGTTCGACGATGCGCTGTGGCGCAACCTAGAGGAGACGGGGTTGAGCCGACTGACGAGCAGTCATGACGCGGGCCCCGCCGAGGCGGCGATCGTGTTGGCCGGCCTTGCGCGGCATGCAGGCGCCGTGCCGATCGCCGAGACGGATCTGCTTGCGGGCTGGCTCGCGGATCTGACCGGGATCGACGTGCCGGAGCACGGTCCGCTGACCGTCGCGGTCGCCGGCGCCGAAGCCGACGAGGGCAGGCTCACCGGCACGGCGACCGACGTGCCGTGGCCGCACTCGGCCGCTGTGGTGCTGGCCGCCCGCACCGCCGACGCGCTCCTCGTCGGGGTCGTCGACCCACAGGCGGCCGACGGCAGAAACCTCGCCGGTGAGCCCCGCGGTTCGATCGCGTTCGAGCTGGCCGCCGACGACGTCGCCGCAGTCGATCCCGTCGTCGGCGACGAGCTGATTCGCCGCGGCGCGTGGGCGCGCTGCGTGCAGATCATCGGCGCGCTGGACGCCGCGGAAGCACTCACCGTGGCCCATACCCGCGAGCGCGAGCAGTTCGGCAGACCGCTGAGCGCATTCCAGGCCGTGCAACATTCGCTGGCGGCCATGGCCGGTGAGATCGAGCGCGCCAGGGCCGCAACATCATTGGCGATCGCGGCGGCGAATGACTACGGATTCGGCAGTGTCCAGACGGACTACGCCGTGACGGTGGCGAAGGTGGCGGTGGGCCGCGCCGTCGAGCCGGTCACCACCATCGCGCATCAGCTGCACGGCGCGATCGGGGTGACGATCGAGCACCAGCTGTGGCTGTCCACGATGCGGGCGCGCAGTTGGGTCAACGACTTCGGCAGCACCGCAAGCTACGCACGCCGGCTCGGCCGCATGACGCTGGCGGCCGACGATCCATGGGATCTCGTCGTCAGCTGTCCAGCACCTCGTTGACCCTCGCCTCGACATCGCCGAGCCCGGTGAGGTCGATGCCGAACCGGTCGGTCAGCGCCTCGACCACCTGTGCGGCGGTGTCGAAACGGATCCGCTCGCTCTCCCCCTTTCTGTGGATCGCGAGGTTGCGCCCTCGCAGGTTCCACCGCGCGTCGTCGGTGATGAGCGCCGCGGTGAGCCCTGTGACGAAGTGTGACTCCGGAAACGTTGAGACATACCAGCTTCCGACCACGCGGTCGATCATCGGAAACGGTCTCGTGGAGAAGAGGTAGAGCGGTTCCCACGATTCGCGGATCTCGCTTTCCAAAATGTAACCGTCCCCGTGCGCACGTATCCGGTATGGCTCATGCCGGGTCTTTTGCACCGTGTCTGTCTCGAACCGGATCGGCGACGACAATGTCTGCCCTCCGAATCCGACGTCGACGAGGTAGCGACCGTCTTCGCCGGGCACCGTCACGGCGAGCGTCTGATGAGTTTGTGCGGGCAACTCACCGCTGGTGTTCATCCACACCACCCGGCCACCACAGACGTCTACGCCGAAGCCCAAATGCGACAGCACATATGCCATCACGCCGTTCTGCTCGAAGCAGTAGCCGCCGCGCCGCCGCAGAACCAGCTTGTCGATGAGAGCCTCTGGCCGCAGGTCCGCAACCGGCACGCCCATCAACGGGTCGAGGTTCTCGAACGGGATGGCGCGGTTGTGCGCGGCAACCAACGCGCCGAGCACATCCAGCGTCGCCTCAGTCGGCCCGGTGTAGGAGACCCGGTCGAGATAGCGTGCGACGGCGTCGTCTGTCATCAGTGCATGCTGCGACATCAACCCCGGTTGAGGTCAAGTGCGGCTACGGGTCGGCGGCGGTCGCCTCCGACACGGTCGAGCCGCCTTGGGCACCGCTGACGCGCGGTGTCTTCGCCGGATCGCCTGACGACGGCTCAGCGCCGTGGTGTATCTCCTTCGACCGCGCATGCAGGATCTCCAGCACCGGAATGCGGTTACCGTGTGCGGTCTCGTGCTCGAACAGCGTCTTGAGCTGGCCGTCGTCAAGCGAACGCACCCGATGCCGCAATTCGGTGAGCGGCAGTTGGTCGTAGTCCGGAATAGGTAGTTCGTCGCGATGTGCCATACCTACCGGTTGCCCACGGCGCTCCAGCCGAAACCGTTAGGTCAGGTGCCCGTCCACTTCGGCGGCCGCTTCTCGGCGAACGCGATCGCGCCCTCCTTGGCGTCGTTGGACATGAAGACCGGTGCGAGGATCTTGGTCTGCTCGCGCCACATCTCTTCGGGCGACCAGCCGCGGGATTCGACGATGATCTTCTTGGTCGCCGCGACGGCGAGCGGACCGTTGGCCGTGATCTTCTCGGCCAGCTCGATCGCCGCGTCCAGAACCTTGCCGGGCTCGGCCAGCACGCTGACCAACCCGAGCTCCTGCGCGCGCACCGCGGGCAGCTGGTCACCGGTCAACGCGAGCTCCATCGCGATCGCCGGCGGGATGCGCTGCGGAAGCCGAAGCAACCCGCCACCGCCTGCCACCAGGCCGCGCTTGACCTCCGGAATGCCGAACGCACCGTCCTTCGATGCGACGATCAAGTCGCACGCCAGCGCCAGCTCCATCCCACCGGCCAGCCCGTAGCCCTCGACGGCGGCGATCAGCGGCTTGGCGGGTGGTCGCTCGGTGAACCCCATCCCGCGGCCCTCGACCACGACGTTCTCGCCGCGGGCGAACGCCTTTAGGTCCATGCCGGCGCAGAACGACCCGCCCGCACCGGTCAGCACGCCGACCGAGAGGCCGTTGTCGCCGTCGAGCCGATCCATTGCGTCGGCGAGGCCTCGGCTGACCGCCGCGTTCACCGCATTTTTGGCCTGCGGCCTGTTAATGGTGATGATGAGTACACGGTCGCGCTGTTCGACCAGCACGACTTCTTCGCTGTTGGCTTCTTCGCTCACGTCGGTGATGCTATCGACCAGGGTTTGGCGCGCTACAGCGACTGGGTACTATGTAAAACTAGAACACGTTCTAATTCAGCAGGGAGCCGTCATGGCCACGACCGATCTCGAGCCGTCGGAACTCACCAAGTGGGATCCGGGCCTCACCGAACGCGTGACTGGGCTGACCCGCCCGTTCCTCAAGCGGTACTTCCGCTCGGAGGTGCGCGGGCTGGAGAACATTCCGCCCGGCGGCGCACTGCTGGTGTCCAACCACTCCGGCGGCATGTTGCCGATGGATGTGCCGATCCTCCAGGCCGACTTCTACCACAAGCACGGCTATGACCGGCCGCTGTACACGCTGAGCCACGACATGCTGATGATGGGTCCGACCGGGGACTTCTTCCGGAAGATCGGCTACATCAGCGCCAACCACGAGAACGCCGACGAGGCGCTGCGCTCCGGCGGCCTGGTCGTGGTGTTCCCCGGCGGCGACTACGACGTCTACCGCCCGACGCTCTCGGAGAACGTCATCGACTTCGGCGGCCGCACCGGCTACGTGAAGGCCGCCCTCAACGCAGGCGTTCCGATCGTGCCGACTGTCGGAATCGGTGGCCAGGAGACGCAGCTCTACCTGTCGCGGGGCACCTGGATCGCCAAGCGTCTGGGACCGATCGCGCGCCTGGCCCGGGCCAAGATCGTGCCGATCTCGTTCGGTTTCCCGTTCGGGCTCAGCCTGGTGGTCCCGCCCAACATTCCGCTGCCCACCAAGATCGTCATGCAGGTGCTGCCCGCGATCGACATCGTCGCCGAGTTCGGCGAGAACCCGGACATCGACGAGGTCGATGCCCACGTCCGCCACGTCATGCAGCGGGCTCTCGACGAACTGGCCGCCGAACGCCGCCTGCCGGTGCTGGGCTGACCCGGATCAATCATGGCACTGCTGGACCGACTCAACGACACCCTGGGAATGGTCGCCACCATGCGGCGGGCCGGGCTGATCGCGCCGCTGCGACCCGACAAGTACGTACGGATGGCGGC
>JBKPSU010000017.1:0-13776 GCA_046735135.1 Actinomycetota bacterium
GACCGGGGCACGATCTAACCCTAGGAATCGACCATCACTCCAGGCGGCAACAGTGCTCACCGACCGGCGGCTCGGTGATCAGCCTCCCGCTCAACAGCCAACGTCCCCGTCAAGGACACGCTGATCGACACCCATTAGGCGCATCAGTGCATTACCGAGACTGTCATTCCCGTTTGCCCGAGCAATTTCACCAGCTGTTGGCGCGCCGCCATTCATATCTAGCAACGACTGCTAGGACGGCGGCGACTGCGAACAAACCGCCGACTAAGTACCACTCCGCAGCGCCGGATCCATTGTCAGGGTCGATCCCGAACGCCTCAATCCAGTCACGCCAGAAGAGGGTGAGGACGCCCAGGCCGGCGGCCAACGCGGCGATGATAACTTCGACCCGCAATCGGGTTGACGAGGTGCGCATCGCAGTCTCCTTTCGCAGCGATTCCGTCATACCAAAAGCCATCAAGCGGTGCCCATTCTAGGTAGTGCACGCATCCTCGATGTCGATTTACGAAAGGAAACACAGCCACGGAACGATGTCGGGCCGCGAAGCGTGCCTGCGGTTACTTTGACAAACCCCGAATGAAGGCCTGGGTTGACATGCCACTCGTGCCGGGAAGAACTCGATTGCCGCCTCTATCAGGAAACCCGACTTATTACAGCAAGATGATATGCCGGATTGGGCGCTGTGGATTGAGGCGGGCCGGGTTTACGGGCAGGCTGGTGCGACGACGGCAATATCATTGAGGGGCTACGGATTCGGCGCCGCGCAGCGGCACCCTCTGCGAAGCAGCCCCGACCCGCAAAGAACTCGTGTCCCTGGCAAACCAACTCGCGGTGGCCGTGGAGATCTAGCTCCGCGCTGCACTCATGGCCGAACCGCGTTGCAGCAGTATCGAAGTGGTAAGTATGACAAGTCCGGCTATCGCGAGCACTGCGCCGGCTGCTGCCGGGGCCGTGTACCCGTACCCGGCGGCGATGACGAGCCCGCCGACCCACGCGCCGGCGGCATTGCCGATGTTGAGCGCGGAGTGGTTCAGGGCGGCGGCAAGCGTCTGTGCGCCGTGCGCAACATCCATCAAACGAGTCTGGAGCGCGGGACCGACCGCAGAACCCGTCGCGCCGATGCAGAACAGCAGGGCCATTGCGGTAAATGGGTTGTGTGAAGCGAACACGAACACCGCGAGCATCGTTCCCAGAGCACCCATGGACACGTAGAGAGCGCGAACGACAGACCAGTCTGCCAAACGTCCACCGACGAGGTTGCCGACTACCATGCCACCGCCAAAGACCATCAGCGCCAAGGGAACCAGGGGGCGGGGCAGGCCTGAGACATCGGTCATGGTGGTGCTGATGTATGTGTAGACCGCGAACATGCCGCCGAATCCGATCATCCCGACGAGCAGTGCCAGCCACACCTGCATGCGGCGCAGCGCGCTGAGTTCGCTAAGCGGACTGGTCACGCGCATGGCCCGTAGCCGCTCGGGCAGCCAGAACCAGAGCGCGGCCAGCGTTAGCATCCCAACAACTACGACCAATGCGAAGGCGCTTCGCCAGCCCAGGGCTTGACCGAGCCACGATGCCAGCGGCACACCGATGACGGTTGCGATGGTGAGTCCGCACATGACGTGGGCGACGGCCTTGGCCCGGTTTTGCGGTCCCATGAGATGGCCGGCGACGAGGGCAGCCACTCCGAAGAATGCGCCGTGCGGGAGGCCGGCGACAAACCGGGCGACCATCAGGGTTTCGTAGGAGGGGGCTACGACGCTCGCAAGGTTTCCGAGCGTGAACACCGCAATCAGCGTGAGGAGCAGCGGCTTGCGGGGGATGCGCGCGGTGAGCGCTGCGATGAGCGGCGCTCCGATGACGACTCCGAGTGCGTACGCCGAGATGACGTGCCCCGCTGTCGGTTCGCTGATCCCGAGGCTGTGTGCGATGTCGGGCAGCAGCCCCATGGCGACGAATTCGGTGGTGCCGATGCCGAAGCTCCCGACAGCCAAAGCGAGTACCGCGAGCCACCGCACGGCGGGATCGGGTGCGACGACCGAGACGGGTCGAGATGAACGATCAAGGGTGTAGGTCATCGTGAAAGCGCTTCCTTTGTGAGTTCGACTGCGGTAGCGGCCAGGCTCGATATTTCAGCCCAGTCCTTGCGAGCGACGACGTCGTCGGGTGTCAGCCAGCTGCCGCCAACACATCCCACATTCGGATTACGGAGATAGCAACCCAGGTTTGCGGGCGTTATTCCGCCGGTAGGACAGAACCGGGCAGCAGGTACGGGGGAGTGGATGGCCTTGAGATAGCTTGCCCCGCCGGCGGCTTCGGCAGGAAAGAACTTCATCTCCGTGTATCCGTCTTCGAGTAGCGTCATGACCTCGGAAACGGTGGCCACGCCGGGTAGGTCTGGTAATCCGGTGTCGCCCATCGCGGCCCGCAGGGACGGTGTACTTCCGGGCGATACCAGAAACTGCGCACCCGCGGCCATTGCCTGCTTCGGCTGGTGGATGTCGACGATCGTCCCCGCGCCGAGCAGGATGTCGGGCACCTCGGCCGCGATGCGCTCGATGGCACCAAGGGCTGCGGGCGTGCGCAACGTCAATTCGATCGCGGGAAGGCCACCGTCGACCAAGGCTCGCGCGATCGGCACGGCGTCGGCTACGTCCCGTACCACCACGACGGGAATCACCGGGACGATATTCAGCAGCGATGTCTGCTCGGTCATGGTGCGCTCCTGAAGACGGTGGCTCCCTCGTCGGCGGGGCCAACTGCAGCTCGCATGATGGCGAACAGTTCGCGCCCTGTGCCGACCCATTCCTCAGGGGTAGGCGGCCTGCCTGTCGGGGTCCGGCCGATAAACTCGCGGTCGTCTATATGCACTGTCAGGGTTCCCGACTCTGCGTCGAGCGTGATGACATCACCTTCGGCGATCCGTGCGAGCGGTCCGCCCGCCGCGGCCTCGGGCGTGAGATGAATTGCGGCAGGTACCTTTCCGGATGCACCAGACATTCTGCCGTCGGTGACGAGCGCAACCTTGTGTCCACGGTCCTGCAGCACGCCGAGCGCGGGGGTGAGCTTGTGCAACTCGGGCATGCCTAGGCCCTTGGGTCCCTGATAGCGCACGACGGCGACGAAATCGCGCTCCAGCAAGCCGGATTGGAAGGCGTCCAGGAACTGTTCCTGGCTGTCGAATACGGTAGCGGCTGCGGTCACGACTCGATGCACAGGATCGATTGCCGATGTCTTGATGACGCTGTCACCCAGATTGCCGGTGAGCGTCTTGAGCCCGCCGTCGTGTGCGAAGGGGTCATCAGCGGTGCGCACGACTGCGGTGTCCAGGCTCGTGCTGGCGCCGTCGATCCAGTTCAGGTTGACGCCGTCGAGTCGCGGCTCGGTTGTGTAATTGCGCAGTCCGTCACCGGCCACCGTGCGGACGTTTTCGTGCATCAGCCCGTTGTCGAGCAGCGAGTTGATGACGCAGGCCATTCCGCCTGCCGCGTGGAAGTGGTTTACGTCGGCCTTTCCGTTCGGGTACACGCGAGCCAGCAGTGGAACGACCGAGGAGAGTTCAGAGATGTCGTTCCAGGAGAGCGTGATTCCAGCCGCACGGGCGATGGCGACCAGGTGCATGGTGTGGTTGGTCGAGCCGCCGGTGGCGAGGAGGGCGACGCAACCGTTGACCACCGCGCGTTCGTCGACGACGTGCCCGACGGGTGTGTAGTCGTCGCCGAGGGCGGTCAGGCCTGTCACGCGGCGGCCCGCCTCCTCGGTCAAAGCCTGCCGTAAGGGCGTGTCGGGGTTGACGAGACTGGCGCCTGGCAGGTGCAAGCCCATGGCTTCCATCAACAGCTGGTTGGAGTTGGCGGTGCCGTAGAACGTGCACGTGCCGCTGCCGTGGTAGGAGGCTGCTTCGGCGTCCAGGAGTGCGTCGCGGCTGACTTTGCCCTCGGCGTAGAGCTGTCGCACCTTGGCCTTCTCGGAATTGGGAAGGCCCGACGTCATCGGGCCGGCGGGCACGAAGATCGCGGGGAGGTGGCCGAATCCCAGTGCGCCGATCAACATTCCGGGCACGATCTTGTCGCACACTCCGAGCAGGAGCACGGCATCGAACATGTCGTGCGACAGTGCGATTGCCGTCGACATGGCGATCACGTCTCGGGAGAACAACGACAGCTGCATGCCCTCGCGGCCTTGAGTGATGCCGTCGCACATGGCCGGGACTCCGCCTGCGAACTGGGCGATGCCGCCGGCCTCGATGACCGCCTGCTTCAGCCGGGCCGGGTAGCTCTCGAATGGCTTGTGCGCCGAGAGCATGTCGTTGTAGGACGACACGATCGCGATGTTGGGCTTCACCATCCGGCGCATTGCCTGTTTGTCGTGACTGTCAGACGCGGCGAATCCGTGGGCGAGATTCGCGCAGGCGAGTTTCGCCCGCGCCGGTCCGCGTTCGGCGGCCGCGTCGAGTCGCTCCAAGTATGTGCTGCGCTGCCTGGCGCTGCGTTCTTCGATTCGTGCTGTCACTTCAGCGATCGCTGTGTGCGTCATTCGGCCTCCTCGCGCCAGCGGCGTCCATCACGTTCCAGAAGAGTGGCGGCATCGACGGGCCCCTCCGTGCCGGCGGGGTAGTTCCTCGGAACCCGACCGGAGTCCTGCCAGTGCCGCAGGATCGGCTCGGCCCACGCCCATGCTGCTTCTACCTCGTCGCGCCGCATGAACAGGGTGGGGTCGCCACGGACCACATCCATCAAGAGCCGCTCGTAGGCATCGGGTGAGCGACGCTGAAATGCCTCGGTGTAGTTGAGTGCCAACGAAACCGGGCGCATGCGGATACCGCCGGGGCCGGGCTCTTTCGCGGTGAGTTCCAGGCGCATCTCCGCGTCGGGCTGCAATGAGATCACCAGTCGGTTCGGTTCGGCGCCGCCGTCACTGTCGGGGAACATGGGTAGTGGGACGGGCTTGAACTGGACGACGATCTCGGAGCAGCGCCGTGACATCCGCTTGCCGGTCCGCAAGTAGAAGGGGACGCCTGCCCAGCGCCAGTTGCTGATCTCGGCCTTGACTGCGACGAAGGTCTCCGTTGTGCTGTCGGGGTTTTCGGCCTCTTCGCGGTAGCCGGTGACGACTCCGCCCTCCGACAGCCCTGGGCCGTATTGACCGGTGACAGTGTTCCGCTTGATCTCCTCGGCCGATAGGGGGGCCAAAGCTTGCAGCACCTTGAGTTTCTCGTCGCGGACGGTCTCACGGTTGATGTAAGAGGGCGGCTCCATCGCCACCAGACAGAGCACCTGCAACAAGTGATTTTGCAGCATGTCGCGTAGCGCGCCGGACCTGTCGTAGTAGTCGCCGCGCGTGCCGACGCCGAGCGACTCGGCCGCGGTGATCTGCACGTGGTCGATCCAGCTGGAGTTCCACAGCGGTTCGAACAATGTGTTCGCGAATCTTGTGACAAGCAGGTTCTGAACGCTTTCCTTGCCGAGATAGTGGTCGATGCGGAAGATCTGGCTCTCGGCGAAGACCGCACCGACCGCGTCGTTGATCGCCTGCGCCGATGCGAGGTCGCGGCCGATCGGCTTCTCGAGTACTACGCGTGACGAGTCCGTCACCAGACCCTGCCTATTGAGGGAATCGCAGATCGGGCCGAACAGGCTCGGTGCACACGCGAGATAGAAAACCGTGGTGTCGGCGCTCGACGTCGACAAGACGTCGGCAACGGCGGCGAAGTCCGACGGTTCGGTCAGATCGATGCTGACGAACCGCAGACGAGCAAGGAACCGGTCGACGGTGTCATCGAGCAACTCGGCTGCGACGAACCGCCCCAGTTCGGAGCCAATTTTATGGCGGTAGCCGGGTTCATCCAGTCCCGCCCTCGCAACGGCGATGATGCGGGTGTTGACGGCGAGCTGGCCGTCCCGGTCACGCAGGTACAGCGCCGGCAGAAGCTTGCGGACGGCCAGGTCACCGGTGCCACCGAAGATCACAAAGTCGCACGGATCAACCGCATTGGCGGGTTGCATCAGTTCTCCATGGTGGTTTTGTATCGGACTGCGCCACCGTATCGAGCCTTTGGGCTGTTCTCAAATCGACTTAGGTATTTGGTATGCAAAAGCAGCGTGAGTTACGCTCGCATCATGGCTCTTACCAGGACTTCAATGGCGACGTCCCCGGGCGACATCTACGCCTTGATCAGGGACCGCCGCGCCATCACCCGCGCGGAGGTCAGGCAGTTGACCGGGCTGTCCCGCACGGCGGTGACCGCCCGCGTAGCGACCCTCGCCTCGCAGAACCTGGTGATCGAGCGCGAGCAGGCGCCGTCGACAGGCGGAAGGCCCGCGACCTACTTGACCTTCAATGCCGACGCCGGTGTCGTCCTCTCGGCGGCGATCGGCCGCAGCCGTACCCGGCTCGCGGTGTGCAATCTGGCAAGCGAAATTCTGGCGTCGACCGACATCGACCAGTCGCCGGGTCTTGGGCCTGACGACCTGATGCCCGACATCGTCAAGCGTTTGGACGCGCTGCTGGACGACAGCGGCCACCGCGATGATCGGATCTACGGAGTCGGCGTCAGCCTCCCCGGGACAGTGGACCAGGAGCGGGGCTGCAGTCTGGATTCGCCGATCATGACTGGCTGGGATGGCGTGCCGTTGCCGCCATACTTCGCCGAAATGACAGACGCCCCGGTGCTTCTCGACAACGACGCCAATGTGATCGCATCAATTGAACGTCGCGGCGAGCGCTCAGCATACGACGATCTGCTGGTCATCAAGGCCTCGACCGGCCTGGGAGCTGCAATCATCGCAGGCGGCACACTTCAGCGTGGAGCGGCGCATGCGGCCGGAGAGTTCGGACACAACAAGACGCCTGCGGCTGAAGGGGTTCCATGTCGGTGTGGTGATACCGGATGCCTCGAGGCGATCGCCGGCGGCTGGGCGATCGTTCGCGCGCTGCAAACCGACGGCCGCCAAGTCGGGCATCTCCGGGATGTCGTCGCACTTGCAAACAGCGGCGATGCCGACGCGCGTCGGATGATTCGGGACAGCGGCCGAAACATCGGCGAGGTCCTGGCCGCGGCAGTGAACCTGTTGAACCCGGCAGTCCTTGTCATCGCCGGCGACATGGCCGGGGCTTACGACATATTCGTCGCCGGACTACGCGAAACCCTGTACGGCAACGCGACTGCCCTCGCGACCCGGTCGCTCCAGATCGTGCCGTGCACATATGGCGATCGCTCCGGCGTGATCGGCGGCGCGGTTATGGCACTCGATCACGTACTGAGCTCCGGATCGATCGACTCGGTGACGCAGGTATCTCGCTGATATGGATGGCATCGCAGCTTCTGGGACGCACACAGTTCTCGCCGAGGCGGATGGCACTGCTTATCGGTCGTTGCGCCAACGACCCGTCACACGTGCAGAGCGCTATGCGCTCGGCAAGAGTCTGCGTAAGCGGGTGCCGCGCAAGTCGTTGGCCGACTGGACGGCGCCGTCTGATCGGCCTGACCCAGTGGAGCTCATCAACATTAGCCACCGAGGCCGTGTCGACCGGCTGATCCCGATCCGGGTTGGACGCATGGTTGACTCGCCATACGGATTTCTGCGCGGGACCGCCGTGGTGATGGCCGAGGACGTGGCGCATCTACCCGCGACTGGAATCACACCCGTGGTCTGCGGTGACTCGCACTTCGGCAATTTCGGGTTCTATGCCTCTCCCGAGCGGGATCTCGTGATCGACCTCAACGACTTCGACGAGGCCCATCCAGGCGGCTGGGAGTGGGACCTGCGGCGGTTGGCCGCCAGCATCTGGGTTGCCGGCCGCCACAACGGGACCTCGGAAGATCACTGTGGCAACGCCGTACGGTCCTGTGTTTCGTCCTACCGTCACGAGTTGCGGCGGCTCGCCGACCTCCCGCTGTTCACAAGGTCGTTCGTTCGGCTCGATGTCGACAGGCTGGCCGCCGAGACGGCAGGCCCGCTCAGCGAACAGGTCGCGCGGTCGGCGAAGCGAGCACGTCACCGCACCGGCGACCGGGCGCTACCACGCTTCACTCACGAGGTGGACGGTGAGCGGAAGATTGTCGAGGAACCGCCTCTTATCACGCGACTGTCTGCCCGGGAATCGGAATTACTGGCAGAGGCGCTCGACGACTATCTGGACACACTGCCCTCGTATTGGCGGCGTGTGCTCGGTGGCTACACGGTGGTTGACGTCGCACACAAGGTCGTCGGGGTGGGCAGTGTTGGCCTGCGCGCTTACGTGGCGCTACTGGAAGGCTCTTCGGAAGAGGATGTTGTATTCCTTCAGCTCAAGCAGGCCCGCCGATCAGTATTGGGGCGCTACGTGCACGGTGAATCGGCATGGCACGCGCACCAGGGACAGCGTGTCGTCGAATACCAGCAGTCGCTGCAGACGGTTAGCGATCCACTGTTGGGCTGGACCAGCATGGACGGACTGCAGTACTACGTGCGTCAGTTCCGAAACATGAAGGGGCGCATTCCGTTAGACGCCATCGATGCGGCCGCGCTTTCTGATTACGCCGGAGTGGTGGGTCAGCTTCTCGCCAAGGGCCACGCTCGGACCAGTGGTGCCTCGATGATCGCCGGCTACATGGGGAGCTCCGATCGAGTCGACAAGGCGTTGTGTAAGTTTGCACAGCGCTACGCCGATCAGACCGAAGCTGACCACGCCGCCCTCGTCGCCGCTGTTGACCGCGGACTGCTTCCCGTCGAGCGTGGGGTATAGGCGCCGATCGCGGGCGCGCGGGCTGGGGGGACGATCTCCGTCGACGCGGAGCTCCCTCAGAGTGCTCGTAGGCCAACCAGGGTCCTTGTTATCAGTTCACGCCGTTCGTCGATCGTCATCGAGTCACCGGGGGTGGCGCGCACCTGCAGATAACCCTGTGTCACCAGGTCGCCGACCAGGAACCGCGTCGCACCGAGCGGCAAGGACAGTTGAGCGGCGATCTCCGCTACCGAGGGGCTGTGCACGCAACACGTCAGGATCTGGCCTCGCACATCATTTCTCGGCCAGCGCGGCGGCTTCGCAGTGGTGTTGAGCGCTTCGACCGGAGCCTCGAGTGGCAGTTCGACAGCACTGTCGGTACGGCCTGCCGTCAGCGTGTATGGCCGGACCAGGCTCGGCTCGTCCGCGGTTTCCGGTTCTGTGAACCAGTCGCCGATCGGTTCGCCCTTGCCCTCCGACTGCGGATGCCCGTCGGTGTGCTTTCCCCGGCCATGTGGCGAACTATGCGGCGCGTTGTGGTTCTGCAAGAACCACAAGGCCTGGTCGGCGTGCACCGATGCACGCAGCTCGTTGGAGACGACCTTGAGTATGGTGCGGTCGGTGTCGATGACGAATGTGGTTCGTCGGACCGGCAGCAGCCGGGCCAGCAGGCCACGGCGCCGAGTGTGCCGGCCACCCCGGGCTGCCTCACGTCCCACGACCGATTTACGCAGTTTGGCCAGCCTGCCTCGGCGCACCCCGAAAAGCTCGCACACCACGCCGTCCTCGTCGGAGAGCAACGGATAGTCGAACGAGCGTTGTTGGGCGAAGTGGGCCTGCTTGTCGACGGTGTCGGTGCTGATCCCCACCCGCTGAGCGCCCACCGTGGCGAACTCACTGCTGAGGTCCCGGAAATGACACGCCTGGGCTGTACAGATCGGTGAGGACGCGAGTGGGAAGAAGAACAGCACAACCGGCCCGTTGGAAAGGAGCGCAGACAGTTTCCGAGGCCGACCGGTGTGATCGTACAGAGTGAAGTCAGGCGCCTTTTCGCCCGCGATCATCGGCAAAGACTAACGCGGGGAAGCTTTGCGCGACGCACGTCTCGGATAATTCGGTCATCGCCGGATCGGGCGTGACTCGGGCTGCGCTGCTGTGACCGCGACGTGGACACGCCAGGTCGAGCCCCCTAACTCCACTCAATTCCGCAGGTCGCGTCTGACCGTGTGTCACATCAGTTGTAGTGCGTCGTCATACGTTCTCCCACCAACCTCAAATCGCCTGCGACATCACAAGTCGCGGCAGACCAACCTTTCTCTCTTGCGGCAGGAGTGGTCCAGGGCAACATCGGGGGTAAGTTGCGACACGTGAACGAGGACAGAGTTCGTGTGCAGGTTGGCGTCAGCGGCGTGGCAACGGTGACGATGGTGCGCGCTGATAAGCACAACGCGCTTGACCAAGCCATGTTCGACGGTTTGATGAATGCCGCCGAGCAGCTGGCAGGTGACACGTCGGTTCGCGCGGTCGTGCTGCACGGCGAGGGTAAAAGCTTCTGCTCCGGACTGGACGTCGCCAGCTTCATGGGCGGCCCTGGCGGCACGGGTGTTCTGCTGACCCGAGACGCCGGCCGGCAGGCCAATTTCGCTCAGCGCGTGACCTACGACTGGTCGTTGGTGCCGGCGCCAGTAATCGCCGCGATCCACGGCAATTGCTTCGGCGGCGGTCTACAGATCGCGCTGGGCGCCGACATCCGGATCGCCGCGCCGGACGCGAAGCTGTCGATCATGGAGATCAAGTGGGGCCTGGTTCCCGACATGGGCATCACCCAGACACTCCCGCGACTAGTGCCCATCGATGTTGCGAAGGAGTTGACGTTCACCGGCCGCATCGTTTCTGGCAGCGACGCTTTGGAGCTTGGGTTGGTCACGCGAAATAGTGATGATCCGCTGGCCTCGGCGCTGGCACTCGCAGACGAGATCGCACAGAAATCTCCCGATGCCGTTCGTGCCGCCAAGCGTCTCTACGACGAGATGTGGGTCAGTGACGACGCCGCCGCCGCCCTGATACGCGAATCCGAGCTGCAGGCCGGGCTGATCGGCGAGCCCAATCAGATCGCGGCTGTTGTCGCCGGGATGTCGGGGGAGCAGCCCGTCTTCGTCGACCCTGCTTCACGTTAAGGTCGCTATTCATGGGTGCGCTGGATCGCCGAGTCGCGTTCATCACCGGAGGCGCCCGTGGGCAAGGGCGCGCGCATGGCTTGGCGTTAGCTGCCGAAGGTGCAAATGTCGTCGTGGCTGACGCGCCCCGCCCGATGAATCTGACGTATCCGCTCGGCACCGAGCATGATCTTCGGGAAACGGCCAAAGAGATCGAGAAGCTGGGGGGCGTTTGCCTTCCGATCGCGATGGACGTTCGGGACGGCGCTGCGGTGAGTGCCGCAGTGGAGGAAACCGTAAGCAGCTTGGGAAGTCTCGACATTCTGGTGGCCAACGCCGGTGTTGTGAGCACCGGGCCGGTGGACGCGGTGACTGACGAGATTTGGCAGCAGCTTGTAGACACCAATCTGACGGGTGTATTTCACACTCTGCGCGCCGCCATACCAGTGATGCGACGGCAGCGATTCGGCCGGATCGTCGTCACTTCGTCTATGGGCGGCCGAATGGGCATCCCGGAGTTGGGGGCGTACAACGCCACCAAGTGGGGAGTCATCGGACTCGCGAAGTCCGTGGCTTTAGAGGTCGCCAAGGAGGGCATCACAGTCAACGTCATCTGCCCGACCACGGTGCACACACCGATGGTCCAGCCCGTGGGGGGCGACGATGTTCCCGATGACTTGGTCCGCCGGATGATGAAGGCGAATCCGATTCCCCAGCCGTGGATTGAGCCCGAGGAAGTCAGCCGCGGGCTCCTTTATTTGGTCACAGACCCAGGCGTAGTCACCGGTAGTGTGCTCGAAATCGGCCTAGGTGGCAGCGCTCGAATTCATTGATGGTCAACGAAGGCCGTCGTCGTCCCGCCTCTCCGCCATGCGATGGCCGGCAATGCGGCGGAGTTAGTCAACTCCGCCGCATTGCGCCCTGCCGCGGTGCGACGATCACGTCGACTTACTAGCGGCCTTCTGGCGTGATTCCTGCGCCTTGGCCTTGGCGCGGGCTGTCTCGGCTTCGGCCTCTGCTCGGGCCGCGTCAAGTTGATGTGATGCTTTTTCGACCTGGGCTCGACCCTCTTCCTGGAGGTCGCTACGGCTCAAGATCAAGCCGACGACCTGCTTGGTAAACCCGATCGCGCCCGAAACGATGCCCCTGACGGCCTCGATGGGACCGCTGTTGTTCTCCACCATTCGTTCCCTCCTTCTGACTGATTTCGGTCTAGTCCGAACTCACGGCAAGACCATTGCTGATGCAGTGATGCCCCAGGCGCACTGATGATCAAACTTCGCACTATCGAGATCTGCGCCACAGTGAACGGCTCGATCGTGCGTACTTTCCTATTGCGCCAGGGGAATGCGCCTTGAGGTCCGCGCAGAGACGGCTCGTGATCGCAGGTCAGCCGTCTCCGTGCGACCGGGACCGTCCGAACCGCCGCTTGGTCTTCTTGGGCGCCTGGCGTGACTCCTCGAGCCACTCCTCCCACATCCTGTCGGAGTTCTCCTGGACGGGACTATTCGTAACTTGCCATCCCAGCGTTTCGACTCTGGTTGTGGCCCATCGTATTAGCGAACCGTCGGTGCCGATCTCCTCTGCGAGAAGCACTCGCTGGCGGGTGTCGAGCCTGTCGCTGAACGCCTGCATAACCCTCTTCAGGCGAAAGTAGGGGACTGCACCGTCGAACTGCAGACAGAGTTCTGTGAGTTCCTGTTGCGCCTGGTCAAGGAAGGCCGTCGACCCGGCTTCGGGGGCATGGTCAGGGTGGGCCTCTTCGCTCGAATCCTCATCGACCTCGGCTGTGGCAGTAGCCAGACGCTGGGTGCCGGCGGGCTCCTGCAACTCGCGGTACTTGACGCGAAGCTCCTCGAGTTCCGCGGTGGCCGCTTCGGCCTTTTGGCGCCACCATTGAAGGTGATAAACGATTATCTTTGCCTGACAGTCCGGGCAGAGTGCATCGGAGGTGGCCGCCTTGGTCACAGTGTTCGGATTTTGCAACGCCACACCACAAAGCGCGGTGTCATCGCGGGCGTTCAGATAGTCCGCGTGGTGCACGACTGACGCGGAGGGCTCCCGTAGATAGGCGTGGGGCGGTTCCACTTCACGTAACTTAGTTCACGGGGCTAATCAATATGGGCGATCGTCGAACGTAGGTCATGTCCGAGTTTTGGCCGGCCTCGTCATTTCCATACCACCACTGAGCCTACATACCACCGCTGAGCCCAGGACCTCGCCGGAGTGCATTTTGCGATGTCCTCGAGGCCGATGCGTTCGGAGACGAACTTTTCCAGCGGGAGTCTGCCTAGGAGGTAGAGGCTGATCAGGGTGGGGAGGTCGCGCTCTGGGAGGCAGTCGCCATACCAGGACGACTTGAGCGATCCGCCGCGGGAGCGGTCGCCAACCGCCCGACCGCGTCGATCACCATTCCGGCACCCTTGCCATTGTCAGATCATGAGTCGAAACGACCACATCGGCGTGGAGTCGACGACCGCGTGATGTTCGGCCTCTCGGCGCATGAGATCGATCAGCTCACGCGTCTGCTCGCTGCGGTTGGAACGGCAACGGTTTAGGAGTGACTTGCCATCTCGCCCCGGCAACGGCTGAGGCCGCCACTCGCGCCCGACTGGAGACGACGTTGCAGTAATGCGCGTGCCATTTACCAGCCCAGCTGCCAACCTCCTGCAATCGGAGGACGTCGACCTCATCAAGTGTGTAGTCAAGTTGACGGATGTACGCCCCCTGATTCCTCCAGCACAGTTGTAGTCGCCGGAACAAACTGGTGAATATCCGAGATGACAACGCAAACAGGAGAATTGAGATGACTGTCAACAGCACCACCACGTCGACCGCCAGAGCGGTCGCGGAACATGATTGCGCGGATCACGGCTGCTTGGCGGCGATGCTCGGGCTCGCGCCAGGCGACGCC
>JBKPSU010000018.1:0-32710 GCA_046735135.1 Actinomycetota bacterium
ACCAGCCCGTGGCATTCTGGCGGGTCCACGTCGGTCGCGTCGTCGGGTGCGTTTCCCTCATCCAGCACCTCAGAGCCGCTGGTACCCATCACGTCATCGATCTCGTGGGCGTCGAGCAACACGGTACCGAGATCGACAGACAACATCGGGTTTGATTTGACCGGCGAGCCGGAAACCTCGCGTGTGCAACTCATCAGGCCGAATGCAGCAACCACGAGAAATGCAACCCATACTGCGGCCAGGCGGCCCGGCGTCGGGAAACGACCTGTCACAACACACCCCCTAGCCTTTGCTGATGCTGTGAACGCTACGCCGAGCGGCCTCGCCGATTGCAATAATGCGTTCGCATTTGGACTCTAAAGGCGTGTGGTTGGGCAGATCTAGATCGGCGGTTGCCTTGTCCTCGTCTCGGAAGTTCTTCAACCACCAACGCAGTCCATGTTCTATCCGAACGCTGCGTTCAGTCCGGATGGAGCACCCAGAAGCCCGCGGCGAAGTTGTTGACGACGGTTGAAAAGCAGGCCAGTCGCGACGGTTGAAAAGTAGGCCACCCAATCAGATTGGATGGGTGATCTCCTTGGAAGACTGGGCGCTGATCCGGCATCTTCACCGCAGAGAGGGACTGTCGCAGCGGGCTATTGCACGGCCCATCGTCCGGCAATCCCACCGCGCATCATCCTCGTCAATGCCCTCGATCCACACCGGGGCAGGAGGTTCCGGATAGTCAGCAGCATGCGCGACATGAACCGGTGCAGCCGTCGATGCGAACCCGATAGCGATCGACGCACCAAGCACAGCCTTGCCGGTGAGCAGAGCAATACAGGTGGAGCGTTTCATCAGTGTCCCTTCTTCAGTTCGGTTGGTTGGTCGCTGGCTGAGGTCAGCCGCACCGCGATCATATCGCGTGAAGAGCACGTGCTCCAACGAATCGTCAAGTGCCGCAATGGATGTCGTGGGTGGGGGGTGGACTCCGACCGCGCGGCGGCGGCCACCAAAGCCTTATAGCTTCTGCCGAAGCGCGCATCGCATCGCGAAAACCCACATGGGATGATCGAGTCATGAGAGTGTCGAAAACACACGGCTGGCGGCTAGTGGCCACACTGAACGCCACCCTCGCCGAGGGCGTCGAGTGGACCGAGCGCGAGCAAGTAGTGCTGGGTTTGATCGCCGAAACCGCCGACCGTGTTGCGGTGTTGAAGCGGCTGTTCGCGGCCGAGGTCGGTAACGAGCAGCCGTCGACGCGGCGAGTCACCGAGCTGAGCGCCGAGGTGCGGCAGTGCGAAACCATGATTGCGAAGCTGGTGGCGTCGCTGGATCCCGATATGACTAAGGCGAAGTCGGCGCGGCACGTGCATGCGGCGAATGCGCGGTGGCATCGTGGCGCGTCTTAAAAGCCGTGATGCCGAAGCGGATCTGCGTCGGTATCTTGCTCGATGAGGCGGAGGTTTTCCGCCGCCGAATGTGCGACACGCTTAGTGACCAGGCGTGGGTGGAGTACGCATGGAGGGAGTGTTCCAAGGCGGTCGATCAGTTGGCCGGTGGCGAGCCGTACCGGCTGCATCGCTGGGAGTTGCCCGACGACCATCCCGCACGCGTGGATGGTGCGATCAGCGACGATCTGATCCTCACCGCCGATGACCGCTTGATGCTCTGACGGACAGGCCGTTCGCCGAGGTGCGGCGTACGGCGGCAGCACCTGATCAAACCCCTGCGACGAGGGACTCGTAGGAGAACTGTTTGAGTTGCTCGGCGGCTGACCTATGCGGCCGGTTCCGGCCTACGGGGACGTGAACGTCAACACTAGCGACCACCAATTCTTCACCTCCGACAGCGTCGCTGTGCGCTGCACTTGACGCATCGGGCATAACGTGGTGCGGCCCAACAGGATTGGGACATTCACGAATGCCGGTGGCGGCTTATAGACCGGTGGTCGGCGGCGTGCAAAATTCCAGTCAACGAGGTTCAGTTCTGGCGAGCGCTGTCGACCATCGCCCGCCGCCCCGGCGGTACGCCTCCGAGGCCGCCGGGCTGGCGGGCATCCACTGCGCCGCAACGGCGCTCACCGCCCGCACCCCAGGAACAGGATGCGGACGGCAAGACCTTTGGATGTGGTGAGTCCGCTTCTTTACCGTAATGGCCCCGCCCCCTCCGGGTGCTGATTACCTGCGCAGTTACCGTAGCTTCAATGGATAACAAGCTTGCCGGTGCCAGACACCGGGGTCTCGCGCGCTTCCTTCGGCTCTGGCTCCCGGTCCTCGCGTGGGCCGGGCTGATTTTCGCCCTCTCGTCCATCCCTGATCTCAGGACCGGACTCGGCGTGTGGGACGTCGTCCTGCGGAAGATCGCGCACGCCGCCGAGTACGCGGTGCTCGGTGCACTGCTCGTGCGCGCACTCCCGAGGCCCGGGTTCGCGTTCGCGCTGGGCGTGGCCTACGCGATCTCGGACGAGGTCCACCAGTTGTTCATCGCCGGACGCACGGGCTCGCCCCTCGACGTCGCGCTCGACGCGGTCGGAGTCCTGGTCGGTGTCGCACTCTGGCACCGCTTCCTGGGCACGCGGGCGCGGGTGAACTACTCGCGCCCTGACTGAGCAAGGCGAAATCGGCAGAACGTCCGCGTGCCGGCCTTGGAGGTTGGCGCGGAACGCGGCTGCCGCTGCCAGGCGTGCCGATCTATCTGGCCGCCGGACCGGTATCTGCTGTTGTGTCGGGTGCTGGGGTTTGATCTGCCCGCTGGATGCCTGGAATAGCGTGGTCGCCCTCTATGGGCTTGTCAGAGGCCGATTTTCGGCGGCTAGCTGGGCGGCTCTGACCTCCCGCACGAACCGGCGGATGACAGTCAGGTCGGCAAGCATGTCATCGACGTACCCGCGCATGGCGATCAAGCATCGACGGCATCGCCTTCGGCATCCGCCTCGGCGACGTTGACCCGGCGGACGTTGACAGCAGCGACACCACCACCACTGCGCAGTGTTGAACCGCGCCGGTAATCTCCTGCAAGTGACCGAGCCACGATCAGTCCTCGCAGTGGTAGTAAGCGCCGCCATATCAGCCCTTCCTACGGTGGGTGGTCCGATGCAGACCATCTTCGACGCCATCGAGGAGCGCCAACGATTCCGTGCTGAATCAACCACACGCGAGATATTTGAAATCGCCGGTGAAGACATTGTTGTTCAACGTTCACAGGAAGACCCGGAACTTCAAGCGCTGCTTGGCAATACCATCGAAGCGGCGATGCGAACCGGCATGGAAGCCAAGCGAAAGCTGCTCGCGAGGGCTGCGGCCGCCGCTTTCCAGAACGATGAGCGGATTGACCCGGCGACGTTGATAGTGTCCGCGCTCTCGCAACTGGAGCCAGTGCATATCCGGGCGCTTGCTCGGCTGGCCAAGGTTGAGCAGGGCGCGGCGATGAAGGCCGCGTCGGATTCCGAACCGGTGCCAGTTCGCGCCGCGCTCATACAAACTGGTGTCGCAATCCCTTCAACAATGGTCTTCGGTGGTGCCGTCCAAATCGCTGACGTGAGCGAATTCGGCCGCCACCTCCTTCAAGAGCTGCGGGAGGCGGCCGAAGAAGACAATGAGCGTCTGGCCCTTGACCCACAGTGGGGGTGCTAAACCGACAGGCCGCGCTAGAGTGGGCCGCTGCGGGGGGTGGTCGGTGACCGGCGTCGATGCTCGAGGCACAACCGGCTATACCGATGCACGACCAGTACAGTCTTGCCCACGCTCGGCGTTGCAGATCGTCGCCGACCGGGGCTGCACCCGTCAGGCGTGCCGATACTGCTGGCCGCCGGATCGACTATATGCTGCTGTGCCGGGTGTTGGGGTTCGACACACCGCAGGGCGTCGTCGGATAGCGCGGCGATTCAGTTTCGCCACACCGCTGCATGGTAGTGCTCATCGAGATCCGCACCGACGCAGGCCCATCCAACGCCGTGCAGTGTGTGTTAAGCGGCGGCCCATACACCGTCTGGTCGCATGTGCGGCACGTCCAGCTGCCCGTACATCTGCGTCAGCCACCGCCGCAGGGGGTACCTCCGCCGCCCGCGCCGCCCTTGCCCCATTTGCCCGGCTCCAGCCCGACACTTCCCCCGGCCCGCCACACTTCACGGTGACGTTCCATCCGTTCACGGTGGCTTCGTTCCATCCGCACCATCACCCAGACCATTCCCACGATGATCGCCATGGCAGCAACAAAAATCAGGATGGCCACCACGACACCCCCCTACGCCTATGACTTGTTTTGGTGCTTCTGGGCTTGCTCACGCGCCTTCCGGCGATCCTTGATGGCCCTACGTTCCTCATCGGAGCCATGGGTCAGGAGGAACTCTTCCCGTTGTAGCGGGTTCATCCCCGCCAGGGCCGCCCTCCGGCGTTTCCGTCTCCTAATCGCTTTCTGCTGCTTCCTGGTGCCACAGAACAGGAGGAGCTCCTCTTGCTCACGCTGGTTCATGCCCTCCAAGCCACCCAACTCACCACTGGAAAGGGTGCTCCAATGATGATCTGCCAACGGTCTTGAAATCACCTGGTCCAAGGGGTCCTTGAGGTCCTCTGTGTCCTCGACCGGTCCATCGTCACAGTTCATCCGGTCGCGTAGCCATAGGATCGCTCTCCACGCGAGGAAACAGGACATCAAGACCGCGAGGACTACCAAGGCTTGGGAGAGAAGCGTCAAAATGTCGGCGAAGTCGTCATGTCTGTCGTTTTCCATGGCCGCACCTCCGCAACAGGACTATCAGCTTATCCACAGGTTGGAGGCGAGCGCCGAGAAATCTGCACCCAAAAGGGGCACCTGCTAACAACTAAGGTGGCGGGCGGCGCCATGCGTCGACCATGACACGGAGCGGATGAACCCCTTGGAAATGTCGCTGACAAATAGTGGTATTAACTCGTCAATTTCTCTTGTCCTGATCGCCATCACCACCCTCGCGGCCTGCGTCACGGTCGGCGGCGGTCTCTATGAATTCCTCGTCGTCGACCCGTACTGGCCGAAACGACCCGGCATCATTCAGCCGGATCGCGGCGGCATATCCCGGCGCCGGTTCTGGATACCCGCGCACACCGCGTTCGAGGTGCTGTTGATCGCGTCGCTGATCGTCGGGTGGAGCGATGCCGGCGCCCGGATCGCGCTACTGGTGGCGCTGCTCAGCCACGCCGCGATGCGGATCTGGTCACTGGTCGACTTCGTACCGAAGGCGGTCGAGTTCGAGAAGGCCGACCCGGCCGTCGTCGACGAGGCCGCCGCCGTCCGGTGGACCCGACGGAGCCTGCTGCGGCTGCCGCTGGATGTGACCACCTGCGCTGCGATGCTGGCCGCGCTGGTGTCAGCCGCCGCTTAGGCCGATGCGGCGGTAGCGCGTCAACCGAGCGTTCAGCCGATCCGCGTCGGGAATCGCGCGCAGTCGGTGCAACTCGTTCGCGATCGTGGCCGACAGTCGTTTGGTGAATTCGACGGGCTCGTCTGCGGCGTCGGGATGTTCGGGCACGACGACGTCGACAATGCCGTTGCGCAACAAGTCGGCTGACCGAATGCCTTGGGCGGCAGCCAGTTCCGGCGCGTGGTCGACGTCGCGGTACACGATCGCGCTTGCGCCCTCCGGCGGCAGCGGCGCGAGCCAGCCGTGCAGCGCGGCGAGCACCCGGTCGGCGGGCACCATCGCAAGGGCGGGCCCGCCGCTGCCCTGACCGAGCAGCACCGACACCGTCGGCGTATCGAGGGTGACGAGCTCGGCGAGACACTGCGCGATCTCTCCCGCGAGGCCGCCCTGCTCGGCCTCCGCCGACAGTGCGGGTCCTGCCGTGTCGATCACCAGCACCAGCGGCAGCTTCAGCCCGGCGGCCAGCGCCATGCCGCGACGGGCCTCGCGCAGCGCGGCCGGGCCGACGACGCCGCCGACGACTCGTTGCTGGCCCAGCACGACGGCCGGTTGGCCACCGAATCGGGCCAGCGCAAGCAGCGTCGTCGCGGCCTCACCGAAACCCGTGCCGGACAACAACGCCCACTCCGTCGCGCCGTGCCGCAGCAGCTGCGCGACGCCAGGGCGGTCCGGCCGTCGCGATGCCTCCACCGAGTCCCACGCGGGCACGTCGGGCAACGGCTCGTCCCCCGGCTCGGGCGGCGGCGGGTCGGGCTCGTCGGCGACGACCTTCAGCGCGCGGTCGAGCGTGTCGCGCAGCCGGTCCAGCGGGATGACGGCGTCGATCACGCCGTGCCGCTGCAGGTTCTCGGCCGTCTGAATGCCTGCCGGAAACGGCTCGCCGTAGAGGTGTTCGTAGACGCGCGGGCCGAGGAACCCGACGAGCGCCCCAGGCTCGGCGACCGTGATGTGGCCCAGCGATCCCCACGACGCGAACACGCCGCCGGTGGTCGGATGGCGCAAATAGACCAGATACGGCAGATGCGCGCGCTTGTGCAGCTCGACTGCTGCGGCGATCTTGACCATCTGCAGGAATGCGACCGTGCCCTCCTGCATGCGGGTGCCGCCCGAACTCGGCGACGCCAGCAGCGGCAGCCGTTCTGCGGTCGCCCGCTGCACGGCCGCGGTGATCCGTTCGGCGGCCGCGACCCCGATCGAGCCTGCGAGGAAGTCGAACTCGCATGCCACTACCGCGACGCGGCGGCCGAACACGGTGCCCTCGCCGGTGACCACCGATTCGTCCAGCCCGGTCGCCGCCGCAGCCTCGGTGAGTTCGTGCCGATATTCGTCGTTGGCCGCGACCGCCAGCGGTGGGGCATCCCAGCTGCGGAAAGACCCGTCGTCCAGCACCGCGTCGCGGAGCTGCAGGGCACCGATCCGGCTCACAGGATGAGGCTAATAGGCTGGGAGCCATGATTGGTGTGACCCGCGACGGTGATGTGATGACCTTGGAGATGCAGCGCGCCGAGCGCCGCAACGCGCTCAACGGTCCGCTGGTCGACGCGCTGCGCGAAGCGATCGAAAAGGCCGCCGCCGACGACGTCCGCGCAGTCGTGCTGACCGGCCAGGGCCACGTGTTCAGCTCGGGCGCCGACCTGACCGATGCCGCGGGCGTCGCAGACGAACTGCCCGACAAGGCCAAGGCGCTGAACCTCGCCATCGACGCGGCGCCGATACCCGTCATCGGTGCGATCAACGGCCCCGCGATCGGCGCAGGCGTCATCCTGTCGTTGATCTGCGATCTTCGCGTCGTCGCGGCCGAGGCGTACTTCCAGTTCCCCGTCGCGAAATATGGCCTGGCGCTGGATAACTGGAGTATCCGCCGGCTGACCTCACTGGTTGGTGCCGGGCGCGCGAGGGGCATGTTGTTCGGGGCTGAGCGGCTCACCTCCGAGGTCGCGCTGCAGACCGGGTTGGCGAACCGGATCGGGACGTTGGCCGACGCGCAGGCCTGGGCCGCAGAGATCGCGGGGTTCGCGCCATTGGCGCTGCAGCACGCAAAGCGCGTGCTCAACGACGACGGCGCCTACGACGAGCCACGGCCGGAGCACCAGCAGCTCTTCGACAGGGCCTGGAGCAGCCAGGATGTGATCGAGGCGCAGGTCGCCCGCATCGAGAAGCGGCCGCCGAACTTCCAGGGGGCCTGATGCTGGGTGCAGCACTGCGCTTCGCGGTCGGGACGGCCACCGTCGCCGCCAGCGGCTGGGCGCTGCGCGCACTGCGCGGATCGCCCACCGCCGTCGGAGCCCGCCCCGACGAGATCTGGTCGGTGGCCCGGCGGTCGCCGAACTTCCAGGACGGTGTGTTCGTCAACATCGACCCGGCATCGTCGATCAGCCTCGACCGGGAACAGCAATGGCTGCTCATTCGCGAGCTGATCGGTTCACGCGACGCCACCCGGCCGGACAAACCGATCCCGCTGGCCGTGCCGCCGAAGGTGGACACCACAGCGCTCGACATCGGAGCCAGTTGGTTCGGTCACTCGACGGCGCTGGTGGAGGTCGACGGCTACCGGGTGCTCACCGATCCGGTGTGGAGCCGACGTTGTTCGCCTTCACGGTCCGTCGGCCCAGAGCGGATGCACGACGTGCCTGTGCCGTTGGAGGCGCTGCCCGCCCTGGATGCGGTGCTGATCAGCCACGACCACTACGACCACCTGGACATCGACACCATCGTCGGGCTTGCGCACAGTCAGCGGGCGCCCTTCGTCGTCCCGCTGGGAGTCGGCGCGCACCTACGCAAGTGGCGAGTCCCGGACAACCGCATCGTCGAACTCGACTGGCACGAGAGCCACCGGATCGGAGATCTGACGCTGGTGTGCACCCCGGCCCGGCACTTCTCCGGGCGGCTGTTCACCCGCAACACCACGTTGTGGTCATCGTGGGTCATCATCGGTCCGCGTCACCGGGCGTTCTTCGGCGGCGACACCGGCTACACCAAGAGCTTTGCCGAAATCGGGATGGACCACGGGCCGTTCCACCTGTCGCTGCTTCCGGTCGGCGCCTACCATCCGGCGTGGCCCGACATTCACATGAATCCCGAAGAAGCCGTACGCGCACACCTCGACATCGCCGACCCGGGCAAGGGGCTGCTGCTGCCCATCCACTGGGCGACGTTCCGGCTCGCCCCGCATCCCTGGGCCGAGCCCGTCGAGCGGCTGCTTGCCGCGGCGGATCCGGCGGGTGTGGAGGTGGTGGTGCCGCGGCCGGGACAACGCGTCGACCCGACCGAGCCCGCCGAGCGCTCGACTGGATCACACTCCTCGCGCGAGCGCGCGTCGGCGTTCGACCCGTGGTGGCAGCGATAACCCGCTAGCGTGCAGGCTGTGATCAGAGCCCGCACCGCGTTTGCCCGAGTGGCCGTTCTCGCCGCAGCGATATCTCTAGTGGCGGCGTGCGATTCCGGGCCTGCCGAGCAGCCGAAGCCGTCGGCCGAAGAGCCGAGGCACACGTTGTCGGAGGAGCCGCCGCCGCTGGTGCCCGCGATGCCGCTGCCGGACAACGCAGTCGAGAACGCACTCGCGAAACTCGACAACCTGGCCAACGACATGATGAAGAAGACCGGCGTGCCCGGCATGGCCGTCGCCGTCGTGCACGGTGGAAAGACCGTGTACGCCAAGGGTTTCGGCGTCAAAGACATCAATGGCGGCGACGAGGTCGATCCCGACACCGTGTTCCAGCTGGCGTCGCTGTCGAAATCGATCAGCTCGACCGTCGTCGCACAGCAGGTGAGTTCAAACGCGATCGGCTGGGACACGCCCATCGTCTCCAAGCTGCCGTGGTTTGCGCTCTCCGACCCGGCGGTCACCAAGATGGTCAGCGTCGGCGACATGTTTTCTCATCGGTCGGGGCTGCCCGACCACGCCGGCGACATGCTCGAGGACCTCGGCTACGACCGCCGCTACGTGCTGGATCGTCTCCGCGATCAGCCACTTGATCCGTTCCGGATCTCGTATGCCTACACCAACTTTGGGCTGACGTCCGCGGCTGAAGCGGTGGCGGCGGGGGCCGGGAAGTCGTGGGAGGACCTCGCCGATGAGGTGTTGTTGAAGCCGCTCGCAATGTCGTCGACGAGCTACCGGTTCGACGACTTCCAAACCAGGAAGAACCGCGCGATCGGCCACATTCACGTCGATGGGCAGTACGAGCCGCTGTACACGCGCGACGCCGACCCCGAGGCACCGGCGGGCGGGGCCAGCTCGTCGGTCAACGACCTCACCCACTGGCTGCAAATGGTCTTGGCCAATGGCAAGTACGACGGAAAGCAGGTCGTCGACCCGAAGGCGCTCCTGCCCGCGATCACCCCGCAGATCGTGTCCAGTCCGGCGAGTGAGCCCGCGATGCGCAGCGGTTTCTACGGCTTCGGCTTCAATGTCGGCACGACGTCCGCGGCGCGCACCGAGCTCAGCCACTCCGGCGCGTTCGAGCTCGGCTCCGGGACGAACTTCGTGATTCTGCCGTCCGCGGATGTGGCGATCGTCGCATTGACCAACGGGACGGCCTCCGGCGTCCCGGAGGCGCTCAACGCGGCATTCGCCGATCTCGTTCAGTTCGGCGAAGTGCGCGAGGACTGGCTGACGCTCTACCAACAGCTTCTCGCGCCGGTGGAGAAGCCGGTCGGCTCTCTCGTCGGCCAGCAGCCGCCCCCGAACCCCACGCCCGCCGCCCCCTTGTCGACATATGTGGGCACCTACAACAACGACTACTGGGGTCCGGCCCGGGTCAGCGAGAAGGACGGGAAGCTCCAACTCGAGTTGGGGACTAAGCTAAATGTGCCGCTAACCCATTGGAACAGCAACGTTTTCACCTACGAGTGGGTCAGTGAGAACTCCCCGCCGGGATCGATCGCCAAGGCGACGTTCGACGGCGCCAAGCTGACGCTCGAGTACTACGACGAAGCGGGCAAGGGAACCTTCACTCGATGACCGCTGTCGTCGCAACCGGGCTGTCCGACGCCGACGTCGCAGCGCGGGTGGCCGATGGCAAGACCAACGACGTCCCGACCCGCGCGGCGCGCAGCGTCTCGGACATCGTGCGGGCCAACGTCTTCACCCGAATCAACGCCATCCTCGGCGTGCTGCTGGTCATCGTGCTGTCCACCGGTTCGGTGATCAACGGCGCATTCGGGCTGTTGATCGTCGCCAACAGTGCGATCGGCATCATCCAGGAGCTGCGCGCGAAGCAGACGCTCGACAAGCTCGCCATCGTCGGGCAGGCGAAACCGTTGGTGCGCAGGCAATCCAGTACACAGCCGCGGTTGCCCAGCGAGGTCGTGCTCGACGACATTATCGAACTCGGTCCAGGCGACCAGATCGTCGTCGACGGCGACATCGTCGAGGAGAACAACCTCGAGGTCGATGAGTCGCTGCTGACCGGCGAGGCCGACCCCATCGCCAAGGATGCAGGCGACAAGGTGATGTCGGGCAGTTTCGTCGTCGCGGGCAGCGGTGCCTACCGCGCCACCAAGGTCGGCCGGGAAGCGTACGCGGCCAAGCTTTCTGAGGAGGCGAGCAAGTTCACGCTCGTCAAATCCGAACTGCGCACGGGCATCAACAAGATTCTGCAGTTCATCACCTATCTGCTGTGGCCTGCCGGCCTGCTGACGATCTATACCCAGCTGTTCACCACCGACGTCGGCTGGCGGCGAGCGGTGCTCGCGATGGTCGGTGCGCTCGTGCCGATGGTGCCCGAGGGTCTGGTGCTGATGACGTCGATCGCGTTCGCCGTGGGTGTCATCCGGCTGGGTCGACGGCAGTGCCTGGTCAACGAGCTGGCCGCCATCGAGGGCCTCGCGCGCGTCGACGTCGTCTGCGCCGACAAGACCGGCACGCTCACCGAGAACGGAATGCGCGTCGCGGACCTCAAGCGTCTGGACGAACGCGACGTCGGAAACGTCCTGGCGCAGATGGCCGCCGACGATCCCCGACCGAATGCCAGCATGCAAGCCATCGCCGAGGCATACAAGATGCCGCCGGGCTGGACAACGACCGCGACCGCGCCGTTCAAATCGGCGACCAAATGGAGCGGAATGTCCTACGGCGACAACGGGAACTGGGTGATGGGCGCCCCCGACGTACTCCTGGATCCCGCGTCCCCTGCTGCCGAAGAAGCCGAACAGATCGGCGCCAAGGGGCTGCGGGTGCTGCTGCTCGGATCCAGCGACCTACCCGTCGACCATCCCGACGCACCGGACGCTGTGACACCGGTGGCGCTCGTGGTGCTCGAGCAGCGCGTGCGTCCCGACGCTCGCGACACCCTGGAGTACTTCGCCTCTCAGAAAGTTTCGATAAAGGTCATCTCGGGCGACAACGCCGTGTCGGTGGGCGCGGTCGCGGGTTCGCTCGGCCTCGATGGCGAGACGATGGATGCCCGCGAATTACCCACGGAGCCACACCAGTTGGCCGACACCCTCGAGGAGTGCACCACCTTCGGCCGCGTGCGGCCGGACCAGAAGCGCGCGATGGTGCACGCGATGCAGTCGCGCGGGCACACCGTGGCGATGACCGGTGACGGCGTCAACGACGTGTTGGCGCTCAAGGATGCCGACATCGGGGTGGCGATGGGCGCAGGCAGCCCGGCGTCGCGGGCCGTCGCGCAGATTGTGCTGCTGGACAACAAGTTCGCGACGCTGCCCTATGTCGTGGGTGAGGGCAGGCGGGTGATCGGCAACATCGAGCGGGTGTCCACCCTGTTCCTGACCAAGACCGTCTACTCGGTGCTGCTGGCGATCCTGGTCGGGTGCGGAGGCCTGGCGTCGAAGATCTTCGGCTCCGATCCGCTGCTGTTCCCGTTCCAACCGATTCACGTGACGATCGCGGCGTGGTTCACCATCGGCATCCCGGCGTTCATCCTGTCGCTGGCGCCCAACACGGAACGGGCACACCGCGGTTTCGTGCGCCGGGTGATGACGTCGGCCCTGCCGGCCGGACTGGTCGTCGGTGTCGCGACGTTCGCCTCGTATCTCGCGGCGTATCAGGGCCGCGAAGCCACCGCGCAAGAGCAGACGCAGGCATCGACCGCGGCGTTGATCACGTTGCTGGTGACGGCGCTGTGGGTGCTCGCGGTGGTGGCCCGACCCTACGAGTGGTGGCGGGTCGCGCTAGTCGGCGTCTCGGCTCTGGCCTACGTGGTGATCTTCTCCATTCCGCTTGCTCAGAAGACGTTTATGCTCGATTCGTCGAACCTCGAAGTGACCTCGATCGCGCTGGTCATCGGCATTCTGGGGGCCACAGTCATCGAGGTGTCATGGTGGGTTCAGGGTGCCGTCATCGGCGAACGACGACGGGTGTGGAAATAGCTGTAGGGTGACCCACATGGGATTTCTAGACAAGGTCAAAGGCCTCGTATCGAAGAATGCCGACAAGGTGGACATGGCGATCGACAAGGCCGCCGACATCGTCGACCAGAAGACCCAGGGCAAGTACGCCAGCCAGGTCGACAAGGTGCAGGAAGCCGCGAAGAAGGCCGTCGACAAGACGGACCCGCAGAAACCCTGACGTATGGCGAAACTTTCTGTCTCCGTTGATGTTCCGTTACCACCGGAGACTGCGTGGGAGTGCGCATCGGACCTGTCGCGCTTCAAGGAATGGCTGACCATTCACCGGGTTTGGCGGAGCAAGCTCCCCGAAACCCTGGAAAAGGGCGCGGTCGTCGAGTCGATCGTCGAGGTGAAGGGCATGCCCAACCGGATCAAGTGGACCATCGTCCACTTCAAGCCGCCCGAGGCGATGACCCTCAACGGCGAGGGTGTCGGCGGGGTCAAGGTCAAGTTGATCGGAAAGGTCAAGCCGTCGGCTGACGGGTCGACGGTCACGTTCGACGTCCACCTGGGCGGACCGGCGCTGTTCGGTCCGATCGGCATGGTGGTCGCCGCAGCGCTGAAGGGCGACATCCGCGAGTCGCTGAACAGGTTCAAGAGCGTATTCGCGCCCGCATAGCCGCTAGCCGTCGGCGACTAGCGATTTCGGCGCGCAAACCGGTGCTGAGCGCGTGTTAGCGCGCCGAAATCGCACGGGGGAGGGGCCACTGTGAAGGTCGCTGATCGGCCGGCGTTGCTTGTTCGCGACGTCACGGGTGCTTGCCCGCCGGTTCGCATCAGGGCATGGGACGGCAGCGAGCCGGGGCCGGTCGACGGGCCCGTACTAGTCGTCAGGTCTCGCCGTGCATTACCCGATTGCTCTGGGCGCCAGGCGAAATGGGGCTCGCCCGGGCCTATGTGACCGGCGACATCGACGTCGACGGCGACCTCGCTGACGGCCTGCGCCGCGCTGGCGGCCCGTTCGTCGAGGCTACATCGCGCCGGACATGCACATGCGGCCGCTGTGGCGGACGCTGAAGTACCTGCAGGACGGCGCTTTCGAGGTCCGCCACGTCGAGGCGATGCGCGAACACTACGTGCGCACCGCCGAGCATTGGCTGACCACCCTGGAGGACAACTTCGACCGATTCGTCGCGCTGCAGTCCGACGAGGTGGCCCGGGTTTGGCGGCTGTATCTGGCGGGCGGGGCGCTGGCTTTCGAGCAGGGCCGGATGGGCGTCGACCAGATCTTCGCCACCAAGTCGTAGGCTGCAACGATGGCCGCCGAAACATACACCTACGGCATCGATTTCGATGCCGTCGATGCGATCGATATTCACGCGCACGTCGAGGCCGACGATCACGGCCACCGGGCCTATGACGACGAACTGATCGCGGCGACCAAGCAGTACTTCAAGCTGGATTCCGACGCGACCACCGTCGACTCGGTGGCCGAGTACTACCGGCAGCGCAACACCGCGGCCGTGGTGTTCACCATCGACGCGCAGACGGTATCCGGGCATCCGCCCAACTCCGTCGAGAATTTGATCGAGGGTGCGGCGCGCAACAACGACGTGCTGATCCCGTTCGGCACCGTCGACCCGCTGACCGGTGACCGCGCCGTCGCCGGGGTGCGCAGGCAGGTCGCCCTCGGCGTCAAGGGATTCAAATTCCACCCGAGCCTGCAGGGTTTCGAACCCAACGACCGCGCGTACTACCCGATCTACTCCGCGATCGCCGAAGCCGGTGTGCCCGCGCTCTTCCACACCGGCCAGACCGGCATCGGTTCGGGGCTGCCGGGCGGGCACGGCGTCAAGCTCAGGTTCTCCGACCCGATGCTGCTCGACGATGTCGCAGCCGACTTCGCAGACCTGACGATCGTGATGGCCCACCCCGCCGTGCCGTGGGTCGACGCGCAGATCTCCATCGCCACCCACAAGGCGAACGTCTACATCGACCTGTCGGGCTGGTCGCCGAAGTACTTCCCGCCGCAGCTGGTCCGGGCGGCCAACCGGCAGCTGCGCGACAAGGTGCTGTTCGGCACGGACTATCCCTACATAGAGGTGGACCGCTGGCGCCGCGACTTCGAGACCCTCGACATGACGCCCGAGGTGCTGCCGCTGATCTTCAAGGAGAACGCCCTGCGGGTGCTCGGCATCGGCCCGCGATGAGTTTCTCCGGCGGGGGCGGTCTGCATCGGTGTCTGACCCCTCAGCGCAAGGAGAAACCATCGTGCCCACCCGCCAAGGCGCACCCGTAGGTGCCCCGACCTGGATCGACCTGGCGACCTCTGACGTCGAGCGAGCCCAGCATTTCTACGGCAACGTGTTTGGTTGGACGTTCGAGTCCGCCGGACCCGAATACGGCGGCTACATCAACGCCTTCTCCGGCGGCCACCCGGTCGCAGGCGTGATGCGCAACGACCCGCAATGGAACAGCCCGGACGGTTGGACCACCTACCTGCACACCGCCGACATCAAGGCCACCCTGGCGGCAGCCATCGCCGCAGGCGCGGTGACTTGCATCGAGCCGGTCGAGCCGATGGAGGTGAAGGACAAAGGCTGGATGGCGATGCTGACCGATCCGACAGGTGCGTTCGTCGGCCTGTGGCAGCCGATAGAGCACGGGGGCTTCGAGGTGTTCGGCGAGGCCGGCGCGCCGGTGTATCACCAGCTGACCACCCGCGACTACGCAAAGGCCCTCGACTTCTACGGCCAGGTGTTCGGCTGGCAGACCGATACGGTGTCCGACACCGATGAATTCCGCTACAGCACAGCGTCATTCGGTGGCGACCCGCTGGTCGGCATCATGGACGGGTCGAAGATTCTGGAGGGTGCGCCGTCGAACTGGTTCTTCTTCCTGGGCTCCGACGACGTCGACAAGACGATTGCGCTCGTGAAGGAGAACGGCGGCACCGTGGTGCGAGACGCCGAGGACACGCCCTACGGCCGGCTGGCCGCTGTCGCCGACCCGACCGGCGCGGGCTTCAACTTGTCGTCGTTGGATTGACGACATCGGACTGCTGGACGTCCTGCCCCTTGCGCAGGGTGTCCAGCAGCTCCCGGTATGGGCCGACGAGGTAGGCCGTGTCGCCTGCGCTGAGCCTGGTGTCCCGCCGCGGGTGTAGCTGATCGGGCCTGCCGGGGCGGGTGATGGCGACCACGCGCGTCTGCGTCGACAGGTCCGCCATCCGCATGCCGTCGAGCTCGCTACCCAACCTTACGTAGACGCCGCCGACCATGAACGATCGCTGCCCCACCGAGAAGGTGCCGAGCACCTGCAGCCCAAGCGCGGCGCCGATGAACCAGGGGATAGCGAGATCGACGGTGGAGCGGACGTTTTCGAAGCCGAACCGCTGGGCCACTGCCGCGCCAAGGGTGCGGTCATAGACCCGCAACACGATCGGCGGCTTGCGCTCGCCGAGCATTTCGTGCAGCACGATGCCGGTCTCCACATTGACGATGTCGTCCTGGGTCAACACCGCTACCGCGCGTGCCTCAGCGACGCGCGCGGATTCGAGCGTCTCGCGCAGTGTCGCGTCCCCGAAGATCACCGGCACCGAAAGGCGGCGGGCCGTGGTTAAGAACCGGTTGTCGTCGCTGCGCTCGATGACCGCGACGCTGTATCCGCCCGCTATCAGATCGCTGACCACCCGGATGCCGAACGAACCGAGCCCGACGACGATGATGTGGTTGCGCAGATGGCGCACTCGCCGTCGTCCCGACGAGTACGACAGCCGCCGCGACAGCAGGACATCGGCGATGAACGCCACCAGGATCGCGGTCGTCGTCACGCCCGCGAACATCAGCAGAATGCTGAACAGCCGCAGCCAGGTCGGCTGATGCATGAAGCTGAAGTCGCCGTATCCGACGGTGGCGATCGTCTCGGTGCTGAAGTACAGCGCGTCGATCCAACTCATCCCCGGCTGGCGCTGGTAGGCAAACCGCAGCAACACCGTTGAGAACAGCAGCAGCGCCGTCGAGGCCCCCAGTGCCCGATAGAACATCGGGTTGAGATCTTCGCGGAAGGCGCGCACCGCGTCGATCACCCGTCGAACTGGTGGCCGACGCCACACCTGATTCGTCGCGATCGGCCTCGCCACTGAAATGCCCTGCTGCACCAACTCTTCGCCGGTACCGATCATCGCGGTCCAGTCACCCTGGTGCACCCGGAAGTCGCGCCCGGGGCAGACCACCACCTCACCCGGTGTGTCCGACTTCTCGCCACAGACGACCGCGACCGGCGCCAGATCGCCGTACATCTCGCGCAGTGTGCCGTCGTGCGACGCGTCGGTCCCCGAGATGACGAAATCGACGCCGGCGAGCGAAATCGTATGGGTGGTGCGCGCAAGTACGGCCTCGACGACCGACGGTGCCGCGAGGTCCGCGACATCGAGGATCGCGCCCGGCCCATTGTCCTGCGCCACGGCCTCGCGAAGGACACTGTTGGCGAGCCGTGCCACCACCCTGACGTTCGGGTTCGCCTGCCGAGCAAGCAGCGCGACCTCGAGGTTGAGGTTGTCATCGTCGTCGACGCAAATCACCGCGTGTGCGTCGGCGATCCCCGCCGCGTCCAACTCTTCGTGAGATTGAATTGTCACAACACTCATACCGGCGGTCGTCAACTCCTCGACGATCCTCATCGCGAACGCATCGTCGCCACAGACGATGGTGTGACCCTGCATGCTGAGCACGCTACTGCCCGAACTGGCGGTCCGAAGGGTGAAGATGGAGTCATGCCAAGCCCGAAGACCTACCTCAAGGCCTGCATCAACGGCGCCCGCGCCCCCGATGAGCACCCGAATCTGCCAGTGACCCCTGCGCAGCTCGCGGCGGAAGCCCTCGCCGCGCACCAGGCCGGCGCGCGGGCCGTCCACATGCATCCCAAGACCGCCGACGGGGTCGACTCCCTGCAGCCTGACATCGTCGGGGCGGCGGTGGACGCAGTCCGTCACGCCGTGCCCGGCCTGCCGCTCGGGGTGACGACGGGCTTCTGGGCGCTGTCCGATCCCGGCGAACGGCTGCGCGCGGTCGAAGGGTGGACGGTGCTGCCCGACTTCGCCTCGGTGAACTGGCACGAACCCGGCGCCGAGCCGCTTGCCCGGCTGTTGCTGGACATGGGTCTGGGCGTGGAGGCCGGCATCTTTCACGCCGAGGCGGCGGCGGCCTGGGCGCAGTCGGACCTCGCGGCGCACTGCATGCGGGTGATGGTCGAACTGGGCCCCGACGGCGACATCGCCACCGCCGACGACGTGCTCAGCGAGGTGCTCGCGGCCGGTTCACCCGCCCCGGTCCTGCTTCATGGCTTCGGCGAAAGTTGTTGGCCGCTACTGGAACACGCCGGTGCGCGCGGTGTGCAGGCGCGGATCGGCATGGAGGATACGCTGACGCTGCCCGACGGTTCAGCGGCCGACGGCAATGCCGATCTGGTGGCGGCCGCGGTGCGGCTGCTCAGTCGGTAGGGGCCGCCAGCGAGAAGTCGGCGTAGTCGAACCCCGGTACCACAACGCAGCTGACCAACGTCGGCTCGTCGTCACGCGGGCGGGCGCGCTGCCAGTGCCCGGGCGGCACCACCAACTGCGGGTTTTCACCGGACGCAATGTCGCCGCCGAGCAGATGCGTTGCGGCGCTCGCCTGTTCGGCGCCGGACTCAAGAAGCAGTGGGCTGCCGCGGTGGTGGAGCCACACTTCGGCGCTGCGCACGGCGTGCCACGCTGACTGCTGGCCCGGCATGAGCAGAAACAGGATGGCGGTACCCGCGCTGCGGGCTCCTGCGTAGTCCTGCGGCAGCGCGGATTGCGGGATCGTCAGCCGACTTCGCCAGGTTTCGCGGAACCAGCCGCCCTCGGGATGAGGGGACAGATCGAGTCGCTGAGCCCAATCGGGGAGGTCGCTCATCGCAATACCGCCTCAAAGTCGTATCGAAGTTCCACACTAGAGACGATGTCGAACGAGGCGACGCCGATTGTGCTGATCCACGGTTTGTGGCTATCGGCGGACTGTTGGCTGGGCTGGGCCGACAGATACCGGGCGGCGGGCCACGTCGTGCACGCTCCCGAGTGGCCAGATGATCCCGGCATCGGGCTGGCGGGGGCGGTGGATCACTTCGACGCGTTCGTCCGGTCGCTGCCCAATCCGCCGATCCTGATCGGGCATTCGATGGGCGGGCTGATCGCCCAGGTGTTGATCGACCGCGGGCTCGGTCGGGCGGGGGTCGCCATCCAACCGGCCAAGCCCCGCGGTGTGCGGCGCGTTCCACTGTCGGTCATGCGGTCGATCTGGCCGATGGTGCGCGATCCGCGCAACACTCGGCGCGCGGTACCGATCAGCCCGGCGCATTTCCACTACGTCTTCGCCAACACGGTTTCGCGCAACGAGTCCGACGACTGGCACGCCAGGCTGGCCATTTCGGCGCCTGCGCGGGTGGCTTTCGATCTGGCGGTCGCCGAAGTGCGGCCGAAATCCAAGGCGCCGAGCGCCGTCGACTTCACGAATGCCGACCGCGCACCGTTGCTGCTGATCGCAAGCGACAGGGATCACGCGATGCCGGAGTCGGTGGTGTACGAGAACTTCATCAGATACCGCCGATCGCATGCGCCGACGGACTTCAAGGTGTTCCACGACCGACCGCACCTGATCACCGTGCTCGGCGGCTGGGAAGACGTGGCCGACTACGCGCTGACCTGGACTGCACGGCACATGACGCCGACCCGATAGTCTCATCGAATGCTTCGCCTGCGCCCCGGTTGGCTGGTGGCGCTGTGCGCGGCGATCCTGGCGGTCGCCGTCTGGCTGCCCTGGCTGACCACAAGGGCCGACGGCGGCGGTCGCGCCAACGCGATCGGAGGCACCGTGGGCAGCCTGGTGTTGCCAGCGCAGTTCGGCGCCGGCCAGCTGATCACCCTCTTCGCGTCGACGTTGATCGTGGCCGGCGCGATGGCGGGGCGGGGACTGTCGACACGCGCGGCATCGACTGCCGCGCTGGTCATTTCGCTTCTCTTGGTGGCGCTGACGCTGTGGTACTACCGCATCAATGTCCATCCACCGGTGTCGGCGGGCTACGGACTTTACATCGGCCTCGTGGCGGCGGTAGTGGCGGTCGCGCTCTCGGTGTGGACTTTGGTGGCAGCCATGACGTCAGGACAGCGAGTGGCATGACGGGATTCGTCGAGCCGGTCAAACTGACCGGACAGAGGTGGGTGTGGCTGGAACCCTTGACGCGCGAGCATGTCTCGGAGATCGCGTCGGCGTCGGCGGACGGCGACGTGGGCAGCCTGTGGTTCACCGGCGCTCCGTCACCCCAGACCGCTTCGCAATGGGTGGACATGCGGCTGGCCCTGCAACGGCCCGACACCGGCCTGACCTTTGTTGTACGCCGACTCGACGACACGCTGATCGGCTCGTCGAGTTACCTGAACGTCGACGCGCCCAATCGCCGTCTCGAGATCGGCAACACGTGGTACGCCGCCTCGGCACGGCGCAGCGGTGTGAACACCGAGACCAAGCTGATGATGCTGAGGCACGCGTTCGAGGAATTGAACTGCGTGGCAGTCGAATTCCGCACGCACTTTTTCAACTTCGCCAGCCGGACGGCGATCGAACGGCTCGGAGCGAAGCTCGACGGAATTCTGCGCAGCCATCAACTCGTGCCGGACGGGACGCGGCGGGACACCGTGGTGTATTCGATTCTTGACCACGAATGGCCCACGGTCCGAACACATCTGCAGTTCCAGTTGGACCGCCACCGCTGACCGCACACGTGGCGGTCGGCTTCCTGCACCAGTTGTATCCGTGACGTCAGTCCGAGCTTGGCAAAGACATGCGTGAGGTGGGTTTGCACGGTACAACGGCACCGCGCCGATTTCGCTCATGCTAGCCAGCCTGCGGCCACGGCGGTCCACAATCGTCAGCGCACACGCGTAGATGACGTCCGCAGCGGGTCGTACTTCTGCGTTCAGTCCGCCGGTCGGCCACGCCGAGCTCGCCGAGACTGCGGACAGATCGCAAATCCGCGTCGGAATACGATCTGTCCGCAGTCTCGAAGGCGTTTGTTTATTCGGCGTCGACGGTGATGCTCTTCTGAGCGCCGCCATGGGCGACATCGATCTTGCGAGGCTTGGCGCGTTCGGCCATCGGAATGGTCACCGTCAGCACGCCGTTCTCGTACGTCGCCGAGATCGCAGACGTGTCGACACCCTCACCAAGCGAGAGCTGGCGCCGGTAGCTGCCGAAGAAACGCTCGTTGGTCAGCCATTGGACGGATTCGTCACTTCGCGCGCTGCGGTGTGCAGAAATCGTCAACGTGCCGTTGTCCACATCGACATCGACCGACCCCGGATCCACGCCGGGCAAGTCGGCGGTCAACAAGAAGTGATCGTCGATCTTGCACAGATCCATCGGCATGAAGCGGGGGGTGCGATTTGATCCGGTCTGGCTGGTCAGCAGTCCCCGGGTCATGGCATCAAGGTCACTGAACGGATCAAAACGAAGCACAGCAATTCACCTCCTATGTCGTCAAGAGCCCGCCACCCTGGCGGGCAGCCAATCACTGTGCACTTGGCATATTAGCACTCACACCTCGAGAGTGCCAGATCGAAACTGCTGGCAGATTGTGATTCGCCGCCAATTCGCGATCGTCCCGCAGTCTCGCGAGCTAGCTCGTGGCGACCTGCGTCCCCCGCAGCGGTCGGGCGCACTGGTCGCACGTCAGCACGGCCACGAAGCGGTGCCCGCACGCAGTGTGGGTGAGCAAGACCGCAGGCCCCTCGGGCGTGGTGAACCACCGCTGTGCCCACTGCAGCGCGGCGATCAGTACGGGAAACAGGGCGCGACCCTTCTCGGTGAGCCGATAGCGGTTGTCTGCCGCCGCCAACACGCCGTTGGCGACGAAGATCGAAAGCCTGTCTGCGATGGACCCCGGTGGCGCGCCGAGCTGAGCCTGGAAGTCGGTGAACCTGCTGACCCCGACGAAGGCGGCAACAAGTAGCGCGAATGCCCACCGGTTGCCGAGCACGCTCATCGTCTGCGGGAACAGATCCGCCTGGCGCTGTTCAGCCGAGGATCGTCGCCGGGTGCCCGTCGTCGGCACCGACCGCGACCACGAACCACTGGGTCCCCACTGCGCAACCACATCCTTCTCGCTCGCCGTCTCCCCACACACGCGGCAGGTCACCTGCGGGTCGAAGACGCTGCCGCAGGCGATATGGCGCATCGCGGGCAACCGCTCGGCGTGATCGGGCACCCAGCGCCGTTCCCATTCCCAGATCGTCACCAGCACCGGCCACAGCGAGCGACTTCGCGGAGTGGTCAGGTATTCCTCGCGGGTCGGATGCGTCTGGTAGACACGGCGTTCCAGCAGATCGTCGCCGGTCAGCAACCGCAGACGATTCGACAGCACCGAATGTGAGATCGGCAGCCGGTCCTGGAATTCGCCGTAACGGGTCGCGCCCAGCAGTGCCTGCTGGACGACGAGCAGCGTCCACTCGTCGCCGAGCAACCCAAGCATGCGGGCGACGGCGTTGGGTTCGGGCCGCTGCACCTACAGCCCGATCGCGGCGGCCGCGTCGTCGCAGTCGTGCCAGCGCCGCAGCGACGAGCCGTCGGCCCACGTGGAGTGAGTGCCGCTCGAGATGCGTTCGGGCAGTTGCAGTTCGCACACCGGGCCGTCGGCCACCCCGGCTGCGTCGAAGACCAGACAATACGACGCGTCGCGATTCATGTCGGTGGTCAAGGTGATCAGGTAGCCGTCGTCCTCGGCAGTGCTGCCGACGCGGGGCGCCATCGCGGTCTCGCTGCCGTAGACGCCGTCGTCGAACGCGAAGCGCTCTTCGGATCCGGTCTGCAGGTCGTGTTTGACCAGCCCGTCGAAGAGGAACCAACCCGGTTTCCCCGTCGCGGCATACGTGTACCGGTATTCGCGGCCGCCGTATCCGGAGTTGATCATGCCGAACTCGGTGATGCTGTCGGTGAGTTGCTCCTCGGTGGTGGCGCCGGTGACGAGGTTGAACCGCCAGCGGCGCAGCCGGGTTTGCAGCCGGTCGAGGGCCAGGAAGCGAAACGCCTTCTGCCACTTGTCGCCTGTCAGGCTGTCAACGGGCGCGGGGTCTCCTTCGTAGAAGCCGTCGAGAATGATCTCGTCACCGTCTTCGTAGGCGTTGGTGAAGTGCAGAACGAACGTCGGGTCCGCCTCGAACCATCGGATGTCGGCGGGGCCGCCGCGCCGCGGGATGACGGCGAACCGCGACGGCATGTCGGCGTGGAAACCGGGCAGATGAATGTCGGCCTCGAGCAGCTTGGGATCCCAGAACAACGGAAAGTCGTTGAGGATGGCGTAGTTCGGAGTGAAGGCCATGTCGTGCGGCAACCGCGGACCCGGAAGCGGGATATCGGTGAGGTGCACGAGTTCGTTGTCCGCGTCGACCACCCCGTACCGCATGTACGGCGCCTGCTTGCTGTAGGTGAAGAACAGCAGTTCGCCGGTGGCGTCATCCACCTTCGGATGCGCCGACACACCCCAGTCGAAGGGAAAGTGTCCACCCCAGTCTTCTTTGCCGAGCGTCTCGGCCGTCATCGGGTCGACGCGATACAGATCGCCGCACTGGTAGAAGCTGGTCAGCGCGGTACCGCGGTGCACGATCACATCGGTGCTGGACGCGTCCTTCATCAATGTCCTTGCACCCCAGCCGTAGTCGCACTTGGCGACCTGCACCGGCTCGGCGAGTCCTGGCCACAACGCGCCGCCGGCTTCGTTTTCGGCCGCAAGGCCGTCGGTACGGATGAATCGGTTGCGGTAGAACGCCTTTCCGTCCCGGAAGCCGACGACGTGGATCATCCCGTCGCCGTCGAACGGGTGGTAGAACTTCAACGACGGATGCAACGGGTTCTCGGTGTTGCGCAGATACACACCGTCGAGGTCGTGTGGGATTTCGCCCGCGACGACGGTGAGGGCGTCGGCGTCCCACTCGGTGGTCTGCGGTCGCCACGGACCCGTCCGGTAAGGGTGATCGTCGTCCTCGGGCAGCGTCGACAGATACTTGCCGACGACCTCTACGTCCATCAGAACTCCCTTGCCGATCCGACGACGAAGCTGACCGTGGTGGCTGTGCTGCCGCCGAAGTTCAACGTGCCGAACGTCTTTGCGCCCTCGACCTGGTATTCGCCCGCGTCGTCGCTGACCTGCCTTGCGGCGTCGAGCAGCATCCGCACCCCCGATGCGCCGACGGGATGGCCGCCACCGATCAGGCCGCCACTGGGGTTGATCGGCAGCGCCCCGCCGTTCTCGATCTCACCGTTCTCGATGGCCTTCCACGATTCGCCGGGACCGGTGAGTCCGATGTGATCGATGGCGAGGTACTCGCTCGGCGTGAAGCAGTCGTGCACCTCGAAGCCGTCGACGTCGTCCAGCGTGACCTCGGCACGGCCGAACGCATCGAGCACCGCGCCTCGAACGTGCGGCATCAGGTACGGCTGGTCGGCGTCGCGGTCGAACTTCTGCTGCAGGCCGAGGCCGACGGTGCGATGCCCCCAGCCGTCGATGCGGCCGATCGGGCGCGCCTCCGGGTGGTCGCGCAGGTAATCGTCGGCGACCAGGACCACGCCTGCGCCGCCGTCGGTCATCTGACTGCAGTCGAAGCGCCGCAGCCTGCCCTCGATGACGGGGTTGACCTCGTCGTCTCCGTCGCGGCCCGAGCACAGATCCGGCACCGTCCAGCCGCGCGTCTGCGCATTCGGGTTCTTTCGCGCATTGGTGAAGTTCAGCTGGGCGATGGCGCGTAGATGCGTCTCGTCGAGCCCGTAGCGTCGGTCGTACTCGTCGGCGACACGGGCGAACATGTTGGGCCACATGAACTTTGCTTCTGAGCCCTCGTGGCCGATCCACGCGGCGGCGCCGAGATGCTGCGCGGCTGTATCACCCGGCACGGTCTTCTCCAACTCGATACCGACGACCAGCGCCGTCTGGTAGGCGCCCGACCGCAGATCCGCGATCGCAGCGAGCGTCGCGACGCTGCCCGATGCGCAGGCGGCCTCGTGGCGGGACGACGGGGTGTTCCACAGGCCCTCGTGCACGCTGGCGGGCATCGCACCGAGATGTCCCTGGCCCGCAAACAGCTCACCGAAGGCGTTAGCGACATGCACCACGTCGATCGCGGCCGCGTCGACTCCCGCCGCGGTGAGCGTCGAGTCGACCACTTCCGAGGTCAGACCGCCGAAATCAAGGCCCTCCCGGGTCAGGTTGCGACTGAAGTCGCTCTGGTAGCCGCCGAGAATCCAGACGTTGGAGGTGCTGCCCATGGCATGACCTTACTACAACTAACAGAGTGACTTGACGATCTGACCCATGGGGACGGCCCCGTCGGCTCCTGGTCTGAACCGACGAGACCTCAGCCAGTCCGGTGGTCGACCGCCGGACTCGCCTGACCGCAGCATTGCCAAGCGCGTCGAATGACAAACGTGATCAGCCAATGTGCGTTTCTCGTACCTCCGACGGTGTGCCCAGAAGCGTCATGGGGAACCCTTGTGCAATGACAGAACGGCCGAACCACGATCTGGCGATGCGGATGGCGGCGCTGGCTCGCATCGCTGCCGCGCCTCGCAGTGTTGAGGATGTGCTTTCCGACGTCACGACCGCGGCGCTGGAGCTGATTCGCGGTGCGGACACTGCGGGCGTGCTGTTGATCGGCAAGGGCGGCAAGTGGGATTCGGTGGGCGGCACCTCCGACCTGCCGCACCGCCTCGACGAACTACAGATGTTGTTCAACGAGGGCCCCTGCGTCGAGGCGGCCCTCGACGAAGTGATCGTGCGAACCGACGATTTCCGCACCGAGGAGCGCTGGCCGAAGTACTCGCCCGCGGTGGTCGAGATCGGCGTGCTCAGCGGACTTTCTTTCAAGCTGTACACCGCCGATCGGACCGCTGGCGCACTCAATCTGTTTTCGTTCGAGCCTCATGCGTTCGACGGGGAGGCCGAGACCTTCGGCACGGTGTTGGCTGCTCACGCCGCCGCGGCGATTCTGGCCAGCCGCGAGGGGGAGGAGCTGCAGTCGGCGCTGTCCACGCGCGACCGCATCGGTCAGGCTAAGGGCATCATCATGGAGCGATACAACGTGGACGACATTCGGGCCTTCGAGATGCTGCGCCGGCTGTCGCAGGACAGCAACACGCGGCTCGTGGACATCGCCGCGCGGGTCATCGACACGCGCGGTCAGAAAACCTGACGTCGGTGTGACTACGCCGTGCCGCGCTCGTCGCCGCGCAAGGCGACACCCGACCCCAGGTCGGGGACTCAGGCCCAGAAGGGTGAGATCCTCCAGTAACCACCAGTGAAGCGAATGGGGAGGCCGATGTACGGGACCGCCGTGGTCTTTGCGACCGCCCTTCTCATGGTGTTGCACACCTGGCGATACCGCAGCTGACCTGTCAGAGCCCCAGCAGGATCGGCATCCGTTTCGGACGCCGCCGCTCGAGGTATCCCATGAATGGTTCAGTGCCGAACCGACTTCCAAGTCACCGACAGAGAGAAGTGCAGGCAATGGGCACCAACGACAAGATCAGCAACAAGATCGACGACGTGGCAGGCAAGGCCAAAGAGGGAGTCGGCCGGGCGACCGGCGACAAAGATACCGAGAGCGAAGGCAAGCTCGATCAGGCCAAGTCGAGCCTCAAGGACGCCGGCGAGAAGGTCAAAGACGCCTTCAAGAAGTAGCTGGCCAAACTGCCGCCATAAGGCGGCCCGGTCCGTCTCATCTGCTCGTCAGTTTTTTTGGCAGGTAGCGCTCGCTGACGGTGTGGTAAATATGACCTGTGCTTCCGAGTCAGGAATTCGTGCCGGAGGATGAATCCGGCACGGACGGGATTGCGCCTGGTGATCTGGACAAGGCGCTGCTGGGCGGGGAACCGGCCCGCGTCGGCAGATTCGCGTACAACTACAACACCGATTCGTGGACGTGGTCACGCGCGGTTGCCCGCATGCACGGCTACGAGCCCGGCGAAATCCAACCCACAACCGAGATCGTTCTCTCCCACAAACACCCAGACGATCTGGCAAAGGTCAAGGGGCTGCTGAAGCGAACGTCGGCACCGTTCAGCAGCAGGCACCGCATCCGGACCAAAACCGGAGAGGAGCGCAGCGTCGTCGTGGTCGGAGAGGCAGTCACCGACGCGGACGGTGAAGTTGCCGCGACTCGGGGCTTCTACATCGACGTCACGAAGTCCGTCGAGGACGCTGTCCAGCGCGCAGTCACCGAAGAGCTCGAGGAAATCGTGGCCCATCGCGCGGTCATCGAGCAGGCCAAAGGCATGTTGATGGCGATCTATGACCTACACACAGACGCCGCGTTCGATGTGTTGCGCTGGCGGTCGCAAGAGCTCAACGTCAAACTGCACGACGTCGCTGAAGAAATCGTGATGCAACTGCCGGGCCTACTGGATGTGCAGAGCCGCAGCCGCGGGGCCGTCGACCACCTGCTGATGACGCTGTCCGCTCCATAGGAGCACTCGAGCCCGGAACCGCCTCCTGAACGTGCTCGGATCCGGTGAATTCAGCCCTCGGCAACGAAAGTTGTTGGGCGAGCAACTGCGTCAGTGCAGTTCGCGCACAGCGACACCCGGCCCGCCACCAACTTCCGAAGGTGGCGGGCCGAGTCGTCGTCGCTGCTGATCAGTGGTTACTTCGCGAATGCGCGCAGCCGGCGGACTCGGGATCTCCGACTTCCCACGCGACCGGTAAGGAGACGGAGCCCCAGCAGGCTTCTAGCGCAAGATCCATGTAATCGTCGTACGTCCCGGTGTCGGGAGCCGCGGTCGCGACAGGAGCAGAGCCGCCGAAACCAGTGAAACTGATTGCGAATGCGGTGGTTGCGAGAATTGTCTTGATCGCTGCGCCGATCGCGCGGCCGCCGCCGAGCACCTTTTCCTGTGATGCCTCTCTCATGGCCTTCTCTTTCGACAGGGTGGCGCCATTGTCGGCGTCACTACATCGGAAGCTTCGGCGCTCATCAGGCGACCGGACCAAGTAGAGCGATACTCGATTTGAACCCGAAATTTCAGTCGGCCACTACTCATACGGTGGCGAGATGGATTTACCAATTCGTTCACCGTCGCCGCGGTGACACGGTACTGACGTCGACCGCAGCGGCGACGAGGGTCTGGTCTTCCTCGAGGTGGTCTCGCGCTGTCTGTGAAACGAAGGACCCGCCCGTCGTACAACGCGTACTATCCAGGCCGGTCGGAGGGAGACGCGCAGTGAAGATGTCGCCATTTGACTACCACCGACCGGACACGGTCGACGAGGCGGTCGCACTGCTCGAAACGTACGGCGGGGACGGCAAGGTGCTTGCCGGTGGGCAAAGCCTTCTTCCGGTGCTCGCCCTCCGGCTGACCCATCTCGGGCATCTCATCGACATCGGCCGGGTGCAAGGCTTGCAGTCGATCGAGGTGGATGACGACGGCACTGTCTCAGTCGGAGCGACAGTGACACACGCACGGGTCGAGAAGTCGGATGCCATGGCCACCGCAGCGCCCGCGGTAGCCGGCGCCATGCCGCACGTCGGTCATCGGGCGATCCGGAGTCGGGGGACGGTGTGCGGGAGCTTGGCCCACGCCGATCCGGCGGCGGAATTGCCGGCAGTTGCCCTGGCGGTCGGCGCCGAGATGATCGTGGCTGGCCCGGCGGGACAGCGGACGATGGGTGCGGGTGACTTCTTCGAGGGATATCTGTCATCCGCGTTGGGGGAGGACGAGTTGCTCGTCGGAGTGCGGTTCCCCGCATGGGCCCCACGCGCGGGCTGGTCGGTGCTGGAGGTGAGCAGGCGACACGGGGACTTCGCGTTGGTCGGGTTGGTGGCGACGGTCGAGATCGACGAGGCCGGGTTGCTGCGGCGACCGGCGTTGTCGTTCTTCGGTGTAGCCAGCACGCCGGTGCGCGTCGCCGAGGCCGAGCAGTTGCTCGACGGCAACGCTCCCGGCCCCGCCCTCTTTGCAGAGGCAGCGAACGTTGTGTCGGGGGCATTGGAGCCCCGCGCTGACGACCACGCATCGTCCGAGTACAGGGCGCATGTTGCGGGGGTTCTCACCCGCCGCGGGCTCGCCGAGGCCACGGCGCGGGCCACGGAACGGGCGGGCGTCTGATGCGGGAGATCACCGTCAGAGTCAACGGTCGGGACGAGGGCGCGGTGGTCGAGGGTCGCACGACCCTGGCCGAATTGCTTCGCGATCACCTCGGGCTCACCGGCACGCATCTCGGTTGCGAGCACGGCGTGTGTGGTGCGTGCACGGTGGCGGTCGACGGTCAGCCCGTCCGTTCCTGTCTGATGCTGGCGATGCAGGCGGAGGGAGCGAGCGTGGAGACCGTCGAGTCCCTCGGCGACGGAGATGAGCTGGGACTCATCCAGCAGGCGATGTGGGAGCGCCACGCATTCCAATGCGCTTTCTGCGCACCGGGATTCCTCATGACAGTGCGGTGTCTGCTGGCGGACAACCCGACGCCGACGACAGCGCAGATCAAAGAAGAGCTCGCGGGCAACCTGTGTCGTTGCACGGGATACGCATCGATCCTCGAGGGTGTCGCCGAAGCCGTGGCCAAGTTGGCCTCCACCGAAGGAGGTGCGAACGATGCGTGAACAGATCATGGGGCGATTCGTCGGCGCACGCGTGCGGAGGGTTGAGGACCGCCGCCTGCTGAGCGGGCGCGGTCGTTACGTCGATGATGTCGTCGTCCCGGACATGGCGCACGCGGCGTTCGTCCGGAGCCCATGGCCCCACGCCGTGATCCGCGGTATCGACACCACCCGCGCCGCCGCCGTTCCCGGGGTGCACGCGATCTTCACCGGTCCTGACATCGCTGCGATCACCAACCCGCTGATGGGGATGCTCGTCTTGCCGGGCCTTTACGACCCGTGGCACTGGGCCCTGGCCGTCGACCGTGTACGTCTGGTCGGGGATCCGGTCGCCATCGTGGTAGCGACGTCACGCGCCGTGGCCGAGGATGCGGCAGAGATGGTCGACGTCGATTACGAAGAGCTGGAACCGATCGCTACGTTGGCGCACGCCCACGATCCAGGCCGGCCGGCGATCTGGCCGAAGGCCAACGGCAACGTCGTCTACGCGGCATCGGAATCGTTCGGCGATGTCGATGCGGCGTTCGCCGGGGCGGATCGTGTGATCAGCGAGACGTTCCGCCAGCACCGGCACGCCAACCAACCGATGGAGACCAGAGGCACGGTGGCCGAGGTCGGCGCCGACGGCAACCTCACGTTGCACGCCGCCCATCAGGCTGCGCACGCCCTCAAGTGGGCGATGGCACTGTGCCTGGCACGCCAGCCGGTGTGGAAGTCGGTGCGCAACATGTTCCGCCAACACGAACAGACGAAGGCCATCTTCGCCGGGGCCCGCGAGTTCATTCGCGCCCACCCGACGATGATGGAAGACACGCGACCGATGATCTCGATCATGGTGCGTCAGATGGCCAGGGATCCGATGCGGCTGGTGCACCTCAACCGGGCGCTCCTCGGATTGATGGCAACGCCCAGGGAACGCGTCCCGCGCGTCGTGACGGGCGACATCGGCGGTGCGTTCGGATCGAAGGTCACGGTGTTGCGTGAGGACATCGCCCTGTGCGCTGCCGCGCTGCGCCTCGGTCGATCGATCAAATGGATCGAGGACCGCAACGAGAACCTCGTGCTCGGCGGCCAAGCGCGTGACGAACAGGTCGCCGTCGCGGCCGCGGTGATGAACGACGGGACGGTGCGGGGCCTGCGGGCCAAGCTCACGATGGACGCGGGCGCCTACCCTGGTTTCCCGTACGCGGCACCGATGTTCTGCCGCATCATCCAGACGATGTTTCCCGGTCCCTACCGGTTCGACGCCATGCAGTTCGACATCGAGGTCGTCTCGTCCAACAAACCGACGTACGTCGCCTACCGGGGCCCGTGGGCGGTCGAGACCTGGGTCCGCGAACGGCTATTCGATGTCATAGCCCGCGAGCTGGGGATCAGCCGCGCCGAGATCCGGCTTCGCAACATCGTCGGTCCCGACATGCTCCCGACGAAGATGCTCACCGGTCCGACTCTCGATGTACGCATGTCGGCCAAGACCACGCTCGAGAAGGCTCTCGATGTCGCCGACTTCGAACATTGGGCAGAGCACCAGGCGGCAGCTCGGGAGCAGGGTCGTCGCCTCGGCCTCGGGATCGCGACCTACATCGAAGCGGCGCCGGGGCCACCCGGATACTTCGACGCGGTCATGCCCGGCTTCTCAGCTTTTATGGGCACCGAGCCGATCCACGCAGTCCTCGAAGCCGACGGCAGCATCACTGTCCACACCCGACAGGTACCCCATGGCCAAGGCCACGAGACGACGCTCGCGCAGGTGGCCGCCGACGAGCTCGGCGTCTCCGTTGAGGCCGTCCGAGTCAGATACGGCGACACGAACATCGCGCCTTTCGGCATCTCGGGCACCGGCGGAAGCCTGTCGGCGGCGATGGCGGGTGGTGCGGTCGCACTGGCTGCACACACGCTGCGTGAGCACATTGTCGACATCGCCGAGGACCTGCTGGAGGCATCGCCGGCAGACATCGTCATCGAAGACGGTGCAGTTCACATTGCGGGCGTCCCCACGATCTCGCTGACCTTCCGCGAGGTCGCCGATGAGGCAATGCGGCGTGGCGGACTCGGCAACACCGACCGGCTGGGCAGGGGTGAGGCCATCCGGGTTCACCGGGACTGGAACGGCGGCGAAGGGGGGTGGGCGCAGTCCACGCACGTGTGCTGGGTCGAGGTCGATCTCGAAACCGGCCAGGTGAGGATTCCTCGCTACGCGGTCGTTGAGGACTGCGGCGAGATGATCAACCCGGCCATCGTCGAAGGCCAGATCCGCGGTGGCGTCGCGCAGGGCGTGGGCGCCGTGCTCTACGAGAAGATCACGTACGGGGAGGACGGGCAGCCCCGGTCGGGGACGTTCATGGACTACCTGATCCCGACCACGATGGAAATCCCCGAGATCGAGATCCACCACATCGAGACGCCGACGGACATCCCCTACAACTATCGAGGCGTCGGCGAAGGGGGCATGATCGGCGCACCGGCGGCGATCACCAATGCGGTGGAAGATGCCCTGGCCGACCTCGGCGTCCGGATAACCGAACAGCACCTCCCGCCGACCAGGATCCTCGAACTCGCGGGCGTCATCCCCGGAACGCACCGACCGATAGACGGCGAGCGAGGGGGCTAGCTGGTGACAATCTCGTGACGAGCCCCAGCCGTTTTCGGACCGCCGCCCTCGTATCAGAACCGCTCCCCGAAAAACTGTGGGAATCCGGTCAGGCCATCGCTCCTAGAGTCGGACTCCAACAGGTACTTCGACGACGTGCCGGATTCCTTGAGCTTGCGAAGTGCGATGAAGTCAGCGCCGTTGATGAACCACCGGTTCGGGGTGACCTCGGCGGCCGATGCCAAGGCGATGGCGTCGCGGAGGCTGTCGGCGTCGAGGACGCCGGTCCGTACACCGCTCTGGTTGATGATGCCCTTGATCGTGTTGCTGGTGCCCGCGCCCTTCAGCAGGGCGTCGTCGAGGGCGTTCGACACGCCGGTGACGAGGCGCAGCTTGAGTCTGGCGTCCAGGCCGATAACCGTGGCGCAACAGCTCGTTGGAGAACCGGATAAGAATCTCAGTGACCTCAAAGTTGAAGGGAGCAAATCGATTTCCCCAACGACACATCTGCCTCAGGTATGGCCTGGGATTCGGGGACCCAGCCGACCGTTGGTGTCGAAGATTCGCACACCCGACGACAGGACGATGGAGGCGGCCTTCAGCGGCTGGACGAGGATGTTGGCGACTTGCGACGGGAGAAGTGCCGGGTCAGCGACGGTGGTTTCTGAAGCCACGAGAAGGTCCTAACGATTGCAGTGGATTTGGTACCCACGTCGTCAGGACGTTGAAGGGGTCGCCCACCAGGAGCGACCCCTTCAACGTATCGCGGCTTCAGCTTTCTAGGAACGACAAGGCT
>JBKPSU010000019.1:0-45034 GCA_046735135.1 Actinomycetota bacterium
GCCGCACCGGTTCTCCGAGCGGCAGCCCGTCGGCGGTGCGCAGCGCCACGTCGACGGCGACGCGCTGGGTGAAGTGGACCTCGATCGGCACCTGCAGCGGGAGGTATCCCGGCGGTAGCTCGATCTCGCCCATATCGGTGACCGTCATACCCGGCGGCGCATCCACCTGCAGCCGGACCCGGATCGGCACGGGCAGGTCGTTGCGCAGGGCCAGCGGCAGCGGACTGTGTTCGGTGGCCAGCGTGTAAGAACCGCCGGGGTTGACGATGGTGACCGCGTTGAACAGGTCGTTCACCGTGTTGCTCGTGGTGGCCAACCGCTGCTGGGCCAGCCCGTTGCGGGCGTCCGGCGGCACGGACTGGCTCAGCGCGCGCAGCATGTCCTCGCGCAGCGGGGCGGTGTACTGCGTGCCGGTCAGACCGGTGCGCTGGTCGATTGTCAGCGCTGCGGCGAGGCCCCAGAGCCTGCCTGCGGTACCGGCGATTCCCGACGTCACCGATTCGTCGAAGCGGGCGCGCGGATTGGCGGGCGCACCCTGGGGCAGCTGTCGGGTGTCGTTTGTGGGGATCGCCTGGCTCTCGGCGATCACCGCGGTCAGCGGTCTCGGCGCGGCGAGGCCGGCCCGAATCGTGGTGGCGACAGTGGACAGGACAGCCGCGGCGTCGTCGGCCTGCACGCTCCAGTCCATCGGCGGCATCACGATCTGGGTGCGCGGTTCGGTGTTCGGCGTAAGACCGCGCCAGAGCAAGGAGCCGAGTGCGTCCTGGCGGCGCGCCACCGCGGAGTCGTGTTTGACAGGAATGTCGAGTGCGGGGTCCAGATACGAGGGAGTCCACGGGTCGGTGCCCACGCCGGCCATGGCGGCGCCGATGTTGGGGTCGAACGGGGCGGCCACCACCTCAGGCGTGTAGCGCACCGGGGCGACGTCGGCCGCGGTCGACTTCCCGTTGGCGGCTCCATCCTGCGCGGTGAGGCCCGCGGCAGCGAGGACAACGGTCGGGCCCTGGGCGGCGAGCAATTGCACTGCCGGGGCCGTCAACGGTCCGTCGCCGAGCAGGGTGGCGCCGCGGGTCGAGGTGATGCCGAGGAGCTGGTCGACGATGTCGCCTGCGCCGTTGGTGGCGATCGAGCTCAGGCCCGGATCGCCGACCCGGTGCAGGGCATCGAGATCGGCCTGCGCGTAGTTCGCGGGTGCGACGCACATCCGCTGGGCCACCGACTTGAGCCGATTCAGCCAGCTGACCGCCGCTTCCTGGCCGGTGCCGGGATGTGTCGGCGTCGACGCGCCGATGTCGGGCCCGTCGTCGACGACGTAGCCGGTCGACATCGCGTTCACGGTGACGAGCAGGTCAGGGTCGATGGCGAGGCACACCGCGCTGCGCACCTGGCCGCCGGGGTCGACGGACGGACCGGTCGCGAAGTCGACGGCCGACAGCAGGGCATCGAGCCTGCCGCCTGCCGACAGCGAGCCTGCGAGGTCGTCGTCGATCAACCGCACGGGTGTCGTCCCGCCGGGTGCGCCCGCCGCCAGCCGCGGGCGGTCGCCGAGCGGCCACAGCACGGTCAGCCGCACCGGTTTGGAGGTATCGGGAGCGACGACGTCGGCGAGCGCGTCGGTCGTGGGTGCTGCGGCGGGTTCGGGTGGCACGCCGATCACCGGCAGCAGGAATCGAGCATCGTCGAGGCGGGCGGGTGCGCCGTAGTCGGGTGTGCCGTTGGCGTTGACGAGCAGCGGGTAGACGCCGGGCTGCTGAACGCCGAGCGACGGCACCTGCGCAGACCGCAGCGGAACCGTCAGCGTGAACGGAACATGTTGGCCGCGTTGCAGTTCCGCGGAGACGGTGATGAAGTCGGCGACGGCTTCGAACTGGCTGTTCTCGCCGCCGAGGTTGGTGCGCAGCCCCGCGGAGGACGTGACCGCTGCGGCGCGCTCGAGGCGGACCATGACGTCGCGGACCGGGCGGTCGCCGACGTTCTGCACGGTCCCGGTGACGGTGACGACGGGTTCGCTGGTGGTGGTCACCACATCGGGTGTGACGCCGTCGATGTGCACCTGAAGGAACGGCACGGAGCCCGGCTCGCCTGCGGCCGCCTGCGGCGCCACTACGGGCAAGGCGACGAGCATCAGCAGCGTCAGCACGGAGAGCCATCGAGCCAATACCGTGCGGGCACCGCGGCGGCCGGTCACGGCCCTTGTCCGCAGCCGTTCGTCCGCCGGCCCTGCTGGGGTGGGCCTGCTTCGTTGGGACGCCGGTTGCGGGTGTGCGAGTGAGTCTGGGCGCGCCTGCGCGGCGAAGTCTGCGGCAGCGGCGGCAGTGCGGAAGGACCGTCGTTGTGCAGCTTGTCGATCAGCTCGGCCGCGACCTCGGCCAGCTTGCGCTCGTCGGCGTAGGCAAGCCGGGCGGGCAGTTCCCTCAGCGGCACCCAGGCCACCTCGCTGACCTCTACGTCTTCGTCGGACAATTCGCCGCCGAGAAATCGCATCAGATAATGGTGCACGGTTTTGTGCACTCGGCGGCCGTCGGTGACAAACCAGTAGTCGATGCTGCCGAGAGCGGCCAGCACGGTGCCCTGGATACCGGTCTCCTCGGCGACCTCGCGGATGGCGGTCTGCTCGGCGGTTTCACCGAGTTCGATGTGCCCCTTGGGCAGCGACCACAGCGTGCGGCCCCGCCGATCCACCCGCCCGATGAGGGCCGCGACCTGGGCGTCCTTGGGGCCATCGATACCGTCGATGACGAGGCCGCCCGCGGATGTCTCGTGCACAGTGCGTAGCCGGTCGGGCCCGCGGCGCGACGCGCGCGGCTTGGTCGGCTTGGTCGGCTTGTGCGGTTTGGGTTGGCTGCCGGGGACGGGAACGCTGGTGTTGCCTGCGACGATCGAGTTGTTGTTGTGCTGTGCGGCAGCGGTGTCGGGCGGACCGGCCGCGCGCCTGCCGCGACGTCGCCCTCGGCGGCGTCGTGGTTTGGCCTGTTCGCCGTCCGACACCCAAGCGATAGTAGCTGCCACGAAGTTTCGCCCCCGCCGCACTCGCCGGACCTTGATAGCACCGTGACCACTAGGCTCATCGGACGTGCCCGATTCAGCAGCTGACGCCGAACTACTGGCGGCCGCCCAGGTTGCGTTGAATCGCCATGCCGACGTGCTGCGCGACATCGGCGGTGTGTTCGCTAGAGCGGGCCATGAGCTGTACCTCGTCGGGGGCAGCGTTCGCGACGCGCTGCTGGGCCGGTTGGGCAACGACCTCGACTTCACGACCGACGCCAGCCCCGAGCAGATGCAGGAGTTTCTACGTCCCTGGGCGGACTCGCTGTGGGACACCGGTATCGAATTCGGCACTGTCGGCGTCGGCAAGGCCGGCGACCGCATGGAGATAACGACGTTCCGTGCCGACACCTACGACCAGGTGTCCCGTAACCCGCAGGTGCGCTTCGGCGACAACCTCGACGACGATCTGGTCCGCCGCGACTTCACGGTCAACGCGATGGCGATTCGTATCACGGCCGACGGCCCGGCCGAATTCCACGATCCCCTAAGCGGTTTGGCGGCGCTGCGCGCCCGCGTGCTGGAAACCCCCGCCGGGCCGGAGGTGTCGTTCGGCGACGACCCGCTGCGGATGTTGCGGGCTGCGAGGTTCGTCTCCCAGCTCGGCTTCACCGTCGCGCCGCGGGTGCGCGAGGCGATGTCGGCGATGTCCGGCCAGCTCGATCGGATCACCGCCGAGCGGGTTTCGGCCGAGCTCGACAGGCTGCTGCTCGGATCTGACCCGGCGGCGGGCATCGACCTGATGGTTCAGAGTGGTCTCGGCGATGTCGTGCTGCCCGAGATCGGCGCGATGCGGATGGCCATCGACGAGCACCACCAACACAAGGACGTGTACGAGCATTCGCTGACGGTGTTGCGCCAGGCGATCGAGCTCGAGGATGACGGACCCGATCTCGTGCTGCGCTGGTCGGCGCTGCTACACGACATCGGCAAGCCGTCGACGCGCAGGCACGAGGCCGACGGCGGGGTCAGCTTCCATCATCACGAGGTGGTCGGCGCCAAGATGACGCGCAAGCGGATGCGCGCGCTGAGGTACTCCAAGCAGATGATCGAGGACGTGTCGCAACTGGTGTATCTGCATCTGCGTTTCCACGGCTACGGCGACGGCAAGTGGACCGACTCCGCGGTGCGCAGGTACGTCACCGACGCGGGCCCGCTGTTGTCGAGGCTGCACAAGCTGGTGCGCGCCGACTGCACCACCCGCAACAAGCGGCGCGCTGCGCGGCTGCAGGCGAACTATGACGACCTGGAGGCTCGCATCGCCGAGCTGGCGGCCAAGGAGGACCTGCAACGGGTGCGACCGGACCTCGACGGCAACGCGATCATGGAGATACTCGGCATCCCTGCGGGGCCCGAGGTCGGCGAGGCGTGGCGGTACATGAAGGAGCTGCGCCTCGAGCGGGGGCCGCTCGAGCATGACGAGGCGGTCGCCGAGCTCCTCAATTGGTGGAACGCCAGGGGCTAGTCCGGCGTCGGAACCGGTGTGGACTACTGCCTTGCCGACGGTGACGGGTCGGCGACGATGTGGAGCGCGCCGCCGGACACCGACCTCGACGGCGACGGCGGACTGGACGCGGTGGGGCTGGACGTCGACGGTGACGGCGCCACCGACGACGCGCTTGCCGACCTCGACGGGGATGGGATCGCCGACCAGGCGGTGCTCGACGGCCAGAGTTACTTCACCGACGACGGGACCGGCACGTGGGCGGTGAGAGTGGACCGCGGCGGGGGATTGCGGTGGTTCGGGCTCGACGGTGTCGAGCAGATGGGCGGCCCGACGGTCGATCTGGACGGTGATGGGCAGGCCAACGATCGGCTGCTCGACGTCGACGGCGATGGGTTGGCCGACCGCGGGCTCGGCGCACGGGTCGGCTACGTCGACACCGACGGCGACGGGCGTTGGGACATCAAGCTGACCGACAGCAACGACGACGGCAAGGCCGACGTCGCCAACGACCTTTAATTCGCGCGCGGCACAGGGAATCTAGCCACGGACGTTGGGGCGCAGGCGGTTTCGCTCCGCAAACGGTACTCGCGCTGTGATGCGGCCGACGCAGCGAAATCAGGTAGCCGAGTACTCGGGATTTTGCGCAGTGCAATCGGCACCGTTCGTCGTGCTCAATCCGTCACGAAAGGAGCACTGGAAATGTCCGATCCAATCATCAAAATCGGTTCTACCGGCGAAGCGGTGAAGAAGGCGCAACAGGCGCTGTACTGCCGCCGCTATCTGGTCGATCTCAGCGAGGTCGACGGCATATTCGGACCCATCACCCGGAACCGGGTGATCCGCTATCAGCTCGACCGCAGTGCCGGCGAGTTCTTCGCGTTCTCGTTCCCGCTGGCCGTCGACGGCATCGTCGGCCCGATGACGTGGTCCCGGCTGACGCCGCCGTTGATCAAAAAGGGATCGAAGGGCAACCCGGTGTTCCTGGTCCAGGAGATCCTCAAGAGCTGGGGCTATCCGGACTACGACCCCGGCCCGGTCGACGGCGACTTCGGCAAGCTGACCGATGTCGCGGTCAGGAATGTGCAGAGCATCCTGACCGATTGCGACAACGTCCCGCTGGCCGTCGACGGCATCGTCGGGCCGAAGACATGGGAAGCGCTCTACAGCTGAGCACGCACAGCCATGACGCCGGGGCTCGGTGTCAACGCCCGGGTCCCGGTGGTCCGGCGAACGCCTGCGCGATCGTCAGCCACCGCTGCGCGTCCACACCCTCGGCCGTGACATCGAGAGCGGCCGGCGGCCGGCGCTGGGTGACCAGGGTGCAGAAGTCCTCCGCCGACCCCGCGACGCGCTGCGCGGCATCGTCGGGCCCCCACGTCCACATCGAGCCGTCGGGGGCCTGCAGCTCCACCCGGAACGGATCCGTGGGTGCGTCGAGGCCGTTGATCGCGAACGCGAAATCGCGGGTCCGCACGCCGATGTGGGCGATCGACCGCAGCCGTGCGGTCGCGGGCCGCTTCACGCCGAGAGCGTCGGCGACGTCGAGCCCGTGCGCCCACGTTTCCATCAGCCGCGCCGACGCCATCGATGCCGCACTCATCGGCGGCCCGAACCACGGCAGCTTGCGACCGTCGGGCACGGTCAGCAGCGCGTCGTGCAGCCCCAGCCGGGTGTGACGCCAGTCGGCGAGCAATTCGGCGGGCGACGACGCATCGACGATGTCTTCGGCGCCCCGGTCGACGAAACGGCTCGGGTCGGCGGCCGCCGCATCGAGTGCCTTGCCGAACCCCGCCTCGTCGGTGACGGACAGCAGCGCCACCCGGTCGGTCCACAGCAGGTGAGCGATCTGGTGGGCGATGGTCCACCCCGCCGCTGGCGTCGCCTCCGCCCACCGCGCGGCCGGCAGGTCGGCCACCAAGCTGTCGAGGTCGTCGCTTTCGGCGCGGAGGTCGTCCACGATCGGGGCCGCTGTCGCCATGCGGCACACCTTAACTCGGCGCTTGGCGGCGGCCGGCGACGCCAGCATGCATCGCGAGCCCGAGCAGATACACCGCCGATCCGGCCAGCACGAGCCCGGACAGATGACCATCGGCGGGGATGACCCACGCCGCAGCGGTGAGCGCGACGATGAACGACATCCAGAACAGTGCGTCCTGCACCGCGAACATGTGGCCGCGCAGCGCGTCGTCGACGTCGATCTGCATGGCGGTGTCGGCGCACAGCTTGACAACCTGTCCGGCCGTGCCGAGCAGGAATCCGCACAGCACCATCATCGGCAGCTGCAGACCGAGGCCGAGGAGCTGAATGCCCGCGGCCAGCAGCAGCGCTCCGTTGGCGGTGCGATATCGGCCCCACCGGCCGACGGCGCTCGGGGTGATCACGTTCGCCAGGAATGCGCCGATGCCGGTGACGAAGAAGAACAGCGCGGCGGTACCGAAGCCCGCGACGCTCTGGGCGTCGCCGTGGCGCACCATGACGAACACCAGCATGCTGTTGATACCGAGGACCATGCGATGTGTGGCGAGTCCGGCGAGGGTGGCCGCGACGGTTCGCACGGCCAGCACCGTGCGGGCGCCGTGCAGCCATCCGGTCGCAACCGCGTAGGCGACCGATCCGTGGATAGCCCGCGCACTCTCCTTCGGCCCGAGTACGTGCCGCGGGAACCGTACTGACAACCACAGGGCGAGCGACACCGGAATCACGACGATGACGATGATTGCTGCGGAGCCCAAGTCGTCGGCGCCGAACAACGATCGGGACGCCAGCATGAACGCGGCACCTGCGAAGGCTCCTGCGCCGCCGGTGGCCGTCGCGACCGAGTTCATCGTGACGACATGGCCGCGGGGCACCACGTCAGGCAGCGCTGCCGAAAGGCCGGAGGAGACGAACCGAGTGAAGCCGTTGGCGATCAGCGCGCCGAACAGTATCGCGTAGTCGTCTGCGCCCGAAGCCAGCAGCGCCGCAATGCAGAGGACGAGTACGAGCCGCGCCGCGTTCGCGCCGATGAGCACGGAACGTCTGTCCCAGCGGTCCAGCAAGGCGCCTGCGAACGGGCCGAGCACCGAGTAAGGCAGGTACAGCACGGCGAACGCCGCGACCAGCTCCCACGGGCCCGCGGCGCGTTCGGTGTTGAACAGCAGCCCGCCCGCCAGCCCGGCCTGAAGCAGACCGTCGCCGAATTGGCTCGCCGTCCGCAATTCGAGCAGTCGCCAGAATTGGGGAAGGCCGCGCACCGACCGCCACAGGGCCATCGGTGCATGAGCGTCAACCACAGGACTTCACAGTACAAATATCCCGGCGGGCCGCGATTGTTCGCCACCTCGAACGTTCGCTGGTGACATGATGGTGCTGTGGCACAGTCAGAAGATCCGGAGGACTATGTCGCTCCGACCGCGCACCGCGTGCGCGCAGGAACACTGCTGCTGGCCAACACGGATCTGCTCGAGCCGACCTTCCGTCGCAGCGTCATCTATGTCGTCGAACACAATGACGGCGGCACGCTCGGTGTGGTGTTGAACCGGCCGAGCGAAACCGCGGTGTACAACGTGTTGCCGCAGTGGGCCAAGCTCGCCAACAAACCGAAGACGATGTTCATCGGCGGCCCTGTGAAGCGCGATGCCGCGCTGTGTCTCGGCACGCTGCGGGTGGGCACCGACCCCAGCGGGGTGGCGGGCATCCGGCATGTGCAGGGCCGCATGGTGATGGTCGACCTCGACGCCGAGCCGGAGGCGATCGCGCCCATGGTCGAGGGGGTGCGCATCTTCGCCGGTTATTCCGGCTGGACGATCGGGCAGCTGGAGGGTGAGATCGAGCGCGACGACTGGATCGTGCTGTCGGCTCTGCCGTCCGATGTCCTCGTCGAGGCCAGGGTCGACTTGTGGGGACGGGTGCTGCGCAGGCAGCCGCTGCCGCTGTCGCTCCTGGCGACGCACCCGATCGATATCAGCCGCAACTAGTTTCGCGACAGCGTGCAGCTGGCACAGGCGCCGCTGCCGCACCCCGAAGCCGCGCCGCAGGCGGCGGCAGCCGCTGCGCCCGCCCGTTTCGCGACGAACTTGGCGCTCTGCCAGCAGCCGGCCCCGACGGTGGCTATCGCGCCGGCTACGCAGACGATCACCACGACGAGGCTTGTCTCGGGCTGTGATGACAAGGCGACGACACCCGCGACCGTCAACATCGCCGCAGCGGCGAGCTGAGTCGGTGCGACGGCGCGCAGAACCTGGCGGACGAAGTCGCCGGTGCGCGGGCGCGACAGAGTCCAGACTCCCAGGGCGGCGGTCGCTGCGGCGGCGCACAAACACCCGACCGCGGCGAAGAGCATGCGGCCCACCTTACGAGGCCGTCTCACGAATGCGCTAGCGGGGCGGTACCGGTGCCGACCGCGGCGCCGGTGGCGTTGCCGGCGTAGCGCCGGGCACGCTGATCTTGAAGCCGTTGGTGATCGCCTCGGTGGCAGGCGCGGTGGCGACGGCCTCCCCGGCGGTGGTGGTCACCGAGAGTGACACCAGGTACTTGTCGTTCCCCGCGGCCGCGATGGTGTGCCGGCGCGAGGTGTTCAGCGTCAAGTTGTTGTCCCGATAGGTGCCCTCGATCAGCGCCGAGGGCATGCCGCCGAAGTCCGCGAGCGACGCGTTGGTGCTGCGCCACGCCGTCTGCTGTTGCGCGTCGATGTAGCCGTGGGTGATGGCGTCCTTCGGATCGAAGTTGCCGCCGACGAGCTTGTAGACGACGAGCGCGGCGTTGGAGGTGTAGATGCCGTCGCCGCCGACCCGGTCGGCGATCACCGCGAACGCGTCGGGCACGTTGGGGTCGGGCACCTGAGACCACCCGCGGGGAACGGGCAGCACGATGTTGAGCGCCTTGAAGTCGCGGGCCACCTGCGGCTCCAGCTTGACGCCCTTCTCTCCGAAGTAGTCCTTCAAGGTCTGCGACGCCGCGGGCAGCAGGGTCTGCGGTGCGGCGGCGGCAGCGACGGGCACGAGACCGGGTGCTGTCAGTGCCTGCGCGGCGGGCGCGGCTGGTGCGACGCCAAGCTGGCCGGAGGACTGCGCCGCCGCAGCCGTGCCGGGCACCACGCCTACCTGCGGCGCCGTTGCCGGTGCGGGCAGCACGGGTTGTGGGTAGTACGGGTCGGCCGCGGCGGTGTTGCCCGCGATGCCCAGCACACCGGCCATGCCTACGGCGACACCACCTGCCAGAATCCGCCAGCGGCGGGCTTTGTCGATCATCGCCCGTTCCTTCCCGAGTCCTGCCCAGCTGCTCGGGGCACAACATGCCCCTGGTCAGGCGCCGACCGTAACTCCCGCGCGGAGTTAGCCACCAGGCTTGGAACCGAGCTGGAATGAACCTCTGACCGCTCCGCAACGCAACCGATACCTGCCCGTGGCCGAATGACCGGTGGCGGCGGCCCTTTACCCTGTTCACGTGAGTAGTGAGTCGGTCGCCGACGCAGCGGGTGCTGGAGCCGACACCCCGCAGTACCGCTACACCGCGAAGCTGGCCGGGGAGATCGAACGTGTCTGGCAGCAGACGTGGTCGCAGCAGGGCACCTTCAACGTGCCCAACCCGGTCGGGTCGCTGGCGCCTGCGGACGGGTCGCCCCTGCCCGCCGACAAGATGTTCGTCCTGGACATGTTCCCCTACCCTTCGGGTGAGGGCCTGCACGTCGGCCACCCGCTCGGCTACATCGCCACCGACGTCTACGCCCGCTATTACCGCATGACGGGTCGTAATGTCTTGCACGCGTTGGGCTTCGACTCGTTCGGCCTGCCCGCGGAGCAGTACGCGATTCAGACCGGAACCCATCCGCGGATCCGGACCGAGGCGAACATCGTCAACTTCCGGCGACAGCTGGGCCGGCTGGGCCTCGGCCACGACGCCCGCCGCAGTTTCTCCACCACCGACGTCGATTTCTACAAGTGGACGCAGTGGATCTTCCTGCAGATCTACAACGCGTGGTTCGACACGAACCTCAACCGGGCCCGCCGCATCGACGAGCTGATCGCCGAGTTCGATTCCGGCCAGCGCGGTTTCGAGGACGGCAGACAGTGGTCGGCGCTGTCGGCCGATGAGCGCGCCGAAGTGATCGACTCATACCGGCTGGTGTACCACGCCGACTCGATGGTCAACTGGTGCCCGGGTCTCGGCACTGTGCTGGCCAACGAGGAGGTCACCTCCGACGGCCGCAGCGACCGGGGCAACTTCCCGGTGTTCCGGAAGCGGTTGCGGCAGTGGATGATGCGTATCACCGCATACTCCGACCGGCTGCTCGACGACCTCGACGTGCTGGACTGGCCGGACAAGGTCAAGACCATGCAGCGCAACTGGATCGGCCGATCCACGGGTGCGTCGGTGCTGTTCGGCACCGAGGCGGGTGACATCGAGGTGTTCACCACGCGGCCGGACACGCTGTTCGGCGCCACCTACATGGTGCTGGCGCCCGAGCATCCGCTTGTCGAGCAGTTGACCGCCACCGACTGGCCCGACGGGGTAGACGCGCGGTGGACCTACGGAGGGGCGACCCCGGCGGAGGCGGTGGCCGCGTACCGTGCGTCGATCGCGGCGAAGTCCGACCTGGAGCGTCAGGAGAACAAGACGAAGACCGGGGTCTTCCTCGGCAGCTATGCGACCAACCCCGTCAACGGTGCGCGCATCCCGGTGTTCATCGCCGACTACGTGCTGATCGGTTACGGAACCGGCGCCATCATGGCGGTGCCCGGCGGGGATCAGCGCGACTGGGACTTCGCCACCGAGTTCGGGCTGCCGATCATCGAAATCGTTGCGGGCGGCGATATTTCGCAGTCCGCGTTCAGCGGCGACGGTGAGATGGTCAATTCCGACTACCTGAACGGGCTGAGCGTGACGTCGGCCAAGGAAGCCGTGACGACGCGGTTGGTGGCCGACGGCCGTGGTCAGGCCCGCGTCGAGTACAAGTTGCGGGACTGGCTGTTCGCCAGGCAGCGCTATTGGGGTGAGCCGTTCCCGATCGTCTACGACGAAAACGGACGCGCGTACCCGCTGCCCGAATCCGAGCTGCCCGTCGAACTTCCGGACATCCCGGACTACTCGCCGGTGCTGTTCGACCCCGACGACGCCGACAGCGTGCCGTCTCCGCCGCTGAACAAGGCCACCGATTGGGTGCATGTGGAGCTCGACCTCGGCGACGGGCCCAAGGCATACACCCGCGACACCAACGTCATGCCGCAGTGGGCGGCCAGCTCGTGGTACGAGCTGCGCTACACCGATCCTCACAACTCGGAAGCCCTGTGCGACAAGGAGAACGAGGCGTACTGGATGGGTCCGCGGCCGGCGGAGCACGGGCCCGACGACCCCGGCGGTGTCGACCTGTACGTCGGCGGCGTCGAGCATGCCGTGCTGCACCTCCTGTATTCGCGGTTCTGGCACAAGGTGCTCCACGACCTCGGACATGTGTCGTCGCGCGAGCCGTACCGACGGTTGGTCAACCAGGGGTACATTCAGGCCCACGCCTACACCGATGCACGCGGCACGTATGTGCCCGCCGCGGAAGTCGTTGAGCGGGAAGGCAAGTTCTACTGGCCTGGACCCGATGGCGAGATCGAGGTGGGCCAGGAATTCGGCAAGATCGGCAAGAGCCTGAAGAACTCGGTGTCGCCCGACGAGATCTGCGACAACTACGGCGCCGACACGTTGCGGATGTACGAGATGTCGATGGGTCCTCTCGAAGCGTCACGGCCATGGGCGACAAAGGATGTCGTCGGCGCATACCGGTTTCTGCAGCGGGTGTGGCGACTGGTCGTGGACGAGCAGACCGGTGAGCTCCGGGTCAGCGACGACGAGCCGGACGATGAGACGCTGCGCGCCCTGCACCGCACGATTGCCGGAGTGACCGATGACTACGCATCGCTTCGCAACAACACCGCGGGCGCAAAGCTGATCGAGTACACCAACCACCTGACCAAACAGCACGGCGGCACGGTGCCGCGCGCTGCGGTCGAGCCGTTGGTGCTCATGGTGGCGCCGCTTGCACCGCACCTCGCAGAGGAGCTGTGGCAGCGGCTCGGTCACGACACTTCGCTGGTGCACGGCCCGTTCCCCGTCGCCGACGAGGCGTACCTGACCATCGACACCGTCGAGTTCCCGGTTCAGGTCAACGGCAAGGTGCGCGGCCACATCACGGTGCCTGCCGACGCCGACGCGGACACGATCGAAACGGCGGCGCTGGCAGACGACAAGGTGCAGGCCTTCCTCAACGGCGCGACACCGAAGAAGGTCATCGTGGTCGCCGGCCGGTTGGTCAACCTGGTCGTCTAGCGCCTAGCCCCAGCCGAGCTGGCGCATGGTGTAGCCGTCGTTCCAGATCTTTGTCATGTGGCGGATTCTGTCGCCGTCGAAGTCCATGACGTAGACGTAGTCGGCGGACGCACCCTTCCCCGTCGGCGGTACCGGGCCGCCCTCGCCGGTGTGGGTGCCACGGAAGACGCCGTACGCCGTCACGTTGTTGCGCTGGTCGTCGACCGCGAACGAGTGCACCTCGGCGGTGCCATCGGGCAGTGGCGTCAGCAGGTTCTTCATCCACTCGGTGTACGCCTCGAGGGTGTCGATGCCGGCCAGCGCGTCGGTCTGCGCGGCGAACGTCGCACCGTCGTGGCAGAACGGGGCGCAGGCGTCCCAGCCCTTGCCGGTCTCACACGCATCGAAGAAGGCTTCGGCGGTTTCCTTGATCGAACTCATAGAGAATTGTGTGCACGTCGCGGCGCCGAGCGTTGTGAACTGCACAAATCACCCCGCCGTAGGTCGAGCGATTTCGGCGTGGTTTGTTGCGCTCAGCGCTACCAAACACGCCGAAATCACCGGGGCCGGACGACGACCTCGTTGATGTGGGCGTCCGGCGGGGCGTTGACGACATCGGCGACCACCTTGGCGACGGTCTCGGGGCTCAGGAATCGCTCCGGCTTGTACTCGCCGCCCTCGTAGGCGACCAGACCCTCCTGCATCGCCGTCGCGATTCGCCCGGGATGCACTGACGTCACCCGCAACTCCGGCTCGTCGTTGCGCAGCGAGTCGGCGAAGCCGCGCAACGCGAACTTGCTCGCCGTGTATGACGCCAAACCGGGTGAGGCGTTGATGCCCGCACCGGAGTTGATGAACACGGCGTGACCGCGGGCGCTTCGCAGCGCGGGCAGCAGGGCGAGGGTAAGCGCCACCGCCCCAATGACATTCACCTCGATCGTGGTGCGCCACTCATCCACCGTCGACTCGGCGACACGCCCCGGAAACGCCGCGCCAGCGTTGTGGATCAACACGTCGAGCTCGTCGATGGGCTCGACCACCATCGGGATTTCGTCGGTGTCCTCGAGATCCAGCGGCCAGGTCGTCGCGCCGAGTCGCTCGGCCAGCGCGTCCAGCCGGTCGGACGGCCGCCCGCCGAGAAACAGCGTGTGAGTGGGTGCGAGCGCGTCGGCGATCGCCGAACCGAGTCCGCCCGCCGCTCCGGTGATGAACGCGGTCGGCATGCCGGTCACCCTACCGACTGCGATCATGGAACCGATGGCACCCGATCCCAGCTTCGCTCCCACCCAGCTCGCGGCGCGGGCCGCGTACCTGCTGCGCGGCAACGACCTGGGCGTGATGACGACGGCGGCGCCGCTGCTGTACCCGCACATGTGGAGCTGGGACGCGGCGTTCGTGGCCATCGGCCTGGCCCCGCTGAGCGTCGAGCGGGCCGTCGTCGAGCTGGACACCCTGCTGTCGGCGCAGTGGTCCAACGGGATGATTCCGCACATCGTGTTCGCCAACGGCGTCGACGGCTACTTCCCGGGGCCTGCGCGGTGGGCGACCTCCGCGCTGGCGGCGAATGCGCCACGTAACCGGCACACGTCGGGGATCACGCAGCCGCCGGTGCACGCCATCGCCGTGCGGCGCATCCTCGACCATGCCCGCTCACGGGGGCGATCCACCCGCGCGGTGGCCGAGGCGTTCCTGGATCGGCGCTGGGGCGATCTGGTGCGCTGGCACCGCTGGCTGGCCGAGGCGCGCGACCAGAAGTCACGCGGCCGGGTCACGCTCTATCACGGCTGGGAGTCGGGCATGGACAACTCGCCGCGGTGGGATAGCGCCTACGCCAACGTGATTGCCGGAAACGTGCCCGAATATCAGCGCGAGGACACCACGATCGTCACCGATGCCACCCAGCGGCCGTCCGACACCGAATACGACCGCTACCTGTGGCTGCTCGAGGAGATGAAGTCGGCGCGTTACGACGACGAACTGCTGCCGAAGGTGATGAGCTTCGCCGTCGAGGACGTGTTCGTCTCCGCGATCCTGTCGGTGGCCTGCACGGTGCTGGCCGAGATCGGTGAGGACTACAAGCGACCGCACGCCGACGTCCGCGACCTGTACGCCTGGGCCGAACGCTTCCGCAGGGGTGTCATCGACACGACTGACGAAAGGACCGGTGCGGCAAGAGATTACGATGTCCGCGCGGACAAGCTGATCGCCACCGAGACTGTTGCGCAGTTCGCCCCGCTGCTGTGTGGAGGACTGCCGCACGACAGGGAGCGGGCACTGCTGCGGCTGCTGGAGGGCCCGCGGTTTTGCGGTCACCCGGACCTCAGATACGCGCTGATTCCGTCGACGTCGCCGGTGTCGCGCGACTTCCGGTCGCGGGAGTACTGGCGCGGGCCCGTCTGGCCGGTGATGACGTGGCTGTTCTCGTGGGCGTTCGCCCGCCGCGGCTGGGCCGAACGTTCGGTGATCCTGCGCCGAGAAGGCCTGCGGCAGGCCAGCGACGGCACGTTTGCCGAGTACTACGAGCCGTTCACCGGGGAGCCACTGGGCAGCATGCAGCAGTCATGGACCGCGGCCGCGGTGCTGGACTGGCTGGGCTAAGCGTCTTCCTGGCCGGTTCCCTGATCGGCCAGCCGCTCCATCGGTCCAAGCGCTTTGGTCAGCGTCTCGACGTCGTCGTCGGTGAGCTTGCCGAGCATCGCCCCCAGCGCCGCACGCCGGGCGGCCAGAGCCTCCCGGTGCTGAACCAGTCCGCGGGGCGTGACCTCCACCAGGACGGCGCGCAGATCCGACGGATCACGGGACCGCTTCACCAGACCGAGCTTCTCGAGCCGGCGGATCGCGACTGTCGTGGTCGGGGTGCGGACCCGTTCATGTGCCGCCAGATCGGTCATCCGGATCGGGCCCTTTTCCAGCAGGGTCAACAGAATGGACAGCTGCGCGAGGGTCAGGTCACCGGCGGTGCCGCGGTTGGCATCGCCGCGCCGCAGGACGGAAAACAGCTTGGAGAGGACGCGCTGCAACTCGGCGGCCAGCTCGTCGACCTGCGCTTCGGTCTCCACCATAGTTCGCTAGTCTAACCTGTCAGGGTCTGACGGTATGCAATCAGGCAATGTTCGCCGTTATAGAACTTGCGACAAAAATCGCTGTAGTCTTTCCGTCTCCGCGGCGTCGAATATTTGCTCGGGCGGCCCGGATTCGACGACTTGGCCGTGGTCCATGAAGACAACGGCATCCGACGTCGATCGAGCGAATCCCATCTCGTGCGTGACGACGACCATCGTCATTCCATCCGCACCCAGGTCGGCGATCAATGCGAGGATCCCCTTCACGAGTTCGGGATCCAGCGCCGACGTCGCCTCGTCAAAGAACATCACCTGAGGCGACATCGCGAGCGCACGGGCAATCGCGACGCGTTGTTGCTGACCGCCCGAAAGGGTTCCCGGCCGGGCGTCGGCCTTGTTCCGCAGGCCGACGCGGTCGAGCTGGCTGAGCCCGAGTTCCCGCGCTTCGTCGGCGCTGAGCTTCTTGAGCTTGCGCGGCGCCAACATCACGTTGTCCAGCACGGTGCGATGGGGAAACAGGTTGAAGTGCTGGAACACCATGCCGATTCGCTGCCGCAACTGGTCGGGGTTGTCGCGCAGCACCGACCGGCCGTCGAGCAGGATGTCGCCGCTGGCGGGCTCGTAGAGTCTGTTGAGCGTTCGCAGCAGCGTCGACTTTCCGGAACCCGACGGCCCGATGACCGCGGCCGTGGTGCCGGCAGGCACGTCGATGTCGACGCCGCGTAGCACCGCGTTGGGACCGAACGCCAGGTGAATTTCCTTGCCGGCCAACGAGACCGGCTCAGCTGGCGCCGCCATCAGATCATCTCCTGGGTCGCTGCCGGGTCCAGCGGGCTGAGCGGATCCTCTGGCTGTGCGGGTCTGCCCTTGCGCAGCCGGGCGTCGATGTAGTTCACCAGATGCGTCAGCGGAATCGTGAGGATCAGGTAGAAGAGGCCCGCGGCGACCAGTGGTGAGAGATTTCCGGTCTGCGCGTTGAGGTCGCGGCCGACCTGGAACAGCTCGCGCTGGTTGGCCACCAGGCCAAGGAAGTACACCAGCGAGCTGGCCTTGAGAAGCGAAATGAACTGGTTCACCAGAGCGGGCAGCACCCGCCGAATGCCTTGCGGCACCACGATCAGCCGCATCGACGACGGATAACTGAAGCCCAGCGCACGGGACGCCTCGAGCTGGCCGGGTTCGACGCTCTGGATGCCGGAACGGAAGATCTCGCCGACGTAAGCCGCGGCCATCAGCCCCAGCGCGGCAATGCCGAGCGGATACGGATTGTTTCCGGTCAGGCCGCCGACGACCGGGCCGACGCCGAGCCCGATCAGCAGGATGATGACCACTTCGGGCAGTCCGCGGAAGATGTCGGTGTAGACGCGCGCCGGCCAGCGAAGCGATCGAGCGCGGGAGATGCCGGCGACGGCAAGCGTCATGCCGAGCAGCAGGCCGATGATGCTGGCGCAGACGGTCAGGATCAAGGTGTTCGGCAGGCCCGTCTTGAGCAGATCGGGGATCGCCTGCTTGTACAGGTCCCAGTCGAGGAATGAGTCGGCCAGCTGCGACAACGTCGATTTCTGTTGCGGCGCAGCCGAACCCGGTGAGGCGGCCGCCTGGTGGCTGGCGGCGATGGCTGCGAAGTCGGGGAGTTGTGGGATCGGCGCCGCCTTGGACCCCGGTTTCCAGCCGGGCGGCAGTGCGCGCGGCACCCAGTCGGAGTACAGCCGCGACCAAGTGCCGTCGGCGATGACCGCATCAAGGCCGGAGTTCAACGCGTCGATGAGCGGCTTGTTCTCATTGGCGACCGCGTAGGCCACGAAATTGTCCAAGCTGAACGTGTTTTCGACGATCTGGGCCGCATCCCCGGGTTGCACGGTGCCCAGCGCCTGCTGAGACGGCGCCACCCACGCGTCGATCTGCCTCGTCTTCAGGCTGGCGTACACCGTGTTGTAGTCGGGGAATTTGACGGGATCGAGGTGCAGGCTGTCGACGACGTAGGCCTCCTGCACCGTGCCCTGCACGACGCCGATGCGTTGGCCCGCGGCGAGCTTTTCGAAACCGGTGATGTTCGACCCGGTCGGCACCACCAACGAGAAGTACCCGAAGTCGTAGCCGTTGGTGAACCCGACGGTGCGCCGCCGGGCGTCGGTGGTGGTGATCGACGACGAGCCGACGTCGAAGCGCCGAGAGGCCACCTGGGCGAGCAGGCCGGAGAACTCGGTGCCGACGAAATTGACTCGCAGACCGAGTTTTTCGGCAATCGCCCGCAACAGCTCGTTGTCGAATCCGGTGAACTGCCCCTTCGAGTTGATGCAGATGCTCGGCGGCGCGTCGGACAGGGTGCCGACGGTCAGCACGCCGGGTGTGCCGAGGCCGAGCGCCCCGACGTTGACGGAGCTGACCGGCGCGACGTTGGGTGTCGTGTACTTGTCCTCGGCCGGACCCTTGACGGCCTTCGCGAGGTTCGTCGGTAGAGCGCTGGCTCTGTCGACGCCCGGCGGTGCGCACTGATCGGCGGTCGCGGGCCCGGCCAGCGGGACGCTGATCACAAGCAGCCCGACCAACGCCAGCACCGTTGGTTTGAGAATCCTGCCCGTGAAGGGGGTCATTCCAGCCAACGTAGCCGCCGAGGTGGCGTCGGCGGCGGCTTCAGCTCATTCAGAACGCAACCGACGGCGCGCGGGCCAGTCCCGACGGGGCGAACACACCGCGGCGCACCAGCTCGGCGATCATGATCCGGCCCATCGCCTCGGCCCGGCCTGCGCACGCGGCGCGCGCGCCGTCGGGATCGCGCGTGTGGATGGCGGTCGTCTCGGCCTCGTAAAACGGCAGCATCTCGTCGTGGTTGTTCATGTACGTCACCCAGAACGATCGGGGCATGAAGCTCTGCGAGGCCCGGATCTCTGCGATCAATCGCGGACCGGCGTACTCCTCGTTGATGGTCTGCCTGTACTGCCAGGCCGCCTCCTGGAATGCGCGCGACTCCCGGTTGGCCCGCATGAAGTCGGTCAGCGAGTCCAGTTGGCCCAGCACGTCTGGTCGTGGGTCGGTGGCGGCGCGCGCCGACGCGATGCCGAGCAGAATCCCGTGCAGCTCGTGATGTTCGGAAACAACGGACTCATCGAAGCGTTCGACGAACGCGCCACGGTGATATCGCGTCGACAGGATGCCGTCGTGTTCGAGCTGAACGACGGCTTCCTGAATCGGGACGCGACTCAGGCCGAGCTCGTGTGCGACCTCGTTGCGGTCGACACGATCACCCGAGCGCAGCTTGCCAGTGAGAACCAGGTTGATGATGTGAGAAACAACCTGGTCCTTTTCTTTGACCCCATACTTCTTGGGCATAGCGGCGACAGTTAATCACGCGAATTCGTCGCGAGGCGGCGATTGACCGAATGAGACTCTTTTGTGTCTTGAGTTTCTGTCGTTGAGCTTCGCGCAGCCTAAGCTCAGTTAGTTCCCTTCGCGCCGATCGCGCCAGCGGCACAACGCTTCTGCGGCACTCAGGTCGTAATCGGGGCCGTTGACGCCGACGGTCAAAAGCGTGAGTCCTAGGTCTGCAAGCGCGTCGGCTTCGGCAAGCAACGCGTCGGTTCCCTTGCCGGAGACACCTGCCGATCGCTCGATAGCTGCGGGGTCGCGACCGACGTCTGCACAGTGCCGCGCGAGCACCTCGGCCTTCTGCGGGTACTCGGAGCTGTCGGAGAACGAGTGCCAGATGTCGCCGTGCTCGGCGACCAGCCTCAGCGTCTTCTTCTCGCCGCCGCCGCCGATCAACACCGGGATGTCGCGGGTCGGCTGCGGGTTGAGCTTGCCCAGCCGCGACTTGATGCGCGGGAACGATTCGGCAAGGTCGTCGAGGCGACTGCCCGCGGTGCCGAACTCGTAGCCGTACTCGTCGTAGTCCTTCTGCTTCCAGCCAGAACCGATGCCGAGGATGAGCCTGCCGTCGGAGATGTGGTCGACGGTGCGCGCCATGTCCGCGAGAAGTTCCGGATTCCGGTACGAATTGCAGGTGACGAGCGCGCCTATTTCAATGCGTGAGGTCTGCTCGGCCCACGCGCCGAGCATCGTCCAGCATTCGTAATGTGGACCGTCCGGGTCGCCGTAAAGCGGGAAAAAGTGATCCCAGTTGAAAGCGACGTCGACGCCGATGTCCTCGCAGCGGCGCACCGCGTCACGGATATGGCTGTACTGAGGGGAATGTTGCGGCTGCAGTTGTACGCCGACACGAATGGAGGAGGCCACGAAGCCATCATTCCCGCTCCGGGTGAACGCCAATCTATGCGGCAAGCACTCCACGAAGGATCTCGACCAAAGCGGCAGGCTGATCTCCCTGCACCGAGTGGCCGGAGTCGGCGACGACGTGCGTGCGCTGGAACCCCGGGGCGCTGTTGGCGAACGCGTCGGCGTCCTCGTCGTTGACGAAGTACGAGTCGGCGCCGCGCACCAGCGTCGTCGGCATGGTGATCTTGTCCACGTCGTCCCACAACCCGTCGAACCCGTCACCCTTGCGGAACGAGTCGTACCGCCACGTCCAGGTGCCGTCGTCGAGGCGTTTGGAGTTGTGGAAAACGCCGCGGCGCAACGACTTCCGGTCGCGGTGCGGTGCCGCTTCGATCGTGACGTCGAGCATCGCGGAGAAACTGGGGAAGTTCCGCTCGCCCTGCACCAGCGCCACGGCGCCGAGCTGAGCCTTGGTCATCTCCTCGTGGCGTTCCGGCGCCGACGGCGTCACGTCGACCAGCAGCAGCTCGGGCACGAGCTCAGGTTCGGCGGCCGCGATGCGCAGCGCTGTGAGTCCGCCGAGGCTCATGCCGACAACGAGCCGGGGATCAGGCGCCCACTCGCGCAGCACTGGCCGCAGCGTCTCGGCGGCCAGCTTCGGGCCGTAGTCGCCGTCCTCTCGCCAGGCCGAACGGCCGTGTCCGGGAAGGTCGATCGCGAGCGCCGGTAGGCCGAGCCCGAGAATGACGGTGTCCCAGGTGTGGGCGTTCTGCCCGCCGCCGTGCAGGAACACCACCTTGGGCGGCTCGTCGCCCCACTTCAATCCGCTGATGTCGCCGGAATCGACACGCGTGACGGTCGGCAGCGGTCCGGTGTGGCCGATCTGTTCGGCGTTCTCCGGCAGCAGCGCGAACTCGTCGACGCCGGCAAGCTCGTCGTCTGCGATCTCCGCCATGGCTTGACACTACGCACAGGAGAAAATCGGGTGCGATCGGAGCGCGCGTGTGTCAGCGTCGGCTTATGACTCTCGTCTCGGAAGCACCGACGGGGTTGACGATCCGCACTGTCGTGGACACGGATTGGCCGGCGATCGCACTGCTCGCGGCGACGTGTTTCGGAAATTGGCGACCGCAAGAAGCCAACACCATGTGGCGCACCCTGATGCCCGCCGACAGCGCCGTCGTCGCTTGCGACGGGCCCGATGTCGTCGGGATGGCGTTGTACCTCGACCTGAAGCTGACGGTGCCGGGTGGCGCGGTGCTGCCGATGGCGGGGGTGTCCTGGGTGGCGGTCTCACCGACCCACCGGCGGCGCGGTGTGCTGCGGGCGATGTTCGCCGAACTGCACGGCCGGGTGGGCGGCTACCCGATCGCCGGCTTGGAGGCCAGCGAGGCGGGCATCTACGGCCGGTTCGGGTACGGGCCCGCGACAGTCGTGGCTGGGCTGACCGTCGACCGGCGGATGGCCAGGTTCCATGCCGACGTTCCCGATCCCGGCGGCGTCAGGGTGGTGCGGCCGACGGAGCATCGCGAACAGCTCGCCGACATCTACGAACGCTGGCGGCTGCGCACTCCCGGCGGTCTGCACACCCCGAGGCAGATGTGGGATGAGGTGCTCGCCGATCGGGAGGTATCCCGTGACGGCGGCAGCGCCCTCTTCTGTCTACTGCACGCCGACGGCTTCGCGCTGTACCGGACGCACAGAGGCGGCGACGAGAGGAAGGTGGTGCTCTCCAAGCTGGCGGCGGTGACGCCGCAGGCCCACGTCGCCCTGTGGCGGGTGCTGCTCGGCATGGACCTGTTCGAGACGGTGACCGTCTACACGCATCCCTGCGATGTGCTGCCGTATCTGCTGACCGATCCGCGACTGGTGCGGACCGTCAGCGTGGAGGACGCGCTGTGGCTGCGGATTCTCGACATCCCCGCGGCGCTCGAGGCGCGCAGCTATGCGGCCGATCTCTCTGTGGTGCTTGACATTTCGGACGATGTGCTTGGCGGTGGCGGCAAGTTCGCCCTCGAAGTGCACAGCGGAAAGGCGCGATGTGTGCCCACCGATGCCACCGCCGATGTGCGCACAGAGCTATCGGTGCTCGGCGGCCTGTACATGGGTGGCCACCGGGCTTCCGCCTTCGCGACCGCGCATCGTCTGCGGTGCGACGAGCCAGGGTTGGTGGCCCAGCTGGACGCGGCGTTCGCCACCGACGTTCCAGCTGAGCTCGGCTACGGCTTCTAGGGCTGCTAGCCCTCGATGAAGGTCTCGAGCTGCGCCCGCGCGATGTCGTCGGGCAGCTGCTTCGGCGGGCTCTTCATCAGGTAGGCCGAGGCCGCCTCGACGGGGCCGCCGATTCCGCGGTCCTTGGCGATCTTCGCGGCACGGACCGCATCGATGATGACGCCCGCCGAGTTCGGCGAGTCCCACACCTCGAGCTTGTACTCCAGGTTCAGCGGCACGTCGCCGAAGGCACGGCCCTCGAGGCGCACGTAGGCCCACTTGCGGTCGTCGAGCCAGCCGACGTGATCGGACGGGCCGATGTGCACGTCCTTGGTCTTGAACTCGCGCTGCAGGTTCGACGTGACGGCCTGGGTCTTGGAGATCTTCTTCGACTCCAGCCGCTCACGCTCGAGCATGTTGAGGAAGTCCATGTTGCCGCCGACGTTGAGCTGCATCGTGCGGTCGAGCTGCACGCCGCGGTCCTCGAACAGCTTGGCCATCACGCGGTGGGTGATGGTCGCACCGACCTGGCTCTTGATGTCGTCACCGATGATCGGCACACCGGCGTCGGCGAACTTCTTCGCCCACACCGGGTCCGACGCGATGAACACGGGAAGGGCGTTGACGAACGCCACGCCCGCGTCGATCGCGCACTGCGCGTAGAACTTGTCGGCCTCCTCGGACCCCACCGGCAGGTAGGACACCATCACGTCGACGCTGTGCTCCTTGAGCACCTTCACGACGTCGGCCGGCTCGGCGTCGGACACCTCGATGGTGTCGGCGTAGTACTTGCCGATGCCGTCGAGCGTCGGGCCGCGCTGCACCGTGACATTGGTCGGCGGCACGTCGGCGATCTTGATGGTGTTGTTCTCCGATGCGAAGATCGCCTCGGACAGGTCGAACCCGACCTTCTTGGCATCAACGTCGAAAGCGGCGACGAACTTCACGTCCCGGACGTGATACGGGCCGAGACGCACGTGCATCAGGCCGGGCACCGTGGCGTGCTCGTCGGCATCCTGGTAGTACTGCACACCCTGGACCAACGAGGAGGCGCAGTTGCCCACACCGACAATCGCGACCCGCACCTCGGTGTTGTCACTCATGAACGTTCTCCCTTTCGAACTTCGAACTGTCACTGCGAAATTGCCAAAGATCTACGTCTGATCGGCGCGGCCCTGCGCTACGCGTTCGGCCGCGATCAAATCGTTGAGCCACTTCACTTCGCGCTCACTGGATTCCAATCCGAGCTGGTGAAGCTGGCGGGTGTAGCGATCGAGCGAACTGCTGGCCCGTGCGACGGCCTCGCGCAGACCCTCGCGGCGCTCCTCGACCTGACGACGGCGCCCCTCGAGGATCCGCATCCTGGCCTCGGCCGGGGTGCGGTTGAAGAAGGCCAGATGAACGCCGAAGCCATCGTCGGTGTAGTTCTGCGGACCGGTATCGGCCACCAACTCGGCGAAGCGCTGCTTGCCAGCGTCGCTCAGCTGATACACCCGGCGTGCACGGCGAACCTTGGGGCTGCCGTCCGGTGCCGCGTCCTCGACGATCAACCCATCGGCCTGCATCCGGCGCAGTGCGGGATACAGCGAGCCGTAGGAGAACGCTCTGAAAGCACCCAGTAGGCCCGTCAATCTCTTGCGCAGCTCGTAGCCATGCATCGGCGACTCGAGCAGAAGACCCAGCACTGCGAGCTCCAGCATCGAACCACCTCCTTTGCCTGTCGCTACGACGACCCGACACCTCGATCAATAGTATCGCGCCGATATATTCGGCGCCAAAGTACGGACCAGAGCAACGGCCGGTCAGGGGCGTCAGCTGGACGGATAGTTGATCTGTTTGACGGTGCCGTCGCCGGCCATCTCGATGTAGCCGCTGCCGAAGTCGCTGGAAACGTAGACGTACACGCTCAGAGGATCGGGAGCCGTCGGGTCGCGGGAGGGCTCGAGATTGAGGTAGCTGTTCGTCACGTCCGCCTGCTTGATGCCGAGGGTCTCCGGGGCGCCGCGAAACACTCCGACGATGGCCTTGGGGTCGAACTTACCCACGTCGACGAGCTTGTCGCCCTCGTTCTTGGCCGACGCGTTGGTCGAATCACCCCAGCCGCCTCGATAGGTGTGGCTCTGCTTGCGCCGGTCGTCGCTCGGGTCGGCACGGTCGAGCACGGCGTAGTCGGGATAGATGACCAGCCGGTATCCCATCGTGTCGCCGAACCGCTGCCGCATCTGCTCGACGAGGCCGGTGAGTCCGCCCAGCGAGTGCAGCTGCCGCGGCGGGGTGAGCACGTTGGCCGGTATGCCGTCGGACTTTGCGCCGGGATCGGAGGTGAAGCTCAGCGGCGAGGAGGTGTTGCCGTAGAGGCCCCAGCCGATGCCCATGCCGAGCAGCACCAGCACCGCAGCGACGGCGATCCGCATTCCCCAGCCGCCACCGGCTGCAAGCGCCGTCTCCCGCTTGAGGTTGGGCAGTTTCACCGGCGCGTTCGCGGTCTGCAGGTCGGCGACCAACGCTTGCAGCTCGCCCAGTGTGGAGGCGTTGGTTGCGCTGCTCACCCGCTGCCGGTGGTCGTCCATCGAAAGCTGACCGTCGGACAGCGCGCTGTCGAGCACCTGGCAGGTATCGCTGCGGTCGCTGTCTTTTGCTCGGGTGCTCGGTGTTTGCCGCATCGCCACGTCGATGATGATGTCAGCTGGGGTACTCGACGCGCTTGATGTTGCTCGCGCCGTCGAGATAGATGAATCCGTCCGCGCCGGACTTGGTGGTGATCTTCACCAACAGTTCCAGCGCGCCCGGCCCGGCGGGGTCCGCGACGTGATCGATGTCGATGAAGGTGTCTGAAACATCGGCGGGCGCGATCTTCAGCGTTTCGGGCGCGGCCTGCAGTGCGGCGACGGCGGCCGGCATGTCGAAGGCGGCCAGGTCGGTCAGGTCGTCGGTGTCGGACTTGGGTCGACCGGAGGGATCTCCCCAACCACCGCGGTAGAAGTAGATGAGTTTCGAGCGATCGTCGGCAGGATCGGGACGGGCCAACGTCGCGTCGTCCGGTGTTATCGCGAGCTCGTAGCCCATCGTGTCGCCGAACCTCTTGCGCATCGCGTCGATCACCCTCGCCATCCCCTCGGCGGTGTGTAGTTGCCCGGGCGGGGGCAGCACGACCGGCGGCACGTCCTCGGGTGTGCTGCTGGGGGTCTCGGCTTTTGCGGACGATTCGACAGCCAATGCGTGAGTTTCCGAGGGCTGGGCACTCTGCTTGGCGGAGGTGGTGTCGGTGGCCGAACCGGAAGTGCTCATCAGGGCCCAGGCGATCGCGCCGACGAGTACCACCGCCGCGCCCGCGATCGCCGCGAGAAGGACAGGACGGCGAAGCGCCGCCGATCGCCCGACCGGTGGCTGCAACGCATTAGTCTGCTGCAGGTCGGCGACCAACGACTGCAGGTCGCCGAGTGTGCTTGCATTGGTGGCCGCACTGACTCTCTGCTGGTGTTCGGCCATCGACAGCTGTCCCTCGGCAAGCGCGCTGTCGAGAACCTGGCAAGTTTCGATGCGATCGCTGTCCTTGGCGCGAGTGTCCGGCGTCCGCCCCGTAACCACGTCGAAGATCGTAAGAGTTCGACGGGTGTCTCCGCAGTCCAGATCCGGAACGCGGACACGTGGGTGACCCCGTCACGCCTCCGCCGTCGCATGGCCGACGTACTCTGGTCTCCGTGCGACTGCAGCGACAGGTGGTGGACTACGCGCTTCGGCGGCGGTCCCTGCTGGCCGAGGTCTATTCGGGACGCACCGGCGTCTCAGAGGTCTGCGACGCCAACCCCTACTTGCTGCGAGCCGCGAAGTTCCACGGGAAGACCAGTTCGGTGATGTGCCCGATCTGTCGCAAGGAACAGCTCACGTTGGTGTCCTGGGTTTTCGGCGATCATCTCGGCGCTGTGTCGGGGTCCGCGCGAACGGCCGAGGAGCTGGTCTTGCTGGCCTCCCGCTACGACGAGTTCTCCGTACACGTGGTGGAGGTATGCCGCACCTGCAGCTGGAATCATCTGGTGAAGTCGTACGTGCTCGGTGCGGTCCGGCCGCCCAAGGGCTCTCGTCCGACACGGGCCGCGCGTAATGGTGCGCGGACGGCCAGTGAATAGCGAAGGGCGCCACAACCGGTCAGCCAGCAATGTCCGTAGAGGACGAGCTGGTGACGGTGTGGACGAAGGCGAGACCGTCGAAACCGAACGTCCGACCGCCGGAACCGGGCGTCCGGCCCCGCCGCGGCGACCGATGGTCCCCCCCGACGACCGGCGCACGTCCGTCATCCCCGTCGTTCGCGATGACACCCGTCCCCTTCGCGACCCGATCGACGTGGTCAAGGCGGCGCTGGACGGCACACCGCCGCCGCCGAAGCCGCCACCTCCCGGGCCCCCGCGTCGCCCGTTCGGCGGCGGTGGTGGCGGGCCTTCGGGTCGGCCGCCCAGGCGGCTGCCCGCGATGGAGCAGATCAACTGGAAATGGGTCCGTCGTGGGTTGTTGGCGACCGTCGCCGTCCTGATCCTGCTGCCGCTCATCACGTTCGGGATGGCTTACATGATCGTCGACGTTCCCAAGCCGGGTGACATTCGCACCAACCAGGTCTCCACAATCCTCGCCAGCGACGGCAGCGAACTCGCCAAAATCGTTCCGCCTGAAGGCAACCGCGTCGACGTCAACATCGACCAGATACCGGTGCACGTGCGCGACGCGGTGATGGCCGCCGAAGACCGCGACTTCTACTCCAACCCCGGGTTCTCGTTCAGCGGGTTCGCGCGGGCGGCCAAGAACAACGTCTTCGGTGGCGACACCCAGGGTGGTTCGACGATCACGCAGCAGTACGTCAAGAACGCGTTGGTCGGCTCGCAGCGCGCAGGACTCGGCGGCGTCGTCCGCAAGGCCAAGGAGTTGGTCATCTCCACGAAGATGTCCAGCGAGTGGTCCAAAGACCAAGTGATGCAGTCCTATCTGAACATCATCTATTTCGGCCGCGGCGCTTACGGTATCGGCGCCGCATCGAAGGCGTACTTCGACAAGCCGGTCGAACAGCTCACCGTCGCCGACGGCGCGCTGCTGGCCGAGCTCATCCAGCAGCCGTCCGCATTGGACCCCGCTGTCAATCTCCAGGGAGCGACGGCACGGTGGAACTGGGTCCTCGACGGGATGGTCGACATCGGCGCGCTGAAGCCTGCCGACCGTGCGGCACAGGTCTTTCCGCCGACGGTGCCGCCCGATCAGGCCAGGAACCAGAACCAGACGACGGGCCCGAACGGGCTGATCGAGCGCCAGGTGCAGAAGGAACTGCTCGATCTGTTCGACATCAACGAGCAGACCCTCAACACCGAGGGCCTGCAGGTGACCACCACCATCGACCCCAAGGCACAGGCCGCGGCGGAAGATGCCGTGAACAAGACGATGGACGGTCAGGAACCGGACGTGCGCGCGGCGGTGGTGTCCATCGACCCGAAGACCGGCGGCGTCAAGGCGTACTACGGGGGAACCGACGCGCAGGGCTTCGACTTCGCGCAGGCAGGCCTTCCGACCGGCTCGTCGTTCAAGGTGTTCGCCCTGGTTGCCGCCCTTGAGCAGGGCATCGGGCTGGGTTATCAGGTGGACAGCTCGCCCGTCGAGGTCAACGGCATCAAGATCACCAACGTCGAGGGTGAGGGCTGCGGCACCTGTAACATCGCCGAGGCGCTGAAGCGGTCGCTGAACACCGTCTATTACCGACTGATGCTCAAGCTCAAGAACGGCCCGTCGGACGTCGCCAAGGCCGCACACGAAGCGGGCATCGCCGACAGTTTCCCCGGTGTCGACCACACCTTGTCCGAAGACGGTAAGGGCGGTCCGCCGAACAACGGAATCGTGTTGGGCCAATATCAGACTCGCGTGCTCGACATGGCCTCTGCGTACGCCACAATCGCGGCGTCGGGCGTTTACCACCGTCCGCATTTCGTGCAGAAGGTTGTCAACGCCGACGGCCAGGTGCTCTTCGATGCGTCCACCCAGGACAATTCGGGCGAGCAGCGCATCGACAAGGCCGTCGCCGACAACGTCACGGCGGCGATGCAGCCGATCGCCGGCTGGTCGAACGGTCACAACCTTGCCGGGGGCCGTCCGTCGGCGGCCAAGACGGGGACCAACCAGCTCGGTGACACCGATGCCAACCGTGACGCGTGGATGGTCGGCTTCACCCCGTCGCTGTCGACGGCCGTGTGGGTCGGCACCACCGAGGGCACCAAACCGCTTGTGAACAAATGGGGCTCGCCGGTGTACGGCTCCGGCCTGCCGTCAGACATCTGGAAGAACACGATGGACGGCGCTCTCAAGGGCACCGACAACGAGTCGTTCCCGAAGCCGGCTGAGATCGGTGGCTATGCGGGTGTTCCCGCCGCGCCGCCTCCGCCGCCGAGCACGCCTGCGCCGCCGTCGGAGACGGTGATTCAGCCGACCATTGACGTCGCTCCGGGCATCACCATCCCGTTCGGTCCGCCGACGACGGTGCCCGCAGGGCCGCCCGGTCAGACCGTGCCCGATCCGAATGCCGTGGGCGGGGTGCCGGGTCAGCCGGTTCAACCGGCGGTGCCGGGTCCCGGTCCACCACAGCCGCCGCCCCCGTGATCGAAGGGAGCGATGCCGAGGACAACGGCGGGGCGGCCGATGAGCCGCGCCGCTCCACGGTGTCTCCAGGCACGCTTGCCGCCGACGTGCGCAGCGACGACGATCGTGACCTGCCGAGCAGAACAGACGCGCTAGCCGGCGCGCTGTCGCAGGTGATCGGCGGACCCGTGGGTCGGCACGCCTTGATCGGCCGGGCACGCTTTTTCACCCCGCTGCGGGCGATGTTCCTGATCGCCGTGGTGTTCTTCGCGCTCGGCTATTCGACGAAGGCGGCATGCCTGGTGACGACCGGGGCGGGCACCGCCGATCAGAAGGTCGCCAACTGGCAGAACCAACGCGCGTACTACGAGATGTGCTACTCCGACACCGTTCCGCTTTACACCGCAGAACTGTTGAACCTCGGCAAATTCCCTTACAAATCGAACTGGATCGAAAAGGACAGCGAGGGTAGGCCTCAGACACAGTTCGACGGCAACATCGCCGTGCGGTACATGGAGTATCCGGTCATCACCGGTGTCTATCAGTACGTGGCCATGGCGCTGGCCAAGTCGTACTCGGCGCTGACGAAGCTCGTTGGGGTCCCCTCGATCGCCGAGGTCGTGATGTTCTTCAACATCTCGGCGTTCGGGCTGGCGCTGGCATGGTTCGCCACGGTGTGGTCGACGGCGAAACTGGCGGGCAGACGCATCTGGGACGCGGCGCTGGTCGCGGGTTCGCCGATCCTCATCTTCCAGATTTTCACCAACTTCGACGCGTTGGCGGTCGCATGTGCGACGGGCGCTATCTTCGCCTGGGCCAGGCGAAGACCCGGCCTCGCAGGCGTTCTGATCGGCTTGGGCGTTGCAGCGAAGCTGTATCCGATCCTGCTGCTGATTCCGTTGGCGATAATCGGTGTACGCACCGGCCGGCTTCGTGAAGTCGGCAAGACGGCCGTCGCAGCCCTCGTCGCATGGGTGTTGATCAACCTGCCGATCATGGTGTTGTTCCCGCGGGGGTGGTCGGAGTTCTTCCGGCTCAATACGCGTCGCGGCGACGATATGGACTCGATCTACAACGTTGTGAAGTCGTTCACTGACTGGCAGGGCTTCGACACCAACCTCGGCCTGTGGCAACCGCCGACGATACTCAATGCTGTGGTATTTGTGTTGTTCGTATTGTGTTGCGCCGGTGCCGCATACATCGCGTTGACCGCCCCGCAGCGGCCACGTCTTGCACAAATCACGTTCCTGATCGTCGCCCTGTTCCTGCTGACCAACAAGGTGTGGAGCCCGCAGTTCTCGTTGTGGCTGGTGCCTCTGGCGGTGCTGGCGCTTCCCCACCGGCGCATCCTGCTGGCGTGGATGACCATTGATGCGCTGGTGTGGGTGCCCCGGATGATGTTCCTGTACGGCGAGCAGAACCGCGGCCTGCCCGAACAGTGGTTCACCGCCGTCGTGGTGCTTCGCGATATCGCTGTTATCGGGTTGTGCGCGTTGGTGGTTCGGCAAATTTACCGGCCCGAGTTGGATCTCGTGCGGAACGACGGAGAAGTCGACGACCCGACCGGAGGTGTGTTCGACGGTGCTTCCGACCGGCCGCCCGGCTGGCTGCCGAAACGGTTGTGGCCGAAGGACGGGCCTGCTGACAGTGCTGACGGGGTCGGCGTACACGCGGATGATGAACGCGAAAGCGATCTGGCGGGTCAGCTGTCGTCCTAGTCTGCGTGATCTCGGGCGTCAACTGCCTGGCGCGACCGCGAAGAGGTGCCACTTGCCGGGAACGCCCTTGAGTTGGTGGGCGCCACGGTCGTCGAACTCGAGGCCGGATCCGATCACGAGGTCGCGCAGTGTGCTGGAGACGAGCACATCGTTCGGGCCTGCGAGTGCGCTGACGCGCGCGCCGATGTGTACGGCGATGCCACCGATGTCGTCGCCGCGTAGTTCGCACTCGCCGGTGTGCAGTCCGGCGCGCACCTCGATCCCCAACGGCTGCACCGCATCTCGGATCGCCATCGCGCAGCGGATGGCGCGCTGTGGGCCGTCGAACGTCGCCAGGAAGCCATCGCCCGACGTGTTGACCTCACGGCCGCGAAACCGCGCGAGCTGGGATCGGACGACCGCGTCGTGCGCGTCGAGCAGCGCATGCCAGTCGCGGTCGCCGAGTTCCGCCGCCCGGCGCGTCGAGTCCACGATGTCGGTGAAAAGCACTGTGGCGAGTACTCGGTCGTCGGCCACATCGGGTTGGTGGCCGGTGAGGAACTGGTGGATCTCACGGAAAGAATCTCGCCATGGTTCGACGAAGTGATACGCATTACGCCCCGGCAACTCAACGTATTTCGATTCCGGTAGGTGGTCGGCGACGTACTTGCCCATTGCGGGAACGATCATCGCATCATCGGAGTATTGGACGACGAGGCTGGGTGCGCGGACTGAGGGGAGCAGCGCGCGCACGTCCATTGCAGAAACCATCGGCATGATGAGGGCGACCGTCGCCGGGCTGGCTGCCAAGCGTTCCAAACGAGCCCACGCTGCTCGTATCTCTTCATTCCACGGCATGTCTGGATTGAGCACATGTTGAATCTCGCCCGTTCCCCATAGGCCGACCATGAGCGAGGTCGCTTGCCGGGGATCAAGCGGGCCGCCGACCGGAGCCGCGTAGCAATCGAGAGCCACCAACGCTTTCGTACGGGAGGGGTGCGTCGCCGCAAACAGTGCCGCCGCGGCGAAAGCGCCGTCGGTAGCGAGCAGGACCGCTTCCCGGCTGTCGAGATCGTCGAGCACCGCCGTGATGCTGTCTGCCCATTGCTCCAACGTCGGCAGTGCGCCCGGTGCAATCGGATCCGACGCCCCCGTGCCCGGCTGGTCGAAGAAGATCACCCGGCCGAGCGAGGTCATCGCCTCGATCCACCCTTGAAGGGACGGCAGCTCGGGAAGGATTTCACAACAGGTGAACCAATTCGGCACGAACACGATGTCGCGCTCGCCTGGGGACGACGCCCGGTACGCGACGCGCAAATCGCCGTTCATCGCGTAGCGCGTCTCGGAGAACACGGCCGAAGTGTAAGCCGGGTGAGCAGCACGATTTCGCAGATCAGCAGGGGTTCCTGTAGCCTGGGCCGGTTGCCGACGCAGGTAACCCTCCTGCCACGGATAGGCCGTGGCCGCACTAGCCCATAGGAGGTGATGAGGTTCTCATGCGTCCATACGAAATCATGGTCATTCTCGACCCCACCCTCGACGAGCGCACCGTCGCACCGTCACTGGAGGCCTTCCTCAACGTCGTCCGCAAGGACGGCGGAAGTGTCGACAAGGTCGACATCTGGGGCCGCCGCAGGCTCGCATACGAGATCGCCAAGCATGCCGAGGGCATTTACGCGGTGATCGACGTGAAGGCCAACCCGGCCACGGTGTCCGAGCTGGACCGTCAGCTCAGCCTGAACGAGTCCGTGCTGCGGACCAAGGTGCTTCGGACCGACAAGCACTAAAGGCTGTCGGGAGTCGGAGCCTCTGCGTAGGCTCGCCCACGACAACCACCGCCCCCAAATCCCCGCGTACACGCGAGGAGCAATAGGACTCCAGGAGGACCTCGTGGCTGGTGACACCACCATCACCGTCGTCGGAAACCTGACCGCCGATCCTGAACTGCGGTTCACGCCGTCGGGCGCTGCCGTCGCCAACTTCACGGTGGCGTCGACGCCGCGCATCTATGACCGGCAGAGCGGGGAATGGAAGGACGGCGAGGCGCTGTTCCTCCGGTGCAACATCTGGCGCGAGGCTGCCGAGAACGTGGCCGAAAGCCTCACCCGCGGCGCGCGAGTGATTGTCAGCGGACGGCTGAAGCAGCGGTCTTTCGAAACCCGAGAGGGCGAGAAGCGCACCGTCTTCGAGGTAGAGGTCGACGAAATCGGCCCGTCACTGCGCTATGCGACCGCCAAGGTGAACAAGGTCAGCCGCAGCGGCGGCGGCGGCGGATTCGGCAGCAGCGGTGGTGGCGGCGGAGATCGCGGGGGCGCCCGCAGCGGCGGCAGCTCGGAGCCCAAGGACGACCCGTGGGGCAGCGCTCCCGCGTCAGGATCGTTCGCCGGCGGCGACGACGAACCGCCCTTCTGACCCAACACATTCCATTAGCAAGTGAGAAAGAGACAAAGACATGGCTAAGGCCACCAAGCGGCGTCCGGCGCCCGAGAAGCCGGTCAAGACCCGCAAGTGCGTGTTCTGCTCGAAGAAGGGGCAGACCATCGACTACAAAGACACCGCACTGCTGCGCACCTACATCAGCGAGCGCGGCAAGATCCGCGCGCGTCGGGTGACAGGCAACTGCGTGCAGCACCAGCGCGACATCGCGATCGCGGTCAAGAATGCCCGCGAGGTTGCACTGCTGCCGTTCAGCTCCTCGACGCGCTGAGCTTGCAGGACTGAAGGAAAGACTTGAAGAGATGAAACTGATTCTGACTGCAGAGGTGGATCACCTCGGCGAGGCCGGCGACACCGTCGAGGTGAAGGACGGCTACGGACGAAACTTCCTGCTGCCGCGGGGATTGGCGATCGTTGCGACCCGTGGCGCGGAACGTCAGGCTGACGCGATTCGGCGGGCCCGCGAGATCAAGTCCGTGCGGGGCCTCGAGCACGCCAACGAGCTGAAGACCGCCCTCGAGGGGCTGGGCGCGCTGGATCTCCCGGCGAGGACCGCGTCCGACTCCGGCAAGCTGTTCGGTTCGGTCACGGCGTCCGACATCGTCGGCGCGATCAAGAAGGCCGGTGGACCCAATCTCGACAAGCGGACGGTCCAGCTGCCCAAGGGTCACATCAAGACCCTCGGCACCTACCCGGTCGCGGTGCGGCTACATCCCGACGTGGATGCTGCCGTGTCAGTGAACGTCGTCGCCGAGTAGTCGACGCCTCCGTAAATTACCGGCGTGAAGCCCATGATCGGTCTTCACGCCGGTGTTGCTGTATTTCTGGCGAACACCTGACGGCGATCAGCGCGCAGCGAAGCTTACCTGCCGTTAACCTGGCTGGCGCTGGGGTGAAACACAACACGCCCGAGTACGCAACCCGGCCCGACACGCCGAGGAAATTGTCATCCACAGTTCTTTGACGCGGTTGTGGTCCGCTTAACTGCAGGGATGTGGCAGACGTCGGCGTCTTTCCACAGGTTCTCCCCAACGCCTCAACACGGCCGGACGCAGATATCCACACCCCATCCACAAGTTCATGAACAGGGCCCCTTGCGGTCTCTCCAGCAACGTCTAGCGTTGGCCGTCACGAGACAATTCCGGCGCCGGGGAGGTTGTGCCCGTCGGGGGTCTGGCTTACAGTCACGATAGCGACCATCGAACGTACGTTCGACCTTTGAGGGGAGGTGAGGACGCAGCGTGGCTGTCGTGGATGACCGCGGGCATTCAGGGTTGGACGTCCCGCCGCCTTCCGAGGATTTCGGACGTCAGCCGCCACAGGACGAGGCCGCAGAACAGGCCGTGCTGGGTGGAATGCTGTTGAGCAAGGACGCGATCGCCGACGTGCTGGAGCGGCTGCGCCCCGGCGATTTCTACCGCCCCAATCACCAGTGCGTCTACGACGCGATCCTGGACCTCTACGGCCGAGGTGAGCCTGCCGACGCGGTGACGGTGGCCGCTGAGCTGGATCGGCGGGGCCTGTTGCGACGGATCGGCGGCGCGCCGTATCTGCACACGCTGATCTCGACCGTGCCGACGGCCGCCAACGCGGGGTTCTACGCGGGCATAGTCGCGGAGAAGGCGACGCTGCGCAGGCTCGTAGAGGCCGGTACCCGCGTCGTGCAATACGGCTACGCCGGCGCGGAGGGGGCCGACGTCGCGGAGGTCGTCGATCGCGCGCAGGCCGAAATCTATGACGTCACCGATGGCCGGACGTCGGAAGACTTTGTGGCGCTGGAAGATCTGTTGCAGCCGACGATGGACGAGATCGATGCGATCGCGTCGAACGGCGGTCTGGCCCGCGGCGTACCAACGGGATTCGTCGAACTCGACGACGTCACCAACGGCCTGCATCCGGGACAGATGATCATCGTTGCCGCACGGCCGGGCATGGGAAAGGCACTTGCGCTCGACACACCCCTGCCGACGCCAACGGGTTGGACGACGATGGGCGATGTCGCAGTTGGTGATTGGCTGCTGGACGCCGAGGGCTCAGCGACACTGGTGGTGGAGGCCACCGATGTCATGCTGGGTAGACCGTGCTTCGAGATCACTTTCTCGGACGGCACGACTGTTGTCGCCGATGCGATGCACCAATGGCCAACCGGCTACGGCGTCCGAACAACTGCTCGTCTGCGTTCCGGGGTGGACGCGATCGCGGCCGCCGGCACCATCGGGCGCTATAACGATCAGCGTGCACTCACGACATTGATTTCGCCCGTACTTCACATCGAGGCGGTGCGCCGCGTCGCCACGGTGCCCGTGCGCTGCGTCGAGGTCGACAATCCCGCGCACCTGTATCTGGCTGGACACGGCATGGTTCCCACTCACAACTCGACGCTCGGCCTGGACTTCCTTCGGTCGTGTTCGATCAAGAACCGGTTGGCCAGCGTGGTGTTTTCGCTGGAAATGAGCAAGTCCGAGATCGTGATGCGGTTGCTGTCAGCTGAGGCGAAAATCAAGCTGGCGGATATGCGTTCGGGTCGGATGAGTGACGACGACTGGACGCGGCTCGCGCGACGCATGAGCGAGATCAGCGAGGCGCCACTGTATATCGATGACTCGCCGAACCTGACGATGATGGAAATCCGCGCGAAGGCGCGTCGTCTCAAGCAGAAAGCCGACCTTCGATTGGTCGTCGTCGACTACATGCAGTTGATGACGTCGGGCAAGAAGGTCGAGTCGCGTCAGCAGGAAGTCTCAGAGTTTTCACGTAGCTTGAAGCTGCTAGCGAAGGAGCTCGATCTCCCCGTAGTCGCGATAAGCCAGCTGAATCGCGGTCCGGAGCAGCGGACAGACAAGAAGCCCATGCTGGCAGACCTGCGTGAGTCGGGCTGCCTGACGGCGAATACACGAATCCTGCGCGCGGACACCGGGGCCGAGGTGACGTTCGGCGAGCTGATGCGCACCGGGGAGCGACCGCTGGTTTGGTCGCTCGATGAACGCAAGCGGATGGTCGCACGGCCCATGACCAACGTGTTTCCCAGCGGCCGCAAGGAAGCTTTCAAAATGCGGCTGGCGTCGGGGCGCGAGATTGAGGCGACGGCGAACCATCCGTTTATGACATTCAACGGCTGGACCCGATTGGAAGAGTTGAGTGTCGGCGACCGCCTCGCCGTGCCAAGACGTGTCCCCGAGCCGGTTCACACGCAGCGGATGGAGGAGTCCGAAATCATCCTGCTGGCACACATGATCGGCGACGGATCGTGCGTGAGGCGCCAGCCGATCCGGTACGCGAGCATCGACGAACTCAACCTGGCGGCAGTGTCAAGCGCGGCGGAGCACTTCGGCGTGACGGCCGTGCGTGATGACTATGCTGCGGCGCGCGTGTCGACGCTGCGGTTCCCGGCGCCGTATCGGTTGACACACGGCAAGGGAAATCCGATCGCAGAATGGCTCGACCGCCGTGGGCTGTTCGGTAAGCGGAGCTACGAGAAGTTCGTGCCGCGTGAAGTTTTCGCATTGCCGAACGATCAGATCGCGCTGTTTCTGCGGCACCTCTGGGCAACCGACGGATCGTTGCGATGGGATTCGAAAGCCAGTCAAGGCAGGATCTACTATGCCTCGACCAGTCGGCAGCTAGTCGACGATGTAGCACAGTTGCTCTTGCGGCTGGGGATCCAAAGCCGGATCTACCGAGTGCGAAAGATCGGCTATCGCAACTCTTGGCACTTGAACATTCATGGCGTCGAGAACCAGACACGCTTCCTCGATCGGGAGCTCCATGACCTGGCGACCGACGATGTTTTCTGGGACCGGATCGTCGAGATCACCAGCATCGGGGAGCACGACGTCTTTGACGGGACGGTACCGGGTACGAATTGCTTTGTTGCACAAGGCATTTCAGTCCACAACTCGCTCGAGCAAGATGCGGACATGGTGATCCTCCTCAACCGCCCGGATGCGTTCGAACGCGACGATCCACGAGGCGGCGAGGCGGACCTGATTCTCGCCAAACACCGCAACGGACCAACCAAGACCATCACCGTTGCGCACCAACTGCATCTGTCGCGCTTCACCAACATGGCGAAGTAGGGCTTACTTCCGCGGCGGCCATCATCGGCGGCGGCTTGTGTGGCCGCCAGCACGAGCGCCTGCTGCTTCAGTAGATGGCTATACGAAACTCACTGTGGCACGGCGCATTTTGCATTGGTGTCAGATGGACGGTTCCGCATTTCCGGCGACGGGCGGCGCCAGGTGCCCTCGACGGGGCGCTCCGGGATCTGGCGTGGTCGTTGGAGCGTGCCGTCAACGGCTGCCGCGAACCACTGGGCCCATCGGTTGATTGGTTCATCGAGGTCGCCAGGGCACCAGAGTGCGACAGGCCAGGCGACCTGGTATTGCTGGCTGGTGCCGGTGAGCACTGGACCCGCGTCCCAGGAGGGACAGACATCGAACGGTTCGGTCAAACGTCGTTTGCTTCCAGGTGCCGGGGCGACTGCCTATTTCGTACCAGCCGAATTCATCCTCTGCCTGTAGGTCTGCGTACCAAAGGCTGTGGCTGCGGCCGGTGTAACTACCGCCACTCCGGGCAAATGACAGTGAAACTATGGCGCCCGCGATGAGCGTATACGGGGTTGGTGGGCCGTGGCGTTGGGCGCCGAAGCACCCGCTGAACTCTAGCTTCGCCAAACGCAGTTGCAAGTCCCATTGTCCGGCACCGCGGCGCGAGGCGCCGGCGTACTGGATGGGGATTGTTGATGGCTTCGACGAACTCGTCGGAGATTCGGATCAGCTGCTGTTCGGCGATCTTCAGCAACTCGTTGAACCGCTGCGACTCCCGCTCCTCCGCAGCCTGCAACCGCGCGAACGCCTCGCGATCACGTTGGACGTCTTGGTGTGCGGCGAGGAGGTCTTGGAGGCCGGGAAGGTTGGCGGCCTTGTTGGTCATCCGGTCAAGACCCGAAAGCAGATTTTCGGCGGTGGGCGGGATTCGGGCCGTTTGGTAAGGCATTGCTCGATCTGGTAATACAGCAGCGTTGGGATACCTGTGAGGTGTACTGGCTGCTCGCGGTGCGCACGGCCGAGCGCCTCTTCGTCGTCTTCGATGGCATGACAGGGTCTTCTTCCGTGTAGCAACTCGCATGCGGTGGTGCCAAAGGCGTAGATGTCGGTCCGGTGCGTCACCCGTTAGTGGTTCCACTGCTCGGGCGCGGCATATTGCGGGTGAACTGGGTCTTGTGAGTGTGGGTTGAGGTCGCCATGGTGGCATGCCTCTTGACCTGTGAGGCCGAACCGGCCTGGCGAGATTGCACCTGCGGGTCCGGTTCGGGGTCACCGACGACAGTGCCAACGTTGAGTGTTGGCCTGCTCGGGCCAGTCTGGATCTTTGGAACGGAGGTATCGAGTGACCCATCCGTCGGGTATTCCGGTGTTCGAACGGTTCTTCCGCTCGGTCGCAAGCATCAACATCGACAAGAACGACGTACGTCGGTTCCGGGAGTTCGTCGACGAGCAGATCGACGACATTGCTATCGCGGGGCGCAACTCGGCCAAGTGGAACGGGCGTGACGTGATTGTGGCGCAGGACCTTCCGATCCCCAAGGGCGTGCAGGAGCGAATGCGCGAGTTCGACAAGCTCGACGAGGCCGAGGAGATCCGCGAGTTGCTGCGCCAGGTGGTACGACGACCACCTGGGGACATTACGTTCGCCGAGGACACTGAGCAGCTGCTGCCAGAGCTGTTCGGCGGGTTGAGCATCGCGCTGGCCCGGTCGTTTCGGGTAGTGGACCCAACGGTGTCCAACCCGTCGACTGCGCATTGGAACCGGGTGTTCACGCTATTCCGGCTGGTGTTCTGATGCCGACCGTCGCCACTTATCCTGACTGACCCCGGCGAGCGAAATCGCGGGCCTGAAGAATCGTCCCGACAGTGCCAGGCGCCCGGCCGCTTCGACGGGGCAGTCGTTGACAACAACCGCTGATGAGATGAAAGAGGAGCTGACATGACTCTTTCTGTGAAAGGTTCTGCTGGTCAGGCGCAGTGGCGCCCGTTGCGCGAGTTCGAGAATCTCTATGCGCAGATGGATCGGCTGGCGCAGTCGGTGTTCGGTGACCTCACCGGTGATGGCGCCTGGTTGCCGGCAGCCGACATCGTTGAGACCGACAGCGCGTATGCCATCGAGGTCGAGCTTCCTGGTGTGCGGCGCGAGGACGTCGATGTCAAGCTGAACGGCAACGAGTTGGTGGTAACCGGTGAGGTGAAGGAGCGCAAGCGCGAAGGTATGTTCCGCCGCCGGACCCGGCGGGTCGGTGAGTTCGAGTTTCGTGTTGCGTTCCCGGGCAACCTCCGCGACGGCGGCATCGAGGCGTCCCTGGCGTATGGCGTGCTGAAACTCTATGTACCGAAGGCCGAGAGCACCAAGTCAAGCAAGATCACGGTGAGTGAGTCGGGCGACGGCTCATCCTAGACGCCCGCTGCAGCGGGTTGCCGGTCAGCGATCGAGGTTCAGGAATCGCCACGCCCGAGTCGCGGCGTGCAGGTTGAACCGGGTATCGACGTTACGGAGGTCGTGGCCGGTGAGTTCGGCGATGCGCGCCAGCCGGTAGCGAAGCGTGCTGCGATGGATGTGCAGTGCACCCGCGGATTCGTCATAATTTCCACCGCACTCCAGGTAATCGCTCAGGGTCATCACCAGTTCGGAGTTCTTGCGGTCGTCGTAATCCAGGAGTGGGCCCAGCCACTCGCGCACGAAACTTTCGACCTCGCCGCCGCCATGGGCGGCGTCGATGAGGCGATAGAAACCGAGTTCGTCGAACGCCGTTGCGCCTTTCGGATTGACTGAGCGCAGTCGGATGCTCATGGCGCGACGCGCTTCGATGAAGGATTGCGGAAAATCCTCGGGCACCGCGCATCGAGAGCCGATACCGATCACGCTGGTGGTCATGCCAAGGCTTTCACTGATCGCGTGGTGCAACGCCCGCGGGTCCGGGCGGCCGTCGGTGAGCAGAACAACCAGACCTGCATGACGCCCGAGCAGATAGTTCATATCCAACGCGGTCGCGGCTCGCCCGGCGGCAACTGGCAGCGTGCTCTCGGCGCCACCGGTACTTTTCATCACCACCACATGGTGCGGCCGTCGTAGGTCATGGCCCAGGGCGTCGGCACGAGCGTAGGCCCCGTCTCGGTCGGTGCCGGCCAACAGATCGTCGACAAGATCGCGGCGCAGATTGAGTTCGATCTCAGCGACGGTTCGCTGGTGGGAAAGCTCCAGCGCCAGAACGGTGCTGCCATAGCGCAGGGCGAACAAGTCGTCCTCAGTCACCGTGTCGTCCGGGTCGCTCAACGCGAGGACACCGAGGATCTCGGCACGGGGCTGGACGAGCGTGAGCACCCGCCCACCGATCCGTGCTGGTGTGTTCTGTGCGGCCAGCTCGTGCAGCAGGAGTTCGCGTTTGTCCGCCGCCTGTTTGGAGTAGGGGCGGGGTTGTCCGGGTCCGGCCCAGCAGCGTAGGTTGCCGAACCTATCTTCGAGGCCCACCGAATGCCCTGTCAGGTCATACAGCGCGTTCACGATGCCCTGCTCGCCCCTACCCGCCGCCACCGCCGCGCTCAATATCTCGTGCACGTTCGTTTGACGTTGCAGCCGTGACACCGTGGTGGCAAGTTCGCGATTCGCTACCTCCTGGTCGGCGTTCGCCTTTCTCAGCTTTGCCGCCGTACCGGTGTCGCGGTCATGCATTGCGGCATGCGCCAGGGCAGCGCCGGCCTGCTGGGCGAGCATGGTCAACAACTGAAACTGATTTTCAGACGGTGCACTCGCGGCGCTGACCACCAGACACCCGTTGACGGTGCTTCGGTGACTCAGCGGGAACGCCCACCCCCACCGGCCATTTTGTAAATCGACCTGCCCATCCGAGCCCGACTCGCGGATGTGTCGTTCGACGTCGGGGTGTGCGGCTTGGGACGGTGGAAAGCGAACGAACCCGCCGTTTACCGACCGGTAACTGGCCTCAACTTGGCAGGGCGCGAGGCCGCCAACGGCGGCGGTGGCGGCGCAGAAGATTTCGTCGGCGTCGGAATCGCTGAAGGTAAGGTTTGACAACGCGGTCAAACCCCCTGGCGAAAGCTGTTGGGCCTGCCGGGTGCCCTCTGCCGCGCTGCGCGCTTCGCCGTTCATCTCAGAGTAGCCGTGCTAGCTACCCCTCCTCCCGAGCCGCCGCGGGCCGGACTGTCCGCTGTGCGGTAGTGATGGCGTACCCGAAATCACCCGTCCGAACCCTTTGCCCGGTCCGGAAGGAAAGTTCCCCCCCGCGCATGGTGGCGATCCTGACTCCCCTTGTGTGCTGTCAGGACGAATCGGAACCCAGATTTTCGGCCCACCGGGCGCACGCGACTCTCGCTATGGATAGCCAAACTTCTTGTTCGGGAGTGAATTACAACGCGTGTTATGGCGCGCGTGTTATGGCGTGCGCTGCAACTCCTCAACAGCGGCAACCGAAGGGAATAGACGATGGCAACAGCGGTAGGCATCGATCTCGGGACAACGAACTCGGTGATCGCCGCCTGGCAGGGCGGGGAGCCGATTGTGATTCCCAACGCCGAGGGCGCGCGAACGACCCCGTCGGTGGTGGCCTTCACGGAAAACGGTGAGCGTCTGGTCGGGCAACTGGCCAGGCGGCAGTCGATCATGAACCCGAAGGGCACCATCTATTCGGCGAAGCGATTCATCGGTCGCCGCTTCGATGAAATATCGGAGGAAGCCAAGGCGGTCAGCTTCGACGTCGTCGAGGGCGAGGGTGGCGCCGCCCGGTTCGACGTGCGCGGCAAGCAGTACTCGCCGGAGGAGATCAGCGCGCAGGTGCTGCGTAAACTCGTCGACGACGCCGGCAAGTTCCTCGGCGAACGGGTCAAGGAAGCGGTGATCACCGTTCCGGCGTACTTCAACGACGCGCAACGCAACGCCACCAAGGATGCCGGCCGGATCGCCGGGCTGGATGTGCTGCGCATCATCAACGAGCCCACCGCCGCGGCGCTGGCCTACGGGCTGGACAAAAAGGGCCACGAGACCGTGCTGGTCTTCGACCTCGGCGGCGGCACGTTCGATGTCAGCCTTCTCGACGTCGGTGACGGGGTGGTCGAGGTTCGCTCCACCGCAGGTGATTCCCATCTGGGTGGCGACGACTTCGACCGCCGGCTCGTGGACTATCTGGCCGACGAGTTCCAGCGCGAGAACAACATCGATCTGCGCAAAGATTCGCAGGCGCTGCAGCGACTGTTCGAGGCGGCCGAGAAGGCGAAGGTGGAACTGTCGTCGGTGACACAGACGCAGGTCAACCTGCCGTTTGTCACTGCCGACGCCAACGGCCCCAAGCACCTCACCATGACCATCAATCGATCGAAATTCGACGAACTAACGCACGATCTGGTGGAGCGCTGCATGGGTCCGGTCAAGCAGGCAATGGACGACGCCAAAGTGACGGCCAACGACATCGACGAGGTCATCCTGGTCGGCGGGTCGACCCGCATCCCCGCCGTCCAGACCCTGGTCCGCCGGCTCACCGGCGGCAAGGACCCGAACATGACCGTCAACCCGGACGAGGTGGTCGCGCTCGGCGCCGCGATCCAGGCGGGCGTGCTCAAGGGCGAGGTCTCCGACGTCCTGCTGCTCGACGTCACCCCATTGTCGCTGGGTGTGGAGACCGCCGGCGGCGTGATGACCAAGATCATCGAGCGCAACACCACGATTCCGGCCCGGCGCAGCGAGGTGTTCACTACCGCGGCGGACAACCAGCCGGCCGTGGATATCGTTGTGCTGCAAGGCGAACGCGAGATGGCCAAGGACAATCGCGTACTCGGCAGGTTCAAGCTGGAGAACATCCGACCGGCCCCGCGCGGTGAGCCACAGGTCGAGGTCACCTTCGACATCGATGCCAACGGGATCCTGCATGTCACCGCGCGCGACAAGGACACCGGCGCCGAGCAGGGCATCACCATCAGCGAACAGTCGAACCTCGATCAGAGCGAGGTCGAGCGGATGCTCGCCGAGGCCGAGGCGCACCGCCGTGAGGACGAACAGCTGCGTAAGCAAGTCGATGCACGCAATGAACTCGATTCGGCGGCTTACCAAGTCGAGCGCCGGCTCGCCGAGCTAGGCGACTCCGCGGCGCCGCATGACCGGGCACGCGCCGAGATGTTGGTCGCCGACGCTCGGCAAGCCGTCAAGGAAGAGGCACCGATGGACCGGGTGCAATCGCTGACATCTGAACTGCAGCAGGTGCTTTACGGGCTACAACCCATGCCGTCCGGTGGCGGCAACGGGCAACCATCCGGCGACGGCCGGGGCTCTCCAGTCGGTGACGACGACGTGGTCGACGCCGAGTTCGACCGGGGCTGAGCCGCCATGGTCAGTTCGACAGAACATTCCAAGACCGTCGAAAACGATGACCGGGTAGACGAAAGTCCGCCTGAAGCGGTTGCTTCCCAACCTGATTCGGACACCGAGCTGGCCAAGCTCGAGGACCGCTGGCGACGCGCGGTCGCCGATCTGGACAACCTGCGCAAGCGGTATGCGCGCGAACTGGACCGCGAGCGAACAACGGAACGATCCAGGGTGGCCGGCGCCTGGCTGCCGGTCGTGGACAACCTGGAGCGGGCGATCGCCCACACGGGTGATCAGTCCGACGCGGTCGTCGAGGGCGTGCGGAGCATTCTCGAACAAGCGCTACAGGTTCTCGAGCAGCTCGGTTATCGGCGCGATGCGGAGACAGGGGTGCCCTTCGACCCGGAGCGTCACGAGGTGGTCGGTGTGGTGGACCACCCGGACAGCGCGTCCGGGACGGTTGTCGAAGTACTTCGACCGGGCTACGGCGACGGATCGAGGCAACTGCGGCCGGCGGCCGTGGTGGTGAGCCGACGCGAGGAGTGAGATCGGGTGGCCCGCGACTACTACGAAGTCCTCGGGGTGTCGCGGGACGCGACCGCCGATCAGATCCAGCAGGCGTTCCGCACACTGGCCCGCAAGCATCACCCCGACGTCAACAAGGATCCAGCGGCCGAAGAACGCTTCAAGGAGATCAACGAGGCGTATCACGTGCTGTCGGACCCCGAAACCCGCAAGCGCTACGACCGATTCGGCGAAGACTTCCGGAAGGTGCCCGAGGACTGGGAAGAGCGGGTGGGCGCCGGTGTCGGTGGCGTCCACGGCGCAGGGCCCTCCGGCGCGCGGGTGCGCTACGGCCAGGGCTTCGGCGGCGCCGGCGGCATCAACATCGAGGACCTTTTCGACGACATGTTCGGCGGCACTGGCGGATACGGGCCGATTCCGGGCGCCGACCAGGAAGCGCTGCTGGAGCTGACCGTCGAGGAGGCCTACCGGGGCGGCAAACGGCAGATCTCACTAGATGGCCGCAACTACGGGGTAAACATTCCCGCGGGTGTCATCGACGGTCAGCGGATACGGCTGGCGGGAGAGGGCGGCCGAGGTAGCGGCGATGGACCGGCCGGAGATCTGTACCTGCGGGTCCGCATCAAGCCGCATCCCCGATTCCGGCTCGACGGACGCGACGTCACCGTCGATCTGCCGGTGTCGCCATGGGAGGCGGTGCTGGGGACCACTGTCGCTATTCGAACTCCCGGCGGCGAAGCGAAAGTTAAGGTGCCGCAGGGGTCGTCGACCGGCCGGCGGTTGCGGCTGCGCGGCGAAGGCATGCCCAACCCGCGCGGTGCCGCAGGCGACCTCTACGCAGAAATCAAGGTGATGGTGCCACCGAAACCCACTGCGCGGGAACGCGAGCTGTTCGAGCAACTGGCGGCGGAGTCCACGTTCGACCCCAGGAGGGGACCATGACCGCATCACGCTATGTCCTGGCGCGGCGGCCCGGAATGCAGCTCGACGACTTTGCAACACGCTGCGGGTTGCATCCCGACATGGTGCGCCGATTGGTGGCGCTCGGCCTCGTCGCTTGCCAGCAGGATGCAAGCGGCAATCTCCGGTTCGAACCGTCTGCGTTGGTGACAGTCGGCCGCATCCAGCGGTTGAGGACCGGTCTCGGACTGAACTACGCG
>JBKPSU010000020.1:0-32420 GCA_046735135.1 Actinomycetota bacterium
ACGTAGTCGACAAGTATGATGTGCGCCGCAATATCCGGTTCAACACCAACGTCGAAGGCGCCCGCTGGGACGACGAGAGCCAGGTCTGGCGGGTTGCGCTTACCGGCGGTGAGACCCTGAGCGCGCAGTTCCTCATCGCAGCGACCGGCTTCCTGTCTCAGCCACGCAGCCCCGACATTCCCGGTATCGACACGTTCGCCGGACGCATCATCCACACCGCCGCATGGGATGACAGCTACTCACTTGAAGGGCGCCGCGTAGGAATCATCGGAACCGGGTCCACCGGCGTACAGATCATCCCCGAGCTCGGCAAGCAAGTTTCGGAGCTGACGGTCTATCAACGCACGCCGATCTGGGTGATGCCCAAGATCGATTTCGGGTTCTCGCCCACAGTGCAACGGCTCTTCGCCAGGATGCCGTTTACTCAGCGGATCGTACGGTGGTTCACAGACATCACCGTGGACGCCGTCATGGTGCTCGCGATGTGGAAATATCGGTACTTCAAGGGGCTGAATGTCGGCGCGTCGACCCTGGCCACCATCCATCGCTTCCTGTCGATCCGTGACAGGGAGTTGCGACGCAAGCTGACTCCGGATTACGACTTCGGCTGCAAGCGCCCGACAATGTCCAACACCTACTACCGCACGTTCACCAAGCCGCACGTACATCTCGTGAACAGCGGCATCGAAAGGATCGAACCCGACGGCGTCGTGGCCCGTGACGGCACCAAACGGTTCATTGACACATTGGTGCTCGCCACCGGGTTCGACGTGTGGGACGTCAACTTGCCGGCGATCGAGGTGATCGGCCGCGACGGCCGGGACCTGGGGAAGTGGTGGCGGGAGAACAGGTTCCAGGCCTATGAAGGCGTGTCGGTGCCCTACTTCCCGAACTTCTTGACGTTGGCCAGCCCGTATGCGTGGGTCGGTCTGTCGTGGTTCAACACCGTGGAATACCAGATGCGGCACATGGATCGCCTCTTGGGTGAAGTACAGCGGCGCGGTGGTCGCACCTTCGAGGTCACCGAACAGGCCAATGCTCGCTTCCTCGATCAGATGACCGAACTGCTCGACGATTCGGTCTTCCACCTCGGCAACTGTGTGACCTCGCGGTCGTACTGGTTCAACCACGCCGGGGAAGCACCGCTTTTCCGACCCACGTCGGTGAACAACGCCGTCAAGGAACAACTCCGATTCCCATTGAGCGACTACGCAATAGCCTGACGACACCTAGCCTTGGATCGGGAGGCTGAGGACTTCTTCACGCATGCGCTCGAGCACGATAGTCGAAGCCCGCATTGACAACGCGGGCAAGAGCGGCACCGATGCTTAACGCACCACCGCTGACAAGCCGATCATCCCCGCGGGTTCTGCGCAATCGCGGAAGAGTCCCCGTCAACCGAATTAGAACCGAAAGCGCAGCACCACGGTGCCGATCATCCGCGACACGGCCGGGCTGCGTGCCGCTAGGCGCGATGCCAAGCGCCAGGCTCGCGGAAGCTCGACCACCTCGGGTGCTCGCGTCAGAAACATTTCCTCGACCAGTTCCAGGCCTTCGGCCCAGCTCTCGGGTTGGCGAGGATCGTTGAAACCCGGATTGACCACATCGTCCGCGATGGCGGCCATTGCGCGCGAATGCTTGAGCAGCCAGATGGCGTACGTGGTGTAGGCGTTGAATGCCAGTTCCCCGCTGGGAAAGTGGCTGATCAACCGGTTCAGCAAGAGCACGAAGTCGTGGTGGGTGACGAATGCGCCAAGGCCGTCGGCGACGATCACGACCGGACGGTCTGCGGGAAGCTCGTCGAGCCAGTTCGGGTCGGCCAAATCAGCGCTGATGCTGCAGACGTTGGCCAGTTTCGGCAACACCCGTGACCGGAGGGCGATGACCTGCGGGAAGTCGACGTCATACCAGTCGACAGTGGACGGCGGATTAACGCGGAACACCCTACCGTCCAGCCCTGCGCCCAGTTCCAGCACGACCGCATCCGGGTGGCGCAAGACGAACCGGCGAACCACCTCGTCGAGCCTCTTGGCCCGCACGGCGATCTCGAAAACCTTGGCCCTCGGGTCGACTCTGGTGGTGCTGATCGTGGGGAACTTCGAAAGGTCGTAGCCGATACGCGTGATAATTTCGTCGGCCATGGTGTCGCCGAGGAACGGGCGCCGCAGGCGGCTATCGAGTGCCCTGCCCCCCAGCGTCAGGAACAGGCTCTCCTGTGCTGGCGTGAACGCCGGAAGCCTGAGGCTCACGGTGTCTGCTTCTCTCCTGGACGCACGCATGGCAGTCTCGTGCTGGCCCGCCGTCGGCTTCGTCGCCGTCAGCAAGTGCGTCGGCCCCCACGGACCCCCCCACCACATCCGCCAACCCAGGTTGCGACGTTGTACCTGCCAACCGAGTTCACGCAGCAACTTTGCGTGTCGGCGAGTGGCCCGCAGGTCCGCGATCACCAGTTTCCCGTCTGGGCGCAGCACACGAGCCGCTTCGCGGACGGCCCGCACCCTGCCCTCGGGAGTGGAGATGTTGTGGATGGCCAGGCTGCTGACGACCACGTCGACGCAGTCGTCGTCGAACGGCAGGTCGGTGATGTCGGCGGTGCGCACCTCGACTCGGTCCGCGACGTTTTCGGCCGCCGCGTTCGCCAGCGTCTGCTGTGCCGAGTTGCCGGTCTGGTCCGCCCGCCACAGATCAACGCCAATCGCCAGCCCCGCCGGCAGCAACTTCGCAGCTGTCAGCAGCACCGCACCTCGTCCGCAGCCCATGTCGAGCAGCGTCTCGTCGCCGCGAAGGTTCAACCCGTGGAGTATCCGCGCCCAGACCTGAAACTTTCCGCGTCGACTCGTGTGGACGTAAAGGGCCACTTGGGCGATCAACGCCGCGTTGGCCGCAGCCACCACCGCAGCCGTCCGGCGCCTACCCCGGGCCAGGCATACCGCCGCCAACGCGGTCAATCCTGTGCCGATACCCCCGAGCGCCGCGGCCTGACCACGCGCAGAGACCATGTGAAACGAGCCGTCGATACCGTAATCGCCGTTGTGCCGGCGCAGCGTCTCGATGGTGTTCAGCCGAACGCCTCGTCGATGATCTCCTGCTGCTCGACGGCATGCACCTTCGACGAGCCCGACGACGGCGCCGACATCGCGCGCCGCGAAATCCGCTTGAGCCCCTTCAACTTTTCTGGCAGTAGCTCGGGCATCGTCAGCCCGAACGTCGGCCAGGCGCCCTGATTGGCAGGTTCCTCCTGCACCCAGAAGAACTGCTCGGCGTTGGGATAGCGGTCCAGCGTCTCGTTCAGCCTGCGCCTGGGCAGCGGTGCGAGCTGCTCGATGCGTACGATCGCCACGTCCTCGCGGTTGCCCTTCGCCTTGCGCGCCGCCAGCTCGTAGTAGAGCTTGCCGCTAACCATCAGGATGCGCGTGACCTTGTCGCGGTCGCCGACGCCGTCGGTGTACGTCGGCTCCTCGAGCACCGAACGGAACTTCTGTTCGGTGAAGTCGCGAATATCGCTGACGGCGGCCTTGTTTCGCAGCATCGACTTCGGCGTGAACACGATCAGCGGACGATGTATCCCGTCCAGCGCGTGCCGCCGCAGCAGGTGGAAGTAGCTCGCAGGCGTCGACGGCATCGCGATCGTCATCGAACCCTCGGCCCACAGCAGCAGGAACCGCTCGATGCGACCAGACGTGTGGTCCGGGCCCTGACCCTCGTGGCCGTGCGGCAGCAGCAGCACGACATCGGACAGCTGGCCCCACTTGGCTTCACCGGAGCTGATGAATTCGTCGATGATCGACTGCGCACCGTTGACGAAGTCGCCGAACTGCGCCTCCCACAACACGACTGCATCGGGATTGCCGACCGAGTAGCCGTATTCGAAGCCCACCGCGGCATATTCGGACAGCGCCGAGTCGTACACCATCAGCTTGCCGCCGGTCGGTTGCCCGTCGGAGTTGGTGGCCAGCAGCTGTAGCGGGGTGAACTCGGCGCCCGTCTTGCGATCGATGATCACCGAGTGCCGCTGGGTGAACGTGCCGCGCCTGGTGTCCTGACCAGACAGCCGGATCAGCTTGCCTTCCGCAATCAGCGTCCCCAGCGCCAGCAGTTCGCCAAACGCCCAGTCGACCTTGCCTTCGTACGCCATCTCGCGGCGCTTCTCCAGCACCGGCTTGACCCGCGAGTGCACGGTGAAGCCGTCCGGCAACGCCAGATGGGCGTCGCCGATTTCGGCAAGCAGCGACTTGTCGACGGCGGTGTTCATGCCCGCGGGAAGCATCTGATCGCTCTCGACGGACTCACTGGGTTCGATCGTGTGCTTCTCCAGCTCGCGAACCTCGTTGAACACCTGCTCCAGTTGGCCCTGGTAATCACGCAGGGCGTCTTCGGCTTCCTTCATCGAGATGTCGCCGCGGCCGATCAAGGCCTCGGTGTATGTCTTTCGGGCGCCGCGCTTGGTGTCGATGGCGTCGTACATCGCCGGCTGCGTCATCGACGGGTCGTCGCCCTCGTTGTGTCCGCGTCGGCGGTAGCACAGCATGTCGATGACGACGTCCTTCTTGAACTTCTGCCGGAAGTCCATCGCCAGCCGGGCCACCCACACCGCGGCCTCCGGGTCGTCGCCGTTGACGTGGAAGATCGGCGCCCCGATCATCTTCGCGACGTCGGTGCAATACTCCGACGATTTCGCGTCGGAAGGCGAAGTGGTGAAACCGATCTGGTTGTTGACGATGATGTGGATCGTGCCGCCGGTGCGGTAACCGCGTAGCAGCGCAAGGTTGAGCGTCTCGGCGACAACGCCCTGACCGGCGAACGCCGCATCGCCGTGCAGCATCAGCGGCACCACCGTGAAGCCGTCGGGTCCGTCGCCCTTGTCCAGCACGTCCTGCTTGGCGCGGACAATGCCCTCCAGAACAGGGTCGACGGCCTCCAGGTGCGACGGGTTGGCGACCAGCGAGACCGCAATGTCGTTGTCGCCGAACATCTGTATGTAGGTGCCGTTGGCGCCCAGGTGGTACTTCACGTCGCCGGAGCCGTGCGCCTGCGACGGGTTCAGGTTGCCCTCGAACTCACTGAAGATCTGCGAGTACGGCTTGCCGACGATGTTGGCCAGCACGTTGAGCCTGCCGCGGTGCGGCATGCCGATGACGACTTCGTCGAGGCTGTGCTCGGCGGCCTGGTCGATGACGGCGTCCATCATCGGGATGACGGTTTCGGCGCCCTCCAACGAGAACCGCTTCTGCCCAACGTATTTCGTCTGCAGGAACGTTTCGAATGCTTCAGCGGCATTCAGCTTGGACAGGATGTACTTCTGCTGCGCGACCGTCGGCTTCTCGTGCTTGACCTCGACGCGCTCCTCCAGCCACTTCTGCTGCTCGGGCTCCAGGATGTGGGTGTACTCGACGCCGACGTGGCGACAGTACGAATCACGCAGCAGGCCAAGGACATCGCGCAGCTTCTTGTGCTGGGCGCCTGCGAAGCCGTTGACCTTGAACACCCGGTCCAGGTCCCACAGCGTCATCCCGTGCGTGGTGACATCGAGGTCGGGGTGGTTGCGGAACCTGCTCTTGTCCAGCCGCAGCGGGTCGATGTCTGCCATCAGATGCCCGCGGTTGCGGTAGGCCGCGATCAACTCGATGACGCGGGCATTCTTGTCGACGATCGAGTCGGGGTTGTCGGTGCGCCACCGCACCGGCTCATAGGGGATGCCGAGCTCGTGGAAGATCTCGTCGAAGAAGTCGTCGGAGAGCAGCAGCTCGTGCACGGTGCGCAGGAAGTCACCGGACTCCGCGCCCTGAATGATGCGGTGGTCGTAGGTGGACGTGAGGGTGATGAGCTTGCCGATGCCCAGTTCGGCGATGCGTTCCTCGCTGGCGCCCTGGAACTCTGCAGGGTATTCCATTGCGCCGACGCCGATGATCGCGCCCTGGCCGCGCATCAACCGGGGCACCGAGTGGACGGTGCCGATCGTGCCGGGGTTGGTCAGCGAGATCGTCACACCGGAGAAGTCCTCGGCTGTCAGCTTGCCGTCGCGGGCCCGTCGCACGATGTCCTCGTAGGCGGCGATGAACTGGCCGAACCGCATGGCGTCGGCGCCTTTGATGGCCGCCACGACCAGCTGACGGTTCCCCTCCTTGCCCTGCAGATCGATCGCCAACCCGAGGTTGGTGTGCGCCGGGGTGATGGCGTTCGGCTTCCCGTCCACATCGGCGAAGTGCCGGTTCATGTTCGGAAACTTCTTGACCGCCTGCACGATCGCGTAGCCGATCAGGTGGGTGAACGAGATCTTGCCGCCGCGCGTGCGCTTGAGGTGGTTGTTGATGACGATGCGGTTGTCGATCATCAGCTTGGCGGGGATGGCCCGGACACTGGTCGCGGTGGGCACTTCCAGCGACGCCGACATGTTCTTCACGACGGCCGCCGCCGCGCCGCGCAACACCTGTGCCTCGTCGCCGCCGCCGGTGGGAGCGGAGGATGCGGCCGACTTCGATTCTGCGGCTGTGGGTTTGGCGGGTGCGACGTCCGTCTTCGCCGCCGGAGGCTCCGTCTTGGCCGGCGGTGCCTCTTTCTTGGGCGAAGCGGCTTCGGCCTTGGTGGGCGCCTGCTCCGTCGTGGCGGGAGCGCCGTTGCCTGCCGAGGCCTTGGGCGCGGGGGCGGGCGCGGGTTCGGGCGGCGCGGTGGGCGCGGACTGCCGTCCGCCGCCGGGGGCCTTCGTAGTACCTGCGGTTGGTTCGGGCGAGTAGTCGACTAAAAACTCATGCCAACTCGGATCGACTGAGGAGGGGTCTTCACGAAACTTGCGATACATCTCCTCGACCAACCACTCGTTCTGTCCGAATGGTGATGTTGAACTGCTCACGGCAGCTACTCGCCTCGATTCCTTCGCCTGCGGCAAGAGTCCTGTCGGACGCCTGCCCTCTGTTGTTCCTTCAGCCTGCGGTTACCCGCATCAACGCCGCTTAAAGGCTAACGCGCGCCGATGGGCCAAGAGCGTTAATCGCTGGGGGCCCGTCAGTCCTGCGGCGACGGCAGCACGTGCAATTTCGACGGCCACCGAGGCGGCGGCGGACCGAACGCCTCGCGTGCGTGGTTGATGATGCGCTTGCCCATCAGCCTGTTGCCGACGCCGCCGACAATCGCGCCGATACCCACCGGCAGCAGCTTGCCGAACATGATCGCCCCCCGCTTGAGCGTGTAGCGCTTGACGAAATAGCGCAGCAGCCTCGAATTCAGCTGCGACACCGCAGGCAGCGGCAACGTTGCCGCTCCGTCACTCAGCCACGCACCCCTGGCCCGGCCCGGACCGATGAGATCGGCGACCGCGTTCTTGCTCTCCTCGCCGACCAGCACGCCAAGCACCAGGGCGCGCCTGCGCTCGCGGTGCTCGGCCGGGATGCCGTACACCTCGGCCTCCGCAAGCACGAACAATGCCGTCGCCTCGAGGAAGACCACCGTCTCACCGGCCACCGCCGACAGCGCCGCGAGAGTGCCGATGCCGGGGACGGCAGCCGCGGAGCCGACGGCCGCGCCGCTGGCCATCACCGCGGCCAGATACTGCTTCTCCAGCCTGGTGACGATCTCGGCGGGGGTGGCGTTCGGAGCGCCCTCCCGCAACCGCTCGACGTAGGCCTTGACGGCCGGGCTTTGGACCCGCGAGCCGCGTTCGATGATCTGCGACAGCACCCGCGCTGCGGCACCCGGGTTCTCGTCTGTGCCGTTTCTGACAGCCGGCGGTTGGCTCTTGGTCTTGGACCGAGCGCTCATTGCGGCCTCCCTTGGTGCGGTATCGGCTGCCTTCAGGCTAGCGGTTGCCCAACGAACTGCAGAGGGCGCTTGGTGCCCGCGGGTGACGGCGGTCACGGGCGTGGTCTGGGAAGAAATTATTGATTTAGCGTGCTAATCACTTCCATGGCAATATCGCCCGCTGTGGAGGTCAGCTCACCCAGTCGCGCACGCATGATTCTGGTGCTGGGTGTGATGGTCGCGCTGGGTCCGCTGACCATCGACATGTACCTGCCTGCACTGCCGAAGATCGCCGACGACCTGTCGGTGTCTTCCTCGGTCATCCAGCTCACGCTGACCGGAACACTGGCCGGGTTGGCGCTCGGCCAGCTGATCGTCGGCCCGCTGTCGGACTCGCTGGGCCGCAGGCGCCCGCTGATGGCGGGAATCGTGCTGCACATCGTCGCCTCGGTGGTCTGCATGCTGGCGCCGAATTTGGCGGTGCTGGGACTCGCGCGCGTGCTGCAGGGCGTCGGCGCTGCGGCGGCGATGGTCGTCGCCATCGCGGTGGTAGGCGATCTGTTCGCCGACTCCGCAGCGGCCACGGTGATGTCGCGGCTGATGCTCGTGCTCGGCGTCGCGCCCGTGGTGGCGCCGTCTCTGGGCGCGGCGGTGCTGCTGCATGCGTCGTGGCACTGGGTCTTCACCGCTCTGGTGGGTCTGGCGGGTGTGCTGTTGCTGGTGGCCGTGACGGCGCTGCCCGAGACGCTGCCGCCGTCGCACCGCAGGCCGTTGCGAGTGCGCGGCATCGCCGCCACCTATGTGGAGCTGCTGCGGGACAAGCGGTTCGTCATCCTCGTCCTCGTCGCAGCGCTGGGGATGTCGGGTCTGTTCGCCTACATCGCGGGCGCGTCCTTCGTGCTGCAGGGCCGCTACGGCCTCGACCAGCAGGCGTTCGCGCTGGTGTTCGGAGCGGGCGCGGTGGCCTTGATCGGCGCGACGCAATTCAACGTCGTCCTGTTGAAGCGGTTCTCTCCGCAGACGATCACGCTGTGGGCGCTGGCCGCCGCGCTGCTGGCGGGCGGTATCTTCGTGGGCCTGTCCGTTGCGCACGTCGGCGGCCTTGCCGGGTTCGTGGTACCGGTTTGGGGGATCCTGGCCGCAATGGGCCTTGTCATCCCCAACGCACCCGCCGTCGCGCTGTCGCGGCATCCTGACGCCGCGGGGACCGCGGCCGCGCTGCTGGGCGCCGCCCAGTTCGGCCTTGGCGCGGCGATCGCCCCGGTGGTGGGTGTGCTCGGAAACGACGAGCTCGCGCTGTCCGTCGTGATGACCTGCGGCGTGCTGATCGCGCTGGTGGCTCTTCTCGCTGTCGGCGTCTCGACCAGCGACGGCGCGGACGAATCCGTGTCCGAGGACGCGCTCGCCGAACCGGCGTAGGTTGTCCGGGCCGCGATCGGCCCGTACCGTCGTGGCGAATTACTCGAAGTGGAGTAATTCGACGATCGGGATTTAAGCGCTTCGTGGTATGTCAGCTGAACTCGGTGGGTATTTGTCACCTGCAGCTGCGCTCCAGACGCAGGTCAGATGTCTGCGAAGCTCCTTAAAATCTAGGCGAACAGGCCAATCGCGGTGGCAGCGGACTGCTGAATTCGACACCATCGAGTGAAGCCGAAACGAGGTGGGGGCATGACCACGGCGCTGCGAGGCCGTCCTGCGGCGAGTGCTCCGCGGTCGGCCAACCCGTGGTACGCGCTGGCGGCGATGCTGGTCGGCTTCTTCATGATCCTCGTCGACGCGACCATCGTCGCGGTCGCCAACAAAGCGATCATGTCCTCGCTCGGGGTCGACTACGACGCCGTCATCTGGGTGACCAGCGCCTACCTGCTTGCGTACGCGGTGCCGCTGCTGGTGGCCGGCCGCCTCGGTGATCGATTCGGGCCGAAGAACCTCTATCTGATCGGCCTGGCGGTGTTCACGTTCGCATCGTTGTGGTGCGGGCTGTCCGGCAGCATCGGCATGCTGATCGCGGCCCGCGTGCTGCAGGGCGTCGGCGCGGCACTGCTCACTCCGCAGACGCTGTCCACGATCACCCGCATCTTCCCCGCCGAGCGGCGGGGCGTCGCGATGAGCCTGTGGGGTGCCACCGCCGGGGTGGCCACCCTTGTCGGACCGCTGGCCGGCGGCGTCCTGGTCGGCTGGCTCGGTTGGCAGTGGATCTTCTTCGTCAACGTGCCCATCGGAGTCATCGGGCTGGGGCTGGCCTTCGTGCTGATCCCTGACCTGCCCACCGAGAAGCGTCGCTTCGATCTTCTCGGTGTGCTTCTGTCCGGCGTCGCCATGTTCCTCATCGTCTTCGCGCTGCAGGAAGGTTCGTCGCACAACTGGGCGCCGTGGATCTGGGGCACGCTGGCCGGTGGCATCGGCTTCATGGCGGCATTCATCTTCTGGCAGCAGGCCAATCGCAACGAGCCGCTGATCCCGCTGGTCATCTTCCGCGACCGCAACTTCAGCCTGTCCAATCTCGGCGTCGCGACGATCGGCTTCGTCGTGACGGCGATGATCCTGTCGGTGATGTTCTACGCCCAGGTGGCGTGCGGCCTGTCGGAGATCCGCTCGGCATTGCTCACCGCGCCGATGGCGATTGCGTCCGGCGGCCTTGCGCCCGTGGTCGGCATGCTCGTCGACCGGATGCATCCGCGGCCGATCATCGGATTCGGTTTCTCGCTGGTGGCGATCGGGCTGACCTGGCTGTCGGTCGAGATGACACCGACGACACCGATCTGGCGAATTGTGTTGCCGTTGATCGCGATGGGCGCCGGAATGGCCTTCATCTGGTCGCCGCTGGCGGCCACGGCGACACGTAATCTGCCGCCGCAACTGGCAGGCGCCGGTTCGGGTGTCTACAACAGCACCCGACAGGTCGGGTCGGTGCTGGGCAGCGCGGCCATGGCGGCGTTCATGACGTCGAGGATCAATGCCGAACTACCGCTCGCGGCGGGCGCGCCGGGCGGCGGGGAAGGCTCGGCCGCGCAGTTGCCGGATTTCCTCCGCGAACCGTTCGCCACGGCGATGTCCCAGTCGCTGCTGTTGCCTGCGTTCGTCGCGCTGTTCGGTGTCATCGCCGCGCTGTTCCTGCTCGGCTACCAGCCGGCCCGTTCCGCAGCCCTAGCCACAGCAGAACCCGACGAGTATTGGGACGACAGCGATTACGTCGACGACGACGACTACCTCGAGTTCACTGTGCACCGCGACGAACCCGCACCGGTCGCGGACGGCCACGTCGCGCGCGCCAAAGAGGACGAGGACGACACCGAGCCGTTGACGGCCCGGCATGAGCACCTGCTGACCGCTCCCGCAGAACCCTGGCGTTGGGGGCACCTCCCCGCCGAAGGCAGGGGGGATGAGCCCGTCGAGTCCTGGGACCACCTCCACGGGGAGGGGCAGCACGTTTCGGGCGACGAGGACCTGCCGGACCCGGCGCCGACCGAGGTCATCCCCGCGGTTGACCCCGCACCTCCGGTCGAATCGGTGCAGCCGCCCGCGTATCTGGGAGATCACGGCCGCAGCCTCTTGGATTTCCTGGCCGATGTGCCCCCGCCCAAGCCGTGGGTCGAGCCGATCGGGTTCGCCCACAACGGCTTTCACGTCGACGACGAAGAAAGGTTCCAGCCGCTGAGCCGCTTCGAGCCGCCTGCGGAGCCGGAACCGCCACGAGAGACGCGCAAACCGGATGTACTCGACCCGGACTACCCGCTGGACTTCGGCAGCCACGCCCATCATGAGAGCCCGGACGACGGCGACTACGAGCCGCCGTCGCGCCACGGGCTGGGCGACGGAGAACCCGAGGGTTTCCCGTCCCGCTCCAACGGACGGCATTCGCGCGCCGAGGCTGACGATTCGTCCAGCCGCGGGCGGCACTCCAGGCCGGGCGACTAGCCCTCGGTGTCGGGCGCGAGGGACAGGAACGCGCCCAACTCGACGAGGCGGTCCGGCGTCGACGGCAGGTAGTCGGTCAGCGTCTGTGAGCGCACGACGATGCTGGCGTATTTGGCCCGGCTCACCGCCACGTTGAGCCGATTCCGGTTGAGCAGGAACGCGATTCCGCGCGGCACATCATCGATGGATGACGCCGTCATCGAGACGAACACCACCGGCGCCTGCCTGCCCTGAAACTTGTCCACCGTCCCGACGTCGACGCCGTCGTAGCCTGCGGCGTCGAGGTGCTCGCGCAACAGCAGCACCTGCGCGTTGTACGGAGCAACAATCAGCACGTCGTTCTGGCGCAGTCCGCGCGGGCCGTCCTCGTCGGTCCACTCCGATCCCAGCAGGCGGCCGATCTCGTCGACGATCACCCCCGCTTCCTCCGGGCTGCTTGTGGAGTTACCGTCGTGCGGGACTGTCAGCAGCCGCACGCCGGGAGGGTAGCCCGCCAAACACCGTGCGCCGGTTTGGCTTTCCTCGGAGCGCAGCCTGCCTTCGTACGACAACCGCGACACCGGCCCGCAGACCGCGGGATGCATCCGGTACGAGCGGTCCAGGAAGTAGCCGAGCCGTTCGGGCAGTGTGCGCTGACCCTGCACCAACCAGCCGAGCGCCGATGCGTCGACAGGCTCCGGATGGTGACCCTGGCTGACCTGCGGCAGCTGCTGCGGGTCGCCGAGCAGCATCAGGTTCTTGGCCGCTCGCGCCACTGCAATGGTGTTGGCGAGGCAGAACTGGCCCGCCTCCTCGATGACGAGCAGGTCGAGGCTGGCCGCATCCACCCGGTTGTCGTTCGCGAAATCCCATGCGGTGCCGCCGATAACGCATCCCGGGATGGTCGCGATGAAGGCGGCATACTCGTCCTTGTCGATCGACTGGCACGCAACGTCGTCGGGGCAATCCTTCTTGGCGATCCGTGCCGGATCGACACCCGCCCTGACCAGGTCGCGGAAGAGGTTCTCCACCACCGCATGTGACTGCGCGACCACACCGACGCGCCACTCGTGGTCGTTCACCAGCGCCGCGACGATCCTCGCCGCTGTGAAGGTCTTTCCGGTGCCCGGCGGCCCGTGCACGGCCACGTATGACTGGTCGAGGTCGAGCAGTGCCGCGGTGATATCTGCGGCCGTGTTGCCGGTGTGCGGCAGCGGCGCACCGCTGCGGGTCCGCGGGGTTCGGCGCAACAGGATGTCGACGATCGCCGTGTCGGGCAGCGCGGCCAGGCGGGCACCGACCTGTGCCGCCGCGGCGTCGATCGACTCGCGTAGCTTCTTGGTGCCGACGATCGAACGGGGTGTCAGCGCGAACGGCAACTGCGTGAACGGCCCGTCGGCGGGTTCCCGCTCGCAGATCGTGACCTCGGTCGGCAGATTCGGATCATCGAAGTCGATGATCTCGGCATTGCCCGCCGCGCGCCGGTCGGGATTGTCGGCCAGCCCGGTCGGTGACGGCGGGTCGTACAGCGCGAACACCTCGGACTTGAGGCCGCCGGCCGCCAGCGTGCCGGTGAGCTTCACCCAGCGCTGGTTCTTCCTGGCGCGGGTCGACGGCAGATGCCAGTCCTTGACGACAACGGGTTCCTGTTCGGCGATGAACACGTCGCCGGTGTCGCCCCACTCGTCGACGGGATTGTTCAGCCGGTCGAAATGTGCCCACCAGAACGGCTTTTCCTCGCGCCGGTGGTATCCGCGGGCCGCCGCGAACAACGCGACAGCTGTCTGCTCGGGTGTGCGACCGTCGACGCCGTCACCCGCGAAGGCCATCAACGTGCGGGCCAGTTCGTCGGTGTCTTCGACCGCGACGCCGTCTGCCACCGGTTGCGGGCCCAGCGGCGGAACGCTGGACTCGATCGCGATCTTGATGAGCCAATCGCGCAGCCGGTGCGTCGATCGGCAGTCGTAGCGGTTGTACTCCTCGATTTCCTTCAGCGCGATCTCGGCGTCCTCGCCGCGCTCCTCGGCGAGCAGATCGCAGTAGCGGGCATAGGCGTTGATCGAGTCGGCCGCCGTGGTGACATCGCCGGTGCGCAACTCCGCGCCCATGTACAGCGGCTCGAGCGACTTCAGGCTGTAGTTGTCGACGCCGACCCGAATGCACTTGCGCACCAACGGGAAAAGGTCGACAAGCACGCCGCTGCGCAGCAGGTCGTCGACCTCGTCCTCACCGACACCGTATCGGCCGGCCAGCCGCAACAGCGCGGTCTTCTCATACGCCGCGTAGTGGTAGATGTGCATGTTCGGGTAGCGCAAGCGGCGCTTGCGGACCATCGCAAGGAAGGCGACGAGTGCCTGCCGCTCGCTCTCGCGGTCGTGCGCCCACAGCGGCCGGAACGCGCCGCCGACCTCGAGCACGCCCCACAGGTATTCCAAACCCCAGTCGCGGCCGTCGGCCGACCACAACGGGTCGCCCTCGAAGTCGAAGAACAGGTCGCCCTTGTCGGGATCAGGCAGCAGGTTCAGCGGCTGGCTGTCGGTGACCTCATACGGCGGCTTGCCGTCGACCTTCGGCGCCGTCTGCAGCCGCGCCTGCGCGGTGAGCGCAGCCACCGTCCGTGCGGACAGCTCGGGCACCTGGCCGTCATGGTGTGCGAGCTCCGTCATCGTGGTGATGTCGGCGTCGATCAACCGGGCGCGCTGACTGGCCCGCATACCGGCGACAAGCAGCAGGTCGTCGTGCTCGCGGACCTGGATGCTGCACTCCGGACAACGGAAGCAGGCCCGGACGTTCTCGTCCTCCCATCGAACCGCCGTGCCGCCGGCCAGGTGGCCGTCGAGCAGGCGCTCCAGCTCCGCACGCCGCGGCCGGTAGACAGGGACCAGCTCGTCGACCCGGTAACCGACGGTCGCGTTGTCGCCGAGCACCAGTTCGACTTCGTCGGCCACCGGCACACCTGCCGCGGCCAGGGTTTCCGCGTAGGCGGCGAGCTGCAACAGCGCCTCGACCTTCACCGACCGCGCGAGCTTGGTGTCGCGCAGCCGGTAGCGCTGCCCGTCGAACACCAGGAAGTCGGCGAAACCGACGAACCGGCCGTCGAACATCGCCGCCTGATAGATCATCGGCGCCCGCCGTTCGACGGCCCGCAGGGTGGCGTCGGCGGCCGCGCTCAATCCGGCCACGGTGTAGGCGGGCCTGCCGATATTGGTGACGGTGTCCTGCGACATCAAGCGCAGCTCGTCGAGGTGGCGCTGCTCGTGTTCGCCGCCGAGTTTGGCCGTGCGCGCGAGCAATTCGTCTTCCGCCGCGACCGCCGGTCCCCAGCCGAGCCGCGCATCGAACGAGCGCAGCAGCGCGTACTCGCAGCGGGCGGCGGCTGCGAGGTCTGATGCGCTGTAGATCACTCGATCGTCGGCGACGAACATGCTCGCAACTTTATGTGAGCCACCCGACACTCAAGCCCCGCGAAATAGCATTCCCGGTTGTGATCTCGCCGAAATGACGACCAGGAATGCTATTTCGCGGAGATTGGCGGGCGTGTCATCAGCCGGGCGTGTTTCCGATCAACTCCACGCCATTGCCGTTCCAGCGGAACTTCACGATGCTGTCCAGCCCGGGCGTGCCGTTGGAGTACACAAGCGCAATCGTGTCGCCGGTGCTGCCGGTCTTGTCGATGCCGTTGAACCCGTAGGTGTCCGGCACCCCCGTCGGGATGAACTTGCCGAGGTGGAACAGCACGGCACGGGTGTTGGGGTTGTCGCCGTTGGTGTTGGCCCTGACGATGACGGCCGACAGCTGGGCGCACTCGTTGAACGTCCCTGCCAGCGGCTCGGGGCTCCAGGCCTGCCCGCTGCGTGGGTCGCGGGGCAACTCGGAGACGGTCTTGGCGATCTCGGGCGCGGCCAGGTTGACCGTGCAGGGATCGGCGGCGGCCGTGCTGGGCGCCGCGATCGTCGGTGGCGGGGGTGCCGGTGCTGCCGTCGCAGGCGCGACGGTGGTGCTCGCCTCGGGCGTCTTCGAAACGGTGGAGTCGCCGACGCCGCAGCCGGCGAGCAGCAGCGGCGCCGCCGCGATCCAGACCCACTTCACAGATGCGCACCGTACCGTCATCCCGGCCACGGTTCCGGCAGGCGCGCGGCAGGTAACAGCGGTGTCGGCCTCTAGACTGGCAATCCGATGACGACGCCCGACACCGACGCGCCTCTCGCGCAACCCACCTTCGCCGACCTGCAGATTCACCCCGCGGTGCTGCAGGCCGTAGCCGAGGTCGGCTACGAGTCGCCGTCCCCGATCCAGGCGGCGACCATCCCGGCGATGATGGCCGGGTCCGACGTGGTCGGGCTCGCGCAGACCGGTACGGGCAAGACGGCGGCGTTCGCCATCCCGATTCTGTCGAAGATCGACACGTCGAGCCGCATCACCCAGGCGCTGGTGTTGGCGCCGACGCGGGAACTCGCGCTGCAGGTCGCCGAGGCGTTCAGCCGCTACGGCGCGCATCTCTCGGTGAACGTGCTGCCGATCTACGGCGGCGCCCCATACGGCCCGCAGTTGGCCGGGCTCAAGCGTGGGGCTCAGGTCGTCGTCGGAACGCCGGGTCGTGTGATCGATCACCTGGAGAAGCGCAGCCTCGATCTCACGCATCTCGACTACCTCGTGCTCGACGAGGCTGACGAGATGCTTCAGATGGGCTTCGCCGAGGACGTCGAGCGCATACTCGCCGACACCCCGGAGTACAAGCAGGTCGCGTTGTTCTCCGCGACGATGCCGCCTGCCATCCGCAAGATCACCTCGAAATACCTGCACGACCCGGTCGAGGTGACGGTCAAGGCGAGGACGCAGACCGCGGAGAACATCACGCAGCGCTACATCCAGGTCGCGGGCCCGCGGAAGATGGACGCGCTCACCCGGCTGCTCGAGGTCGAGCAGGGCGACGCGATGATCGTGTTCGTCCGCACCAAACAGGCCACCGAAGAAGTCGCGGAACGATTGAAGGCACGGGGATTCGCCGCGGCGGCCATCAACGGTGACATCCCGCAGGCGGTGCGCGAGCGCACCATCGCGGCGTTGAAGGACGGCACCATCGATGTTCTGGTCGCGACGGATGTGGCCGCCCGCGGTCTGGACGTGGAGCGCATCTCGCACGTGCTCAACTACGACATTCCGCACGACCCCGAGTCCTACGTGCACCGGATCGGGCGCACCGGGCGGGCCGGACGGTCGGGTACTGCGCTGTTGTTGGTGACGCCCCGCGAACGCCATCTGCTGAAGTCGATCGAGCGCGTCACGCGGCAGAAGCTCGTCGAGTCCGAGTTGCCGTCGGTCGACGACGTCAATGCCCAGCGCGTGGAGAAGTTCCGCGATTCGATCACCAAGGCGCTGGCGTCACCGGGAATCGACTTGTTCCGCAAGCTGATCGAGGGATACGAGCGCGACAACGACGTGCCGACGGCTGACATCGCCGCCGCCCTGGCGCTGCAGAGCCGCGACGGCGAAGAGTTCTTGATGACGGAACCGCCACCGGAGAAACGCCGCGACCGTCCCGACCGCGGCCCGCGCGAGGACGGCCCCCGCACGCGGCGCGAGGTTCGCGACGACCTCGCCACGTACCGCATCTCAGTCGGCAAGCGGCACAAGGTCATGCCCGGTGCCATCGTCGGCGCAATCGCCAACGAGGGTGGACTGCACCGAAGCGACTTCGGGCATATCTCGATTCGACAGGACTACTCGCTGGTCGAACTGCCCGCGAAGCTGTCCAAGCAGACGCTGAAAGCCCTTGCGAAGACGCGCATTCAAGGTCAGCTGATCGACCTGCAACCAGACCGTGGACCGAAGAAGCCACATCGCAAGCCGAAATGACGCTGTCCAGGGGCATTACGGATCCAGAGGCTCAGGGTGGCCTCGAATCGGTCTCGGCCCCAGAACGCGTCGCGTCGCTAACCGGGATCCGTGCCGTCGCAGCTCTCTTGGTGATGGCCACCCATGCCGCGTACACCACCGGCAAGTACACGCACGAATACATCGGCCTGATGTATTCGCGGATGGAGATCGGCGTGCCGATTTTCTTTGTGCTGTCGGGTTTTTTGCTCTTCGCGCCGTGGGTCCAGGCCATTGCGACGGACGGCCCACCTCCGTCGCTGCGTCGATATACCTGGCACCGGATCCGCCGCATCATGCCCGCCTACGTCGTCACGGTGCTGATCGCCTACGCCGTCTACCACTTCCGCGTTGCGGGACCCAATCCCGGCCACACCTGGATGGGATTGCTCCGCAACCTGACGCTGACGCAGCCCTACACCGACAATTACCTGTTCTCGTATCTTCATCAGGGTCTGACCCAAATGTGGAGCCTCGCAGTCGAAGTCGCGTTCTATGTCGTGCTTCCGCTGCTGGCCTACCTACTGTTGGTGGTGGTGTGCCGACGGCAGTGGCGGCCGATGCGGCTGATGATCGGGCTGGTGTGCCTGGCGGCGCTGACGCCGATCTGGATCGTCATCGTGCACACCACCGACTTCCTGCCCGACGGCGCGAAGCTGTGGTTGCCAACGTATCTGGTGTGGTTCATCGGCGGGATGATGCTGGCGGCGCTGCAGACCATGGGGTTACGCGCCTATGCGATGGCGTGCCTGCCGGTGGCGGTGGCCTGCTACCTCATCGTGTCGACGCCGATCGCGGGGGAGCCCACCACGTCGCCCGCCGGCCTTGGCGAGGCCCTCGCCAAGGCGGGCTTCTACGCGGTGATCGCGGCCCTCGCCGTCGCACCGCTGGCCCTGAGTGACCACGGTTGGTACGCCCGATTTCTGGCGAGCCGACCGATGGTCTTCCTCGGCGAGATCTCCTACGAGATCTTCCTGATCCACCTGATCACGATGGAACTCGTGATGGTCGAGGTGCTGCGCTTTCACATCTACACCGGCTCGATGGCGCTGCTGTTCATCGGCACCTTCGGCGCGACGGTTCCCGCAGCATGGCTGCTGCACCGCTTCACCCGCGTCCGGCGCTAGCCCGCGCCTTCCCGAGACTGCTGACAGATCAAGACGTCGACCGATTTCGCGCACTGTCCGCAGTTCCGCGAGGAACCGAGGCTCTCCGCACACGATTTTGCGCTCGCGTCAAAACGCCACGGTCGACGACCCGCCTCAATAGGCTGGCCCTCTCGGACCCAAGAAATGTGGCCCCGAGAAAGCCGAGAGGATTCTCATGCCCAGCTCGTCAGCGCAGAACAACGGCCAGTCGGACGAAGCGGCGGGTGAGATACGGCGCGACATCCTGCCGATGCCCGACCGTCAGCACGTCGGTCTGACGACCTACGACGCGAACGATCCCAACACCAAGTACCCCCCCATCACGACGGTGCAGCCGCCCGCAGGGGCGCCGAATGTGCTCATCGTGCTGATCGACGACGTGGGATTCGGCGCCTCTTCGGCCTTCGGCGGGCCGTGCAACACACCAACCGCCGAGCGGCTCGCGGCAGGCGGTGTGAAGCTGAACCGGTTCCACACCACCGCCCTGTGTTCGCCCACCCGCCAAGCGCTGCTGACCGGCCGCAACCACCACTCGGTTGGCATGGGCGGCATCACCGAGATCGCGACGTCGGCGCCGGGGTATTCCAGCGTGCGGCCCAAGGACAAGGCGCCGGTCGCGGAAACGTTGCGGCTCAACGGTTATTCGACGGCTCAGTTCGGCAAGTGCCACGAGGTGCCGGTGTGGGAGGTGTCGCCCGTCGGCCCGTTCCACCAATGGCCGACTGGTTCGGGGTTCGAGCACTTCTACGGGTTCATCGGCGGCGAGGCCAACCAGTACTACCCCGGCCTGTTCGAGGGCACCACCCCCGTCGAAGCGCAGAAGACACCGGAGGAGGGCTACACCCTCAACGAGGATCTGGCCGACCGGGCCATCACCTGGGTGCGTCAGCAGAAGGCACTGGCGCCCGACAAGCCCTTCTTCGTGTATTACGCGCCGGGCGCCACGCACGCCCCGCACCACGTGCCAAAGGAGTGGTCGGACAGGTACAAGGGCAAGTTCGATGACGGCTGGGATGTCTTGCGCGAGCGGATACTTGCCAGGCAGAAGGAGCTGGGCGTGGTGCCCGAAGACGCCGAGCTGACGGCCCGTCACGCAGAGATCCCGGCGTGGGACGACATGCCTGCCGAGCTCAAGCCGGTGCTGGCCCGTCAGATGGAGATCTATGCCGGGTTCATGGAGCAGACCGACTACGAGGTCGGCCGGGTGATCGACGCGATCGACGACCTGGGGGTACTGGACAACACGCTGATCTACTACATCATCGGCGACAACGGTGCATCGGCCGAAGGCACGCCCAACGGATGCTTCAACGAGATGTGCACACTCAACGGGCTGGCCGGCATCGAGACGACGGAGTTCCTGCTGTCGAAGATCGACGACTTCGGCACCCCGGACGCCTACAACCACTACGCCGTCGGGTGGGCGCACGCACTGTGTGCGCCATACCAGTGGACCAAGCAAATCGCGTCGCACTGGGGCGGAACACGGAACGGCACGATCGTGCACTGGCCGTCCGGTGTCACCGATAAAGGCAAGACCCGCAACCAGTTCCACCACGTCATCGACGTCGCACCGACAATACTCGAAGCCGCCGGGCTGCCCGCGCCAACCATCGTGAACAGCATTCAGCAGGCGCCGATCGAGGGCGTCAGCATGCTCGCCACCCTGCGCGACGGCAATGCGGCAGAGACGCGCGACGTGCAGTACTTTGAGATGTTCGGCAACCGCGGCATCTACCACAACGGCTGGACGGCGGTCACCAAGCACCGGACGCCGTGGCTGATGGACAAGCCTTCGCTCGACGACGACGTCTGGGAACTGTACGGTCCCGACGACTGGACCCAGTCCCGCGATCTTGCGGCCGAGAATCCAGCCAAACTTGCTGAGCTGCAGCGACTTTGGCTGATCGAAGCGGTCAAGTACCACGTGGTGCCGATCGATGACCGGTCCGTCGAACGGTTCGACGCAGACATTTCCGGGCGGCCGAAGCTGATCACCGGCGATACCCAGACGCTCTTCTCTGGGATGCGTCTGCTGGAGAACTGTGTGGTGAACATCAAGAACAAGTCGCACTCGGTGACCGCGAGCATCTCGGTGCCCGACGGTGGGGCGGCAGGCGTCATCGTCAGCCAGGGTGGCGGCGTTGGTGGCTGGTGCCTCTATGCGCACGAGGGCCGACTGAAGTACTGCTACAACTTCTTCGGCATCGAGTACTACTACGTCACCGCCGACGGGCCGATCCCGGCGGGCAAGCACGGGGTGCGCATGGAGTTCCTCTACGACGGCGGCGGACTGGGTAAAGGCGGAACCGTCACCCTATTCTGCGACGACAAAAAAGTTGGCACCGGCAGGGTGGAAAAGACCGAACCGCTGGCATTTTCAGCCGACGAGGCATGCGACGTCGGTTCGGATACCGGCTCGCCCACCTCGCAGGACTACGGCGCGCACGGCAACAGCTTCACCGGAAAGATCGACTGGGTCAAGCTCGACATTTCCGGCGACAGCCACGATCACCTCGTCACGGCCGAGGACAAGCTCAACATCGCAATGTCGCGCCAGTAGCGCCTAGCCCGCTGTCTCCTGCGCCGTCGGCACCACCATCGGCGCGACGAACTGCTCGAGCATTGCCCGCTCTTCGGCTTCGTCGTGGCCGGGGAAGACCAGCAGCGACGTCATCACCCGAACCAGCCAGCGCGCCTTGCGCTCGACGACAACCGGGTCGTCGGGCCCCATCGAGATCAGGAACGCCTCGGTGAGCGCCTTGATCACCTGCGATTGCTCGGCGATCTCCGCGCCGATCGGCCGCTGCGCGGTGGCGAACCAGGATGACAGCGCCGGGCTTTCGCGTACGTTCCGCAGCGATGACACCATGCCCTCGATCAGTCGTTCCCGCGGCTCGTCGACGCCGGATAGTTGTTCGGTCATCTGGTGGAACAGCCGATAGCTCTCGCGGTGCACGTATGCCGTGTACAGCGCTTCCCGGTTCTCGAAGTATCGGTAGAGTGTCGCCCGCGAACACCCGGCGGCCTTTGCGATTTCGTGCATTCCGACGGTCGCGGCGTCCTGCTCGGCGAACAGCGCGTCGGCGGCGTCCAGAATGCGGTCGGCGGCCACCTCGGTCCTGCGGTCGCCGAGCCAGTCGTTACCTGCCATCACGCCGTCACCCGGAACGGAACCGACAGCGGTCTGCGCACGTAACTTCCACCGGCCCAGACGATCTCGGACTCATCGACTTCGAAGTTCGGACAGCGGGTCAACAACTCGGTGAGCGCGACGCGCGACTGCATCCGTGCGGCAGCCGCACCCAGGCAGAAGTGTGCGCCGTGGCTGAACGTCATGATGTTGCGCGGGCGCCTGCGTACCTCGACTTCGCCTGCGTCGGAACCGAACTCGCGCTCGTCGCGGTTAGCAGACCCGTACAGTAGCAGCACCTTGCGCCCGGCGGGGATCGTCGAGTTGCCGATGTGCACATCGCTGGTGGTGGTGCGCGCCAGGCCCTGCACCGGTGACGTCAGCCGCAGCAGCTCGTCGACCGCGTCGAGGATCAGGTCGGGATTGTTGGCGAGCAGCCTGCGCTGATCGGGTCGCTGGTGCAGCAGCTGCACGCCGCCGCCCAGCATGCCGGTCGTGGTGTCGTTGCCGCCGGTGACCATGGTGAACGTGAAGGCCAGGATCGAGAGCATTCCTGCCACGTCCCCGTCGGCGCCGACGCCCGCCGCGACAAGGTGGGACACGGTGTCGTCGGCCGGCTCGCTCCGCCGCCGCTCGATCAGCTGGCTGAAGTACGCCATCATCGACGCCACCGCCTCACCCGCGGACTCCCCCGCCTCGGCGAACCCGCCGGACTGCGCGTTCGCGGCGACGATGGCCTCGGTCCACCCGTCGAACTGCGCCCGGTCCTCGTCCGGAACGCCGAGGTAGTGGGCGACCACCATCGACGGCAAGGGCTTGAAAAGGTCGACGACGATGTCGCCGCCCCCTTCGGCCCGAAGTCGCTCGATGCGCTCGATCACGAATTCCCGCACCTTCGGCTCGACGGACTCGACCTGGCGCGGGGTGAAGCCGCGGGAAACCAGCTTGCGGAACTCGGTGTGGGTGGGCGGATCCTGCATGACGAACGGCGGGTTGTCCTGCAGGCCAATCATTTCCAGCTCGCCGTAGTTGACCGTCAGGCCTTGGGCCGAGGAGAAGGTCTCGTGATCGCGGGCGGCGTTCCACACGTCGGCGTGCCGGGACAACACCCAGTAATCCTGGTCGGGACGGTCCTCGGGCACGACGTGGTGCACCGGATCCTTGTCGCGCAGCGCCTGGTACATCGGCCACGGGTTGGCCCACGTCTCGGCGGTGGCGAGCTCGAACCGGGCTTGCGAGTGGTGAGACAGAGCAGCTGTCATGTCTTATGGCTACGACATAAGCCCCTGCTGTGTCAACAGGGCACAGCGAATTGACACTAAATAGCGGCGCCGGGGTTGAGGATGCCCTCGGGGTCCAGCGCCTGCTTGATGCGACGGTTGAGTTCCATCGCCTCGGGCCCGATCTGGTCCGCCAACCAGGGCCTTTTCAGCCGGCCGACGCCGTGCTCGCCGGTGATCGTGCCGCCAAGTCCGATGGCCAGATCCATGATCTCGCCGAACGCACGCTCGGCGCGCTCCGCCATCGCCTCGTCAGCCGGGTCGTAGACGATCAGCGGATGGGTGTTGCCGTCGCCGGCATGCGCGATCACCGAGATCATCACGTCGCGGTCGGTCGCGATGCGCTCCACGCCGCTGACCAGATCGCCGATCCTCGGCAGCGGCACACCCACGTCCTCGAGCAGCAGCGTGCCCTTGGCCTCCACCGCCGGAATCGCGAAGCGGCGCGCGGCGACGAACGCCTCGCCCTCGTCCGGATCGTCGGTGGAGAACACATCGGATGCGCCCTGCTCCTCGAACACGGCCGCGATGCGCTCGGCGTCCTCGGCGGCCGATCGGCCTCGTTCGTCGGAGCAGGCAAGTAGCAGCGCGGCAGCGTCGCGGTCCAAGCCCATCTTCAGCTTGTCCTCGACGGCGTTGATGGCAACGGCGTCCATGAATTCGAGCATCGACGGCCGCATTTGGCAGGCCACCGCGAGCACCGCGTCGGTGGCCGCCCCCACCGTCGCGAAGTTCGCCACCACGGTGCTGGCCCGGTGCTGCTTGGGCAGTAGCCGCAGCGTGATTTCGGTGACGATGCCGAGCGTGCCCTCGCTACCAACGAACAGCTTGGTAAGGCTCAGTCCCGCAACGTCTTTCAGCCTCGGACCGCCGACACGGACCGCCGTGCCGTCGGCCAGCACCACCTGCAGGCCCATCACGTAGTCGGTGGTGACGCCGTATTTGACGCAGCACAGACCACCGGCATTGGTGGCGATGTTGCCTCCGATGCTGCAGATCTCGAACGACGACGGGTCCGGGGGATACCACAGATCATGTTGTGCGGCGGCCTTTTTCACCTCGGCGTTGAACAACCCCGGCTGGCAGACGGCGGTGCGCGTGACGGGGTCGACGGAGATGTCACGCATCTTCTCCATCGACAGCACAATGCCGTCGTCGATGGCGGTGGCCCCGCCGGACAAGCCGCTGCCCGCGCCGCGCGGCACGACGGGTACGCGGTGGGCGCTGGCCCAGCGCATGACGGTCTGCACGTGCTCGGTGGCCAGCGGCCGCACGACGGCCAGCGGCTTACCCGCCGACGGGTCGAGCGCGCGGTCCTGCCGGTAGCCCTCGGTGATGGCCGGGTCGGTGACCACCGTGCCGTCGGGCAGTTCGGCGATCAGGCTGTCGAGTGCGCTCACGATTCGATGCTACGAGTACTCACTGCGGCACCATCCAGGACAGCACCGGGGACGCCTGCAGGGCCGACAACGCGCACAGGAAGACCAGGAACACCAGGCTCCAGATCACCACGCGGCGGAAGATGTCGCCCTCCTTGCCGTTCATCCCGACGGCCGCGGCCGCGATAGCCAGGTTCTGCGGCGAGATCATCTTGCCGAGCACGCCGCCGGAACTGTTGGTCGCCGCCATCAGCACGTCGGACAGCCCGGCCTGGTTCGCCGCGGTGACCTGCAACGCGCCGAACAGCGAGTTGGCCGACGTGTCGGAGCCGGTGACGGCCGTGCCGAGCCAGCCGAGGATCGGCGACAGCAGCGCGAACAGTCCGCCGGCGGCGGCCATCCAGGTGCCCAGAGTTATCGTCTGGCCGGACAGGTTCATCACGAACGCCAGCGCCAGCACCGCCATCACCGTGACGATCGCCCACCGCAGCTGATGCAGCGTAGTGCCGTACGCCTTCACCGCCCGCGGCAGCGACAGCTTGAGCACGACCATCGTGATGATGCCCGCGATGAGCATCTGGGTGCCCGGGGTGGTGAGCAGGTTGAGCGTGAACTCCGTCAGCGACACCGGCTTTCCCTTGGGACTGACGACGTCGAGTCCGGGCCACTTGAACTTGAACGTAGCCTTGTCGAGCAGCTTCTTCACCGCCGAGATCTGGCAGATGACGAACACCACGATGATGATCGCGTACGGCGCGTACGCCTTGACGATGTCGGCGCGCGAGTCGGGGTGCTCGACCCGATGCGCGAACTCCGGGGTCGGCTCATCGGCAGCGCCGCCCGCGACGACGGCTTGCTCGTGATACGTGCGGCCGGGGCGCCAGACGCGCACCAGCAGGACGACCGCGACGGCCGACAGCAGCGACGCGACCACGTCGGCCAACGGCACCGAGACGAAGTTGGACGTGGCGAACTGTCCGACCGCGAAGAAGACACCGCACACGACGGCGGGCAGCCAGGTCTCCCGTACGCCGCGCCAGCCGTCGACGATCGCGACCAGGACGAGGGGAACGAACAGCGCCAGGATCGGTGTCTGCCTGCCAACCATCGCACCGAGCGTGTCGCTCGGCAGTTCGGTGACCTTGGCCAGCGTGAGGATCGGCGTGGCCATCGCGCCGAAGGCGACCGGCGCGGTGTTGGCCGTCAGTGCGAGCGCGGCGGCCTTCAACGGCTTGAAGCCCAGCGCCATCAGCATCACCGACGTCACCGCCACCGGCGTGCCGAAACCGGCGAGCGCCTCCAGCAGCGCACCGAACGAGAACGCGATCAGCACTGCCTGGATGCGCTGGTCGTCGCTGACGCTCGCGAACGAGCGGCGCAGCACGTCGAAGTGCCCCGTCTCCACCGTCAGCTGATAGACCCAGATCGCGTTGATGACGATCCACAGGATCGGGAAGAAGCCGAACGCCGCACCTTCGGTGCCCGCCAGCAGCGTCTGCCCGATGGGCATTCCGTAGACGAGCACGGCGACGACGATGGCGACCGCCAGCGAGATCAGCGACGCCACCCACGCGGTCACTCTCAGGACGCCGAGCAGGATGAAAAGCAGCAGCAGGGGTATCGCCGCAACCAGCGAACTCCATGCGAGGGAATGGGCAACCGGATCGAGAACTTGCTGGTACACGAGCTACCTCGTTGTTCGATTTTGTGGTTTGCGTCACACGGATACCCAAGATCAGTCGCGCTTAAGACACTTTTACAGCGACTACTCAGCCTCGGGGACCGGCTCCAGATCGAGTTCGCGAAGCGCAGGCAGAAACAGCGCGACAAGGCCGAGGAGCAGCATCGGCAGCGACAGCGCGAGGAACGTCGCGTGCAGTCCGGCGGCGTCGGCCAGGGGGCCGGCGAGCACGAGGCCGAGCGGCCCCGCGGCGTATGCCAGCGACCCCATCACGCCGACGACGCGGCCGCGGAGATGCTGTGGCGCCCTGGTCTGCATGACGTAGTTGTAGATAGGGGCAATCGGGCCGTAGACGAAGCCGACGATCGCGCACAGCAGAAGGATCAGCGGCAGCGGCGGCAGGAACGCGATGATCGTCATCGCCACCCCGAGCGTCAGCACCGCGGTCAGCATCACGGTCCGTCGGCGCGCGTACTTCGACAGCACCGCGTATCCCAGCGCACCGACGAGGCCGCCGACGCTCAGCGCCATCAGCACCCAGCCCAGCTGGGCGGGCTCGTTGCGGTCGGTGAAGTACTTCGGGAAGAGGACCGACTCCATCGGCACGTAGAGACCCGTTGCCGCGAGGTCGACGATGGCCAGCGTCCGCAGCACCTTGTTGTTCCAGACGAAGCGCAGGCCCTCGACGATGCCCGCCCAGATTCCGTCGGGCAGCGCATTCGCGTCGGGCGTGCCGGCGCCCTCCAGGCGCAGCGTCGCAATCGCAGCGATGGACAACACGAACGCCGACGCCGTCACCCACATCGTGTTCACGCCGCCCAGCGTGGCAATCAGCAGGCCTCCGAGCCCCGGCCCGACGATGTAGGACAGGTTGAACACCGCCTCGTACACGCTGTTGGCGTGGTCCAGGGTCCACCCTGCGCGTGTCGCGGCCTCGGGCAGCATCGTCTCGCGGGCTGTCATGCCCGCCGGGTCGAAGAGCGCGCCGAGCGCGGCGAGGCAGGCCAGGACGGCGACGTTGACGACGTGCACGCCGAAGGTCAGTGCGAGCACGGGGACGGCAGCTACCGACAACGCGGACAACGCGTCAGAGATCATCGAGACCCGTTTGCGTCCGAGGTAATCCACCGAGGCACCGGCGATCAGGGTTGCGACGAGCAGCGGAATGGTGCCTGCCATGGCGACGATCGACGCGTCGAGGGCAGATCCGTTGCGTTGCAGCACCAGCCACGGAAACGCGACGATCGAGATGCCGTTGCCCGCGCCGGCCATCAGCGCGGCGAAGAGGATGACGAAGAGCGGTCCGCGCTTGCCGTTGATCATGGGTTATCTCGGCCGAATCTAACAGCGGTCCGGCCCGGTCGGCGACGGGTTTCGTGTCGCAGGCACAGTGGAGCGGTGAAGCTGGCCCACCCGCGCACCGGCGAACTGTTCGACTCGCCGGTGCCCGCGGGTTCTGGTTGGCCGGGTGATCCGGCGACTCCCGACACCGCGGTCGCCGATTCGGCCGCGCAGGTCACCGCGATGGCCGACGCCGCGAAGTCGCTGGATCAGGTCGACGCGGGGGTGTCGGTGTGCCGGGCCTGCCCGCGGCTGGTCGAGTGGCGCGAGCGGGTGGCTGTCGAGAAGCGCAAGTCGTATGGCGACGAGCCGTACTGGGGCAGGCCGATTCCCGGGTGGGGTGCGCAGCGGCCGCGGTTGATGGTGCTCGGGCTGGCGCCCGCCGCGCACGGCGGCAACCGGACAGGGCGGGTGTTCACCGGCGATCGCTCGGGCGACTTCTTGTTCGCGGCGCTGCACCGCACCGGATTGGCGAATCAAGCGCTGTGCGTTGACGCCGCGGACGGGTTGGCGCTCAACGACACTCGGGTGGTGGCCGCCGTGCGCTGCGCGCCGCCGGCGAACGCCCCAACGCCTGCCGAGCGCGCGACCTGTGCGCCGTGGCTGGATGCGGAGTGGCGGCTGGCGGGCGCCGACGTTCGGGTGATCGTCGTGCTGGGCGGGTTCGCGTGGCGTGCGGCGCTCGATATGGTGCGCGCGTCGGGCGGCTCGGTCGGTCGGCCGGTGCCGAAGTTCGGGCACGGCGCGACGGCGGCGGTACAGACGCCGCACGGCGAGGTGAGCCTCATCGGCTGCTATCACCCCAGCCAGCAGAACACCTTCACGGGTAAGCTCACCCCGGCAATGCTCGACGACGTCTTCGGCAAGGCTGCCGCAGTGGCCGGCATCCGGTGATTTCGGCGTGCGCAGTCGCGCTGAGCGCAACCAATCACGCCGAAATCGCGGGAACGCGGGCGTGATGGCCGGCGTTGACCCCCGTATGCGGCTTTCCGTTCTCGACCTCGTACCCGTGCGCACCGACCAGTCGACATCCGACGCGCTGGCGGCATCGACGCAGCTCGCGCAGACCGCCGACCGGCTGGGCTTCACCCGCTACTGGCTCGCCGAGCACCACAACATGCCGTCGGTCGCGGCCACCAACCCACCGGTGCTGATCGCCCATCTCGCCGCGGCCACGTCGCAGATCCGCGTCGGCTCCGGCGGCGTGATGCTGCCCAACCATGCGCCGCTCGCCGTCGCCGAACAGTTCGCGCTGCTGGAGGCCGCACACCCGGGCCGTATCGACCTCGGAATCGGGCGGGCGCCGGGCTCCGACCCGCTGACGTCGTACCTGTTGCGTAAACCGGCGGGACGGGATGACACCGACATCGACAAATTTCCCGAGTATCTCGATCACGTCGTCGCGATGATGAGCGCCAACGGTGTGCGCGTCAGCATTCCGCAGCAGGACTACATCCTGCATGCGACGCCCGCCGCCACGAGCGAGCCGCGCATGTGGCTGCTCGGTTCGTCGATGTACTCCGCGCACCTGGCTGCGGCCAAGGGCCTGCCATACGTGTTCGCCCATCACTTCTCTGGGCAGGGCACCGCCGAGGCGCTGGCGATCTACCGGTCCGAGTTCGTCCCGAGCGACCTGGCGTCCGAGCCGGTGACATTCCTGACCGTCAACGCGGTGGTGGCCGAAACACATGACGAGGCAATGGCATTGCTGTTGCCGAACCTGCAGATGATGGCGCGGCTGCGCACCGGCCAGCCCCTCGGGCCGGTCGACCTCGTCGAGGACGCCGAATTGAAGCAGCTGACGCCGTCGGAGGAGGCGGTCGTCGAGTCCGGGTTGCGACGCGCCGTCGTCGGCGATCCAGTCGAGGCGGCCGAGCAGGTGCGTGCGCTTGCCGAAGAATTCGACGTCGACGAGGTGATGGTGCATCCGGTGGCGTCGGCGCGCCGCGGTACCGACCCCGCGACCTCGCCTACCCGCGTCAGAACGCTCGAGCTGCTCGCGAAAGAGCTGTTCTGATCAGGCTTTTGGCGTCAGCCTGACGATCGGTATCGGACGGCTGGTCTTCTTCTGGTACGCGTCGTACGACTTGTTGTACTTGGTGACGATCTGCCAAAGTCGTTCGCGGTCCGCGTCACCGGGCAGCACCGGCTCAGCCGTCACAGCGAAACGCCTTGGGCCGACGTTGATCTCGATATCGGGATGGGACTTCAAGTTGTGGTACCAGCCCGGCGACCGGGGTGATCCGCCGTTGGACGCGACGATCAGATAGTCGTCGCCGTCACGGGCGTAGGTCAGCGATGTGGTCCTGGCCTTGCCGGTCTTGGCGCCGACGGTGTGCAACAGCAGGCTCGGCAGCAGCATCATCCTGTGGCCGACCCACCCGTTGGTGCGCTGATAGACGGTGTTGTGCAACCGCAGATACGTACCGAACGCCTTCTCGACGAGGGAAGCCATGGCAATCAATCCTGCGCGGTAGCGTCGAGTTCGGCGAGGGCCTCGCGCAGGATACGGCCGGTCTCCTCACGATCGGGGTCGCGGCGCAGCAGCATGCCCTTGGCGAACGAGAGCTTGTCGCCCGTCTGCCGCGGCAGCACGTGCAGGTGAATGTGGAAGACACTTTGAAACGCCGCCTTGCCGTCGTTGATGACGACGTTGTTGCCGTCGGCATGCAGTCCGGACCGGCGGGCCGCCTTGGCGATGCGCTGCCCGATGCGCACAAGGCTCGCGCAGGTCTCCGGCGGGGTGTCGGTGAGATCCACGGTGTGGCGCTTGGGGACGACGAGCGTATGCCCGCGGGTGAACGGTCGGACGTCGAGGATGGCCAGGTAGTCGTCGTCCTCATAGATGCGGATGGCTGGAGCCTCACCGGCGACTATGGCGCAGAACATACAAGACATTCCGCCAGGCTAACCCTTCGCGAAACCGCCGAGCCGACCGCCCTTTTGCTCACCGAGCGAGCATGAAAGAGCAGGTCACGCCATGCGAGGACAAGCCTGGCCAAAAGTCTTGGACTGTATAGATCTTTCTCTCAGTCCCGTCTCAGTGAGCGCATGCATTGTTTGGCTAACCACTTTGCTGCCCACCATTAAGGGAAATCCACTCCATGAAAAAGCAGTCGCGATACTCGCTGCGCCGATCCGGCCAGCCCTCGAACCCGAGCCAGCCTGCCGGCCAACAGTATTCGGGGCCACCTCCACAGAACCTCTATCAGCAGCCCTACGACTGGCGATATGCAACCCAGCAGCCGCAGCCGCAGTACGGCCCGTACGGCACTGGGCATCAGCCTGATTCGGCCCCGACAGCGCCGATTCCCCTGGTGCGCAAGCGTTCCCGGATAGGTATCGTGATCGCCGGTGCCGCGGCGGTAGCCGTCGTCTCCGGCGGTGTCGGTGCGGCGGTATGGGCCAGCGAACCCGACTCGCCGGCTGCCGAGAGCGCCGCCACTGCCGCCACCGCGGCGGTGCCCGCCCCCAAGGCGCCCGCCGCTGCACTGCCGTCCGGCTCGGTCGAGCAGGTCGCCGCGAAGGTGCTGCCCAGCGTGGTGAAGCTGCAGATCAGCATGGGACAGGGCAAGGAAGAGGGCTCTGGCATCGTGCTGAGCCCCGACGGTCTGATCATGACGAACAACCACGTCGTCGCCGCGCTGAGCGGCCCAGGGGCCGACCAGGCGTCGAGCGTCCTCGGCGGCCAGGACGATCAGGACGGCCAAGGCTTCCCGGGCCTCCAGGGCCTGCCGGGTCTCGGCGGTCAGCCCTCACCGGGCGGGCAGGGCCCCTCCGGCCGGGGCACGGACGCCACTGTGTCCTTCTCCGACGGCCGCAGCGTGCCGTTCACCGTCATCGGCACCGATCCGGCGGACGACATCGCCGTCGTCAAGGCTCAGGGTGTTTCGGGTCTGACCCCGATCATGATGGGATCGTCGAAGGATCTGAAGGTCGGCCAGAACGTGGTGGCCATCGGGTCGCCGCTCGGGCTCGAGGGCACCGTGACGACCGGCATCATCAGCGCGCTGGATCGTCCGGTCAGCACGGGCGACGAGAGCACCGGGCAGCATTCGGTGATGAATGCGATCCAGACCGACGCGGCCATCAACCCAGGCAACTCCGGCGGAGCGCTGGTGAACATGAACGGCGAACTCGTCGGCGTGAACTCCGCGATCGCATCGATGGGCGGCGGCGGCGGACCGGATGCAGGCGGCGGCCAGAGCGGCTCGATAGGGCTCGGCTTCGCGATCCCCGCGGATCAGGCCAAGCGGATCGCCGACGAACTGGTCTCCAACGGCAGCGTCACGCACGCGTCGCTGGGCGTGCAGCTGTCCCAAGCCGACGGCGCACCCGGCGCCGCGGTCGCCAAGGTAGTCGAAGGCGGTCCGGCCGCGGCGGCGGGTCTGCCGGGCGGCGTCGTGATCACCAAGGTCGACGACCGGCCGATCGACAGCGCCGACGCGCTCGTCGCGGCGGTGCGTTCGAAGGCGCCCGGGGACAACGTCACGCTGACCTACCAGGACGCATCCGGCGCCCCTCAGACCGTGCGGGTGACGCTCGGCCAGGCGCAGACGTAAACCGCGCTGGCCGAGTGGGCTAGGCGTTCTCCTTCGCCCACTCGGCCATCCGCCGGTCGCGCTCCTCGGCGGAGACGTTCTCGACCCGCGTCATCACCGTCCAGCGCTGGCCGAAGGGATCGAGGATCGACGCGAAGCGGTCACCGGTGACGAAGGTCTGGGCGGGCTCGCGAATCGTCGCGCCCGCCTTCTCCGCCCGCACCACCACCACATCGTCGGTGTCCTCGCAGTAAAGCGCGATCGAATGAGTCACAGACGCGCCGCGATCAGGCGCGGCGAGCTGGTAGGCGTCCTGCGGATCGGACAGCTGCAGGCGGCCGTTGCCGAAGTCCAGCTCGGCATGGGCCACCGTGCCGCCGTCTCCGTCCATGCGGTCGACCAGTTCGGCGCCGAA
>JBKPSU010000021.1:0-159287 GCA_046735135.1 Actinomycetota bacterium
AACAACTACCACCACCCCCACCGCTACCTCACCCCCGACAACCACGTCGCGGACGACGACGCCGACGATCCCTAGCGACGCGCTACTCGCCCAGATGAATCTCGACGCCGCCCCGCCGCAGCTGTTCGAAGCTGTAGCTGAATTCACCGCGGTGGCCGACGGACACCACATAGCGATCCTGTCCCTCGGTGATCGGGAAGGTGAACGAGAATCTGCACTTGACCTCGTCGCCGTGGCCGTCGCCGAGCGACGTGGACGCGAGGATCTCGCCCTTACCGTTCTTCACGAGCACCTGAGTGCCGCTGCCGATATCCGAGTAGCCATGGGTCCCTTGGCATTTCGTGCCGTCCGATTCGATCGAGCTGAGGTACTCCTTCGATGTCTCGATCAGCACGAATGTCGCCGAAGCGGTGGCCGTTTCAAGCACGTGGAAGCCCTGCGAGAACGTCGGACAGAACGCGTCGACGGCGAGCTTGTCGGCGGCAAGGCCCTGCTGCGGGCCGCCGTCCTCGAGTTGCTTGCAGACCTGCCTGCCATGGGCCAGCGCGTTGGCGTCGGAGTTGAACCCGTTGCCGAGTCCGGAGTCTTTAAGAGCGGACAGGTAATCGGCATCAGGCGACGCCTGGTTGTGGCGCGGAAGCAGAAGTCCCCAGATGACCGCCCCCAGCATGACGAGCACGGCGGTGGCCGCACCGGTGGCAAGCCAGGTCGATCGGATGCTCGTTTTGCTCGGCCGTGGAACGTCGAGATAAGCCGGAAGTAGCTTGCCGCCGTCGATGTCGGTCGTTTCGGCCTTCCCGTCGCGGACCCGGCCGGTGGGCCGGCCTGCCACGTAGTAGCGGCCTTCGTGACGTGCGGTCGGGTCGGGTCGCCATCCGGACTTCGCGGCGCCGTCGTGCAGTGCGCCACAGTTCGGGCAGACATCGGTCTTACCGACGTCGGAGCCGCAGAACGGGCAGGGCATCGCGCGGGCCTACGGCTATTGCCGGACCACGACCAACTCGTGCGGGCGGCTGTTGACCGATTCGGCACCGTCCGCGGTGACGATGACGATGTCCTCGATGCGTGCGCCCCATTGGCCGGGGAAGTAGATGCCGGGTTCGACTGAGAACGCCATGCCTTCTTCAAGCGGCAAATCGTTCCCCGCCACGATGTATGGCTCCTCGTGCACCGACAACCCGATGCCGTGGCCGGTGCGGTGCACGAACGCGTCGGCGAGACCAGCCTCGGCCAGTACCTCACGTGCGGCCGCGTCCACCTGTTCTGCGGTCACGCCGGGGCGCACCGCTTCGACGGCGGCCTGCTGCGCGCGCTGCAGCACTGAATATTGCTGCGCCACTTCAGGGCTCGGCTCGCCGATAGCGTAGGTTCTCGTCGAGTCGGAGTTGTAGCCCGGCTCGTAAGGGCCGCCGATATCGACGACCACGACGTCACCTTCCCGCAGCTCCCGGTCCGAACATTCGTGATGCGGGTCGGCCCCGTGCGGCCCGGATCCGACGATGATGAACGCCACTTCTGAATGACCTTCGGCGACAATGGCTTCGGCGATGTCGGCGGCCACGTCCGCTTCCGTCCGCCCCGGCGTCAGGAACTCGGGCACCCGGGCGTGCACGCGATCGATGGCGGCCCCGGCCTTTCGCAACGCGTCGATCTCGGCGCCGTCCTTGACCATCCGCAGCCGCCGCAACACGTTGGTCGCGAGCACCGGGACCACGCCGAGGACGTCGGCCAGCGGCAGCAGGTGCAGCGCGGGCATCGAGTCGGTGACTGCCACCGCAGCGGGCGCGCCGCCGAGCGCATCGGCCACCACCCGGTACGGGTCGTCGCCATCCACCCAGTCCCGCACTGCGATACCGAGTTCGGTGGCCGCGCACTCCTTGAGCGAGGCCAATTCCATCCGCGGGACGACGATGGTCGGCTCACCCGACGCGGGCAACACCAGCGCTGTCAGCCGTTCGAACGTCTGCGCCCGCGACCCGATCAGGTACCGCAGGTCGTAGCCGGGCGTGATGACCAGCCCGGCCAGGCTCGCGTCGGCCGAAGCGGCTGCGGCGGCAAGGAGACGCTGCGCGTATACGTCGGTCCTGAATCGGCCTGCCGTCATGGAGTCAGGCTATCCGGGCGGGGAATAGCTGGCGACCTCGATCAGGTTGCCGTCCGGATCGCGGCAGTAGTGCGACGTCATCGGCCCCAGCGCGCCCGTTTTCGGGACGGGTCCCTCCGTGATCGTCACCCCGCAGGATCGCAGGTGTGCGCCGACGTCCTCTGGGCTCATCTGGGCGACGAAGCACAGGTCGAGCGATCCGGGCGCATCGACCGCGCCCGTCTCCCAGTTCGGCGCTCCCGTCGGCCGCACGTTGATCTTTTGATCGCCGAACCGCAACGCCACCCGTCCCTCGCCGAACACCTGGCGCTCCATGCCGAGCACCCGAACGTACCAGTCGGTGGTGGCGTCGGCGTCGGAGGTGTTGAGGACGACGTGGTCGATTCGGTTCACGGTGAAGGCCATACTTCACGCTACTGTCGGAGACCGTGGCAGCTCCTGTGGTACTGCTGGACGGCGCCAGCATGTGGTTCCGCTCCTTTTTCGGCGTGCCCTCGTCGATCACCGCGCCCGACGGCAGGCCCGTCAACGCCGTGCGGGGCTTCCTCGATGCCGTCGCCACAGTCATCACGCGCGAGCGGCCGCACCGCCTGGTGGTGTGCCGCGACGACGACTGGCGACCACAGTGGCGGGTCGACCTGATCCCCTCGTACAAGGCACACCGCGTCGAGGAAGAGCAGGCCAAGGGTCCCGACATCGAAGAGGTGCCCGACGACCTGACGCCCCAGGTCGACATGATCATGGAGATCCTGGAGGCCTTCGGCATTCCCACCGCGGGCGCGCCGGACTGCGAGGCCGACGACGTGCTCGGCACGCTGGCCGGCCGCGAACGCAAGGACCCCGTCGTCGTCGTCAGCGGCGACCGGGACCTGCTTCAACTGGTTCGCGACAAGCCCGTGCCGGTCAGGGTGCTCTACCTCGGCCGGGGGCTTGCGAAGGCGACGAAGTGGGGTCCCGAGGAGGTGGCCGACACCTACGGTGTGCCGGCGGACAGAGCAGGGCCCGCCTACGCCGAATTGGCGCTGCTGCGCGGCGACCCGTCCGACGGACTGCCCGGCGTGCCCGGCGTCGGCGAGAAGACGGCTGCGACGCTGCTTGCCCAACACGGCTCGCTGGAGGGAATCCTCGAAGCTGCCCACAACCCGAAATCGAAGATGTCCAAGGCCTATCGAACGAAACTGCTTGCGGCCACGGACTACATCGAGGCCGCCGCACCCGTGGTCAAGGTCGCGACCGACGCCGAAGTGAATTTCTCGACACGGTCCGATGAGCTGCCGTTGGCCGCCGAACACCCGCGCAAGGTCGTCAAACTCGCCGAGCAATACGGCGTGACGTCCTCAATTGGCCGCTTACAGAAGGCACTTGACGCACTGCCTGGCAACTAGCTTTGCTCGTGCTGTGAGCAGGCCAGGGGCGTAACGGTTTTCGCAGCGGCACTTGCCCTTCTGGGTGCGATCGCAGTGCAGGCGTCACCGCCACGAATGGTGAAGGCGCGACGCTGAACGAGCCGGCTACTTCGGCCTGCCGACCTCGTAGGTGCCCTTGTCGTCCTGGAAGGTCACAGTCACCTGACGCTTGGTGCCGTCGATGCTGACCTCGCAGTTGAACGTATCGCCCCTCTTGACCGTCGGGCTGTTGCCGCCATTGCACTTGACGTCCTTGACGTTCTTTGCGCCGTAGCCGTTGGACTCGTCGGTCAGGATCCGCTGCACACCGGTCTGCGCCGAGTTGACGTCGAGCTTGGTGGTGACGAAGAAGCCCGGCTTCCAAAAGCCGAGCACGGCGACCACGGCGACGATCAACGCGGCCAGCAGGCCGACGATGCCGCCGATGAGGGCCAGCGATCGCTTCGATCCCTCCGCCTGCTCAGGCGCACCGTATTGGCCGTATTGGCCGTACTGGCCGTACTGCCCGGGCTGCTCGCCGTACTGCCCCGGCTGCCCGTACTGGCCCGGCTGCTGCCCGGGCTGTCCGTACTGCGGATACGCCTGCTGCTGGTTGTAGTCGGCGGTCGGTTGCTGGCCGAATTGCTGCTCGGTCGACGGGTATTGCTGCGGCGGCGTGTAGGCGGGCTGGCCGGGCTGCTGATACGGCGGATATTGCTGCGGCGGGTAGGCGGGCGGCTGCCAGTTCTGCTGGTCCTGACCGGGCGCGGGCTGTTGCCAGGCCGGCGGCTGGTGGGACGGGTCACTCGACGGCTGATCCTGACCCGGCCAGGGCTGCGTCGGGTCAGGTCCCTGCGGTCCGCTCATCGTGTCTCCCTGAAATTCCTGGTGATCGCTGATCCTGCCGACACCTTACATTGCATCAACAGCCACGACGCCTCGTCGAATCTCGTTGATAGCGCGTTTCGCAGCGGCGCGGAGCTCGGCCGACGGAGCGGCATTGCGCACCTGGTCGGCCAGATCGAGGACCTGGCGGCACCACCGGACGAAGTCGCCCGCCGACAACGGCGATCCGGTGCGTCCGATGTCCGACGCGTCGAGCGCGGCGGCCAGATCGCCGGTCGTGGCCCAGCGGTAGACGGCGGTCACGAACCCCTCGTCGGGTTCGCGGCTCGGCGAGATCCGGTGCAGTTGCTCGTCGGCCCGAAGCTCGGCCGAGATCCTGCGGGTGTCGGCCAGCGCGCGGCGCAGCTTCCCGGTCGGAATGTCGGCGGCCTGCGGGGTGCCGGGCGCGTCGCCGCGCGATTCGTAGAGCACCGCGGACATCACGCCTGCCAATTCCGCCGACGTCAGGCCGTCCCACACACCGCTGCGCAGACATTCAGCCACCAGCAGGTCGCTTTCGCTGTAGATCCTCGCGAGCAGCCTGCCGTCGTCGGTGACCTTTGGATCGCCGTCCACATCGCGGATGAACCCGCGCTCGGTGAGCAGTTCGACGATGCGGTCGAAGGTGCGCGCCAGCGAGTTCGTCGCCGCGGCCACCTTCTGCTGAATCTGTTCGTTGTCGCGCTCGATGCGCAGGTACCGCTCGGCGAGCCGGGCGCGCTCCTCGCGGTCGGGCAGGCGATGGGCGGCGTGGCGCGTCAGCTGCTCGCGCAGGCCTGCGAGTTCGGGGTCGACATCGTGGTCGGACGGCGGCCCGCTCCGCCTGCCCTTCGGTACCGCCAGCCCGGCCGTGGCCGACCGCAGCGCCGACGCAAGGTCGCGGCGCACCCGCGGCTGACGGTGCTCGACGCGCTTGGGCAGGGTCATCGAGCCCACCTTCGCCGATGCGCCCGAGTAGTCGGCCGACGAAATACGTCCCGCCCAACGGTTTTCGGTCAGCACGAGCGGCCGCGGGTCCTCGTCGTCGCGGGCGGGTTCGAGCACAACGGCAAGACCCGCGCGCCTGCCGTTGGCGATGTTGACGATGTCGCCACGACGCAGCGACGTCAGCGCGTTGTTGGTCGCCTTCCTGCGCTCCAGCCGCGACGCCCTTGCTTGCGCCCTTTCCCGCTGCGAGATCGCCCCGCGCAGCCGCACGTACTCGAGGATCGGCGCGTCGCGACCGCCGAGTTCGGCAGCGATCTCGTCGAGCAGGCGTTCGCCACGGTCGATCCCGCGCACCAGCCCGGAAACCGATCGGTCGGCCTGATATTGCGCGAAGGACCGTTCGAGAAGTTGATGGGCCTGCTCCGGGCCCATCTGATGCACCAGGTTGATGGTCATGTTGTACGACGGGGCGAACGAGCTGCGCAGCGGGAAGGTGCGGGTGGACGCCAGGCCCGCCACCTCAGCGGGATCCACGTCAGGGGTCCACAGCACAACGGCGTGGCCTTCCACGTCGATACCCCGCCGGCCGGCACGGCCGGTCAACTGGGTGTACTCGCCGGGCGTCAGCTGCACGTGTTGCTCGCCGTCGAACTTGACAAGTCGTTCCAGCACCACCGTGCGGGCGGGCATGTTGATACCCAAAGCCAGTGTCTCCGTGGCAAATACAGCTTTGATCAAGCCTTCGGTGAACAACTCCTCCACGGTGTGACGGAACACCGGCAGCATTCCCGCGTGATGGGCGGCCAGGCCACGCAGCAGTCCGTCGCGCCATTCGTGGTAGCCCAGGACCACCAGGTCGGAGTCGGACAGGTCGGCACAGCGCCGATCGACGACTTCGGCGATGCGGGTGCGTTCGCCGTCGGTGGTCAACCGCAACGACGACCGCAGGCACTGCTTGACGGCCGCGTCGCAGCCTGCGCGGGAGAAGATGAACGTGATCGCGGGCAACAGATTCTCGTGCTCGAGCATCTCGACGACATCCGGCCGCGACGGTGTTCGGTAAATGGTCGGTCTGCCTCGCTGACCGCCGCGGCCACGCGGGCGCCAGTCGGCCAGCCGGTCGGCCTCCCGCCGATTTGCGATGTGCCGCAACAGTTCTGGGTCAACCAGCAGTTCGCGACCGTTCTTCGCCGCGTTGCCCGCCCGGTAGTCGAACAGGTCGAACAGCCGCTTGCCCACCATGACGTGCTGCCAGAGCGGGACGGGCCGATGCTCGTCAACGACGACGGTCGTGTCCCCGCGCACGGTCTTTATCCAGCCGCCGAACTCCTCGGCGTTGCTCACCGTGGCCGAAAGGCTGACCAGCCGAACCTCTTCGGGCAGGTGCAGGATCACCTCTTCCCAGACGGCGCCCCGCATTCGGTCGGCGAGGAAATGCACCTCGTCCATCACGACGTGCGAAAGTCCGTGCAGCGTCTCCGAATCCGCGTAGAGCATGTTGCGCAGCACCTCGGTGGTCATCACCACGACGGGCGCGTCGCCGTTGATCGACTGGTCGCCGGTCAGCAGGCCAATGCTTTCGGGACCGTACCGGCGAACCAGGTCCGTGTGCTTCTGGTTGCTCAGCGCCTTGATCGGCGTGGTGTAGAAGCACTTTCGGCCCGCGGCCAGTGCAAGGTGGACGGCGAACTCCCCCACCACTGTCTTGCCCGCACCGGTGGGCGCGCACACCAGCACGCCGTGTCCGTCCTCGAGCGCCTGGCAGGCACGCGTCTGAAAATCGTCGAGCTTGAACGTCAGCTGTCGGGTGAAGTCGGCGAGCTGGCCGCTAAGTGGCGTCGTCATCGACCACGAGCCGTGACTGACCGGGCACGGCGGTCGGCGCATCGATCGGTTCAGCCCCGCCGATCACCGACGCCTGGTCGTCGGGAATGTGCTCCAACTCCGCTCGGCGCGCCTTGCGCCTGTCGTGCACACGGGCGATCTGTATCGAGACCTCGAGCAGCGCCGACAGCGCCACCGCCAGGGCGAGCATCGAGAACGGGTCGGACCCCGGCGTTGCAAACGCTGCAAAGACGAACAGCCCGAAGATCAGCCCGCGCCGCCAGGATTTGAGGCGGTCATAGGTGAGCACGCCCACCATGTTGAGCATGACGATCAGCAGCGGGAACTCGAAGCTGATGCCGAACACGAGCAGCAAGTTGATCAGGAACCCGAAGTACTGCTCACCGGATAGCGCGGTGACCTGCACATCACTGCCGACCGTGAGCAGGAAACGCAGCGCCTTCGACAGGACGACGTAGGCGAGGACGGAGCCGGTCACGAACAGCACCGCGCCGAAGCCGACGAAGGCCGACGCGAAACGGCGTTCCTTCTTGTACAGCCCCGGCGTGATGAACGCCCACATCTGGTGGAGCCAGACCGGGCAGGCGAGAATGATCCCCGCCGTCAGCGCCACCTTGAGCCGGAGCATGAATTGGTCGAACGGCGCTGTGGCCAGCAGACGGCACTCGCCGTTGGGCGCGATGGTGGCGCGCGCGGATGCGGGCAGCGAACAATACGGCCCGCGAAGCCACTCGCCCAGGCTGTGGAACCCGAAAAAGCTGTGGGTGTACCAGAAGAACCCGACGGTCGTCGTCACCACCACTGCCGCCACCGCGATCAGCAACCGGTTACGGAGTTCGTGCAGGTGGTCGACGAGCGACATGGTGCCGTCCGGATTGACCCGCGCACGACGCTGGCGAGGATCGAGTTTCTTGAAGATTCCGGGGGTCTGCACGGGCTGCGAGTGGCGGTAATCGGCCAGAGCCTAGAGACGCGGTCTCATGCCGCGCTCATGGTTCGGCCTTGATCAGGCCGTGTGCTTGTCTTGCGGCTGCTCGGGCTCAGGGGCCGGGGTGTCAGCGCGCTCCGACGCGATCGGAGTCGCCGGCGGCGTCTCCGGCTTGGTCTCCGTCTTCATCTCCTTGACTTCGGACTTGAAGATCCGCATCGACTGACCCAGTGAGCGCGCTGCGTCCGGGAGCTTCTTGGCACCGAAAAGCAGCACGAAAACGGCGATGACAATGAGCCAGTGCCAGGGTTGTAGACCGCCCAATTTGGTTACCTCCAGACGTCTGGGGCGAGTCTACCCGCCCGCTTCAACACCGACCTCATACGCACGCAGCGCGGCCGCCGCGAATTCGCGTACCCGCTGGGCCAGCGACTCGGGCGCCAGCACCCGCACCCCGGAGCCGAAGCCGAGCACGAAGCGGGCCATCCACTCGTCGGAGGCATAGGTCATTGCGGCCTCGCAGGCACCATCGGGCAGTTCGCGGACAACCCGAAGCGGGTAGTAGTCGAACATCCAGGACGCCGAACGGTCGATGAGCAGCGTCGCCGACGGCAGTGCCGGGTCCGCGTCGAACAACGAGGTGTCCGGCGGGGCCTCCACCGCGGGTTGCGGCGGCGCCGACGGCTCGTCGAGGACCGATGCGTCCACGATGCGGTCGAACCGGAACAGCCGCACCCCCTCCGCCGACCGGCACCACGCCTCCAGATAGCTGTGCTCGGCGACCAGCACCACCCGGATCGGGTCGACAATCCTGCTGGTCAGCAGGTCGTGGGAAGCCGAATAGTACTCGATCGACAGCGCCTGGTTCCCGCGGACCGCTTCGCGCACCGCCGCCGCTGCCTGGCTCTCCACCGGAGCGGGCTCGTCGACGGCGGTCTCGGCGCCGTGGTGGGCATTGCCCGCGGCCGATTCGATCTTGGCGATCGCGCTGCGCGCGGCCTCGGGGTCGACCATTCCCGGCACGTCGACGAGTGCGCGCAGCGCGACGAGGACGCCGGTGGCTTCCGGCGAGGTCAGCCGCAAGGGGTGGTCGATGCCCGCGGAGAACGTGACCTCGATGGTGTCGCCGGAGAACTCGAAATCGATCAGGTCGCCAGGCCCGTAGCCCGGCAGACCGCACATCCACAGCTGATTGAGATCGTCGCGCAGCTGCTTCTCGGTGACACCTAGGTCCGACGCCGCCTCGGCGTAGGTAATCCTCGGGTTGGCCTGGAAGTACGGCACCATGTTCAGCAGCCGGACGAGGCGCGTGGAAACAGGACTCACGATGCCGCCCCCGCATGTGCACGCAGCCGGTCGAGCACTTCGTCGCGCAGCGCCCGCGGCTCGAGCACCACGGCGTCGGCACCGTAGCTCGCGATCTCGCGGGCCAGCCGGTCCGACATCCCGATGTCGATGCTGATCTCCTCACCCTCGCGGCCACCCAGCGTCTGCGCGCCCAGCACCGACGCGCGGCGGCGCAACGCGGTGGCACGCCCGGCGGCGACCCACACCTTGGCCTGCGTGCCGGTCGGCGTCTCACCGATCACCTTGTGCACAATGTCGCGCAGGTTCACTCCGTCAGGAGGCTCGACGGCGCCGGGCGGCCCGATGACCGTCACGTCGGCACCGATGCGGGAGAGCCGGAATGTGCGGGTCGCGTCGCGATCGCGATCGTGGCCGACGAGGTACCAGCGTCCGCGATCGGTGACCACACCCCACGGTTCGACGGTGCGCACCGTGTACGGCTCGCTGCGGGCGGGCCGGTGCCGGAACTGCACAACCTGGCCGGAATTGATGGCGGACAACAGGATTCCCAGCACTTCTTCGGACCCGCGGATGCCGGGCATCCCTGCCGTCGAGGTGATGGCCACGCCCGCGTCTCCCGCGTCGACGTCTACGCCCGCGGCTCGCAGCTTGAGCAACGCGCCCTGTGTCGCGGTGATCAGTTCCGGCGACTCCCACAACTGGGTGGCCACCGCGACGGCGGCGGCCTCATCGGCGGTCAGGTCTACGGACGGCAACGCGTAGGCGTCGCGGTTGATGCGGTAGCCCTCGGTCGGGTCGAACTGCGACACCCGACCGGTCTCCAGCGGGATGCCCAGGTCGCGGAGTTCGTTCTTGTCGCGCTCGAACATTCGGGAAAACGCCTCGTCGCTGGCGCTGTCCGAGTAGCCGTACACGGTCTCCCGTATCCGCTCTGCACTGATGAAGGTGCGGGTGGACAGCAGCGCGATGACGAGATTCATCAGCCGCTCGACTTTGGATATCCCCACGGGAACACAGCTTAGGGCGTGCTGGGGGTCGGCCTTGCGGTGGTAATGGGGACGAAGCGGCGCAGTTTTCCGGTGACGGGGTGCCGATCGAGGCGGTCGACGGGCCGCACCGTCACATCGGGGTCGGACAGCCCGCCGTCGACGAGTGCGCGGCGGAGGCGATCGGACAGGCCGTCGAGGTGAATCCCATCGGCAGCGACGGCCATGACGTCAATGCCGCAGCGGGTTTGGCGCACCTGATAGTCGATGACCTCGGGCGTCTTCACCATCACGGATCGGATCGCGATGGGATGGACGTCGACCGTGCCGTAGTGCAGCACGTCGTCGCTGCGCCCCTGCACCCGTGCCCGCAGATAGCCGTGTTCGGCAGCGTCCGGCTGGCGGATGAAGGTGTCCGTCAACTCATAGCGGACCAGCGGCTGAACCAGGTTGTACAGGTTGGTGACAAGCACTTTCGCCGATGGCACGCCGGGCGCTACGGGCTTGTTCTCGGCATCGACCAGCTCCACGATGCACAGGTCGGTGTTGAAAACGAAGACGTCGTCATCGGCACAGGTCTTGCCGACGAGGCCTTCTGTCGAGCCGAAGCCGTCCAGGACGGGCACACCGAACGCGGCCCGGACGACCGACCGCATCTCCGGCAGCAGCGTCTCACTCGTCGAACTCACCGCGGCGGGCGCGATCCGCAACCGGCCCGCGGACGCTTCGGCGGCAAGACGGACGAGCATCGAGGCATACCCCGCGAGAACCGCGGGCTGCATCGCGTTCAGCCGCTCCACGACTTGGCCGAGCGATTGCGTCGCGGGAACCATTTCGCCGCGGAAGGGCGATTCGGGCCCGCTCATCAAGGCGGCGAGCATCCCTGTGGCGTGCACAGCCGACGGCGACGTAACGAGTGCCATCGCAGGTTGCGCGCCCAGCTCGCTGGAAGTCAGATCGACGGCGCCTGGTTGGCGGGACGCCGACGCGATGAAAGCGGCGACAGCGTCCCGGTCGAGGACGAAGACCCCGCGTTGGCCAGAGCAGCCGCCGGAGGCCAGCGCAATGTAGTCGTCGAGAATCGGAACAGGTTCAACTGCCGTGGCGGCGAGCGCCGACTCGACGTTTTCCCGTCCCAGCCGGCGGTCGGTGAATACGTCGTCGAGTGCGTCCATCATCTGCGCCTTGGTCATCACCGGCAGCGCGGACAGGTCTGCCGGGTCGATGCCGTCGACGTCGATCCCCGCCAGCCGCATGCGGTGAAACGGCGAATGCTCGGCTGCGTGGCGCAGCAGTGCACGAAGCCCGTCCCGCTGCGCATGCGCGAGTTGTTCGGCGCTCCACGTCAATCGGTCGTATTCGTCTGCGGCTCCTGCCAACACGGCGGCAACGACATCCCCGCAGAACTGGGGCCACGCGGTCATCTTTCGTCCTCGAGTCCGAAGGCCCGCAGGATGATTTGTTCGGCGTCGTGATCGGGCAGCGCGTCCGGGTTCGCGGCGCGTTCGAGCGCACCGCCGACGGTACCCGCCTGCAAAAACTGAGCGAGCGACCGGACGGACACGGGTGGCGTGAGACCTATTGCCTCATAGAGCTTTTCAAGTGCCGAGGCGATGCCGTCGATCGTGCGCACATGCGCCTGGGCATAGCGCCGATTGAGGTCGCCGTCCCGCAGTGCGACGGCGCGGAACTCTGCAAGCAGATATGGCCAGCCCGGCTCGGCGGCGGCGTCTTCCCTTCCCGCCCTCAGCAGTTCACGCATGCCGTCGGCTCCCGCGAACTCCTTGGCGATTCGCTCGTTTTGGTAGGCCCGATCCTCAATGCGGCGCTCGAGGAGCGCGAAGAACAGATCGGCCTTGCTGCCGAATTGCGAATACACCACGCCGACGGAGAATCCCGCTTCGTCAGCGATGGCTTCGAGCCTGGCGCCTGCGTAGCCGCGGGCGAGGAACACCCGTCGTGCGGCATCGAGGACAAGGTCGCGGTTACGAGCGACCTGTTCGACACGACGAAGCCTCGTCATACACTCAATTAGATAACGGCATTATTTGGATGTCAACGCTATTTCGAGCGTCGAGCCTGCCGGCAGATCGTGTTCAACGTCGAAATTCGATTTCCCCGCAGGCTCGGCGTTGGCGGGGCGAGCTACATGCTCGCGATGAGGCGCTTGACCCGCTCGTCGACCGACCGGAAGGGGTCCTTGCAGAGCACCGTGCGTTGCGCCTGGTCGTTCAGCTTCAGGTGCACCCAGTCGACGGTGAAATCGCGACCGGCTTCCTGCGCCGCGCTGATGAATTCGCCGCGAAGCTTGGCGCGGGTGGTCTGTGGCGGCGTGTTCACCGCGTCTTCGATTTCCTCGTCGGTGGTGATCCGGGCCGCCAGGCCCTTGCGCTGTAGCAGGTCGAACACGCCGCGGCCGCGCTTGATGTCGTGGTAGGCCAGGTCGAGCTGGCTGATCTTGGGGTCGGACAGCTCCATGTTGTAGCGGTCCTGGTAGCGCTGGAACAGCTTTCGCTTGATGACCCAGTCGATTTCGGTGTCGACCTTCGCGAAGTCCTGGCTCTCGACGGCGTCGAGCTGGCGTCCCCACAGATCGACGACCTGCTCGATCTGTGCGTTGGGCTCGCGCGTCTGCAGATGCTCGACGGCCCTCGCGTGATACTCGCGCTGAATGTCGAGCGCGCTGGCCTGGCGTCCGCCCGCCAGCCGCACCGGCCGACGGCCCGTCAGGTCGTGGCTGACCTCGCGGATCGCGCGGATGGGGTTGTCCAGCGAGAAGTCGCGGAACGGCACGCCCGACTCGATCATCTCGAGCACCAGCGCGGCCGTGCCCACCTTGAGCATCGTGGTGGCCTCGCACATGTTGGAGTCGCCCACGATGACGTGCAGGCGGCGGTACTTCTCGGCGTCGGCGTGCGGCTCGTCGCGGGTGTTGATGATCGGGCGGCTGCGGGTGGTCGCCGATGACACGCCCTCCCAGATGTGCTCGGCGCGCTGGCTCAAGCAGAAGGTGGCGGCCTTGGGCGTCTGCAGCACCTTGCCCGCACCGCAGATGAGCTGGCGGGTGACCAGGAATGGCAGCAGCACATCGGAGATTCGGGAGAACTCTCCCGCACGCACGATCAGATAGTTCTCGTGGCAGCCGTAGCTGTTGCCGGCCGAGTCGGTGTTGTTCTTGAACAGGTAGATGTCGCCGCCGATGCCCTCGTCGGCCAGCCTCTGCTCGGCATCGATCAGCAAGTCCTCGAGCACCCGCTCGCCCGCGCGGTCATGGGTGACCAGCTGCACCAGGCTGTCGCATTCGGCTGTCGCGTACTCCGGGTGGCTGCCGACGTCGAGATACAGCCGTGCGCCGTTACGAAGGAAGACGTTGGAGCTGCGGCCCCACGACACGACGCGGCGAAACAGGTAGCGGGCGACCTCGTCGGGACTCAGCCTGCGGTGGCCGTGAAACGTGCAGGTCACACCGAATTCGGTCTCGATGCCCATGATCCGCCGCTGCACCTCATCGAGCTTACGGGGTGGTTTCGGATAGCGGCGCACCAGCCGCGCCGTAAGGTCGGCATTCGTGTGGCGGGTTAGTGCCGTGCCGTGAGCGAGCCCGACGGCGCGCCGAGAATCCGTTCGAACGCATCGGTATAGGCGGCGACGACGCTGCCGGCCCGAGAGCCGCTGGCGTCCAACGGTTCCGTTCCGTCCGCCTCGATGGCGTCGATGATCGCGTCGGCGAGGTGCAGGCCCATTCCCGCAATGATGATGGCCGCCTCGCGCGGGTGAGTGGTGTCGAACACGCCCTCGCGGCAGCCCTGGGTGATGATCGACACCAAGGCCGGGGTGCTGGTCCGCATCGACTCCTGCGACAACTTCTGCCGAAGCAGAGCGTTGTTCTCGTGGCGCCACAGCCGCATGGTCATGGTCACCTCGGCGAGGTGTTCGGTCTTCCACGCGGTGGACATCTTGAAGTACGCGTGCAGCTTGTCGATCGCGCCGAGTTCCGGGTTGTCGACGACGGCTCTCAGTGCGGTAGAGCCACTTTCGGCCATCTCCTCGACCATCCCTTCGAGCAGAGCCTGTTTGGAGTCGAAGTAGTGATACAGCGCGCCCTTCGACATCTGCAGGTCGACCAGCACGTCCTGGATGGTCATTCGGTCATAGCCCTTCTGGTGCATCAGCCGAAGTGCGCTGTCGAGAATCTCGCGCCGCCGCGCGGCGTACTCGTCGGGCTTTACATGCCGAGCCACGGGTGCCTACTCTATCAGTAGACCGTCGGTCGGTTTATTAATTGATGAGGAGGTGTCATGCCCCGCCCCACCGAAGAGGCCATCCGTCGTACCTCAGCATTCGCGCGGGTCACGGGTCCGTTCCTGGCCACGGTTGCGTTGATCGTCGCCATTCGCCTTCCCGATCTCGACGGTGTGGTGCACGACCTCTTCGGCAACGCGGTGCTGCCCTGGATACTGGGCGCGATGATGCTGGTCTGCGGGCTCGTCATCATTTCGTTTCACCAATACTGGTACAGCATGCCCGCCATCGTCATCTCGTGGTTCGGCTGGTTCGTCGCGTTGCGAGGGCTTGCGTTGATGGCCCTCCCCTCGGCGATCGAGTCCGGCGCCGGGGAGACGCTGCACAGCCCGGGCCTGTTGCTCGGCGCGCGCGTCTTCTTTCTCTTGCTCGCCGCCCTCGGCATCTGGCTCACCTACGTGGGGTGGCTGGCGCGGCGGACCGGAGCGCCTGTGGATAACGTGAGCGCCGCAACGCGCTGATCTGTCAGCATGAGGCGATGGGGGGAAACACCGAAATCGATCTGGGGGCGCTGCGTGCCGTCGCGGACCGCGTCACTGAAGCTGCCGAATCCATCGACGAAATACGTTGGCCGACAATGCCGATCGACGATCTGAAGGGATCCGTGGTCGGTAAGGTGCCAGCGCCGGATCTCATCGTGGCCAAGCTCGCCGACGTCGTCGCGAACATGCGCGGGTGGGCGGTCGCGGCACGGATGTCGGCCGACGCATTCGAGCGCGCCGACCGGCGCAGCGCCGATCGCTTCCATCGTCCGTGACCCGGCCGACGGTCACGCAGGCCGAGTCGTGGCGACCGCACTCGCTCGTTCACACCGCCGACAACTGGGATGCGGCCGCAACCGATCTGCAGTCGCGTGTCGACTCCATCCTGCGTGGAATCGACCGAAGCCGTGACTTCTGGACCGGATCGGCAGCCGAGGCAGCCCGCCGCCGCGGCGACGCGATCTCCTCAGTGGCCGCGCTGGCGACGCGGTGCCTGATCGCCGCCGCGGTCGCCGCGCGTGATGGCGCCGAGCAGATGGCAACTGCACGGAACGGCGTGCTGGACCTGGTGGCCACGGCGCACGCCGAAGGATTCGTGGTCGCCGACGACGGCTCCGTCAGCGGAGGCGCAGGCTCCCCGCTGCTCGTACCGCTGACCGGCGGCAGCTCGGCGGTGAGTTGTGACGTGATGGCCCAGCGGATCGTCGAAGCCCTCGAGCGACTGGGCGGCGCCGATGCAGACACCGCAAAGGACATCGTCGAGGCGCTGAACCCGCCGCACGCCCCGCCTGCCACTCCCGCCCCGTCAGGGTCCTGGCCGGTGCCGCTTGCCGACGTCGTCGCGGGCTGGTCGGCGATCGGCCAGGACCGGATCGCGAGCCAGATCACCGCAATGACACCCGAACAGCGGCAACGCCTCATCGACGATTTTCCTGCGCAGGTCGGCAACACCGACGGGGTGCCGTGGGCCATGAGGGTCGCCGCCAACAGGACCAACATCGCGCAGGCGATCGCCGACGAACGCCGGGAGAACACGCCGGGATCGCATCAGCGCATCGCGTTCTACCAAGGCTTGCTCGGCGAAATCGACGACCCCGCCCGCAGCGGCAGGCGGATCGACAGGCAGATCCTCGCGTTCGATCCCAACCGGGCTTCGCTTATCGAGCTCAACGGCAGCCTGGACACCGCCAAGAGCGTCGCCGTCATGGTGCCGGGGCTGAACACCACGATCGAGGGCTCCGCCGAGAACACGAAGACCGCGAGGCGATTCGTGTCGGCCACCCGCGGCGAGGTCGCCGCCATCACGTATCTCGGCGGTCCGTTCCCGCACGGCGACGGGGCCGCCGGGGTCGTCGACGCGGCCGACCCGCGCTACGCCCTTGCGATGGCGCCACGCCTGGTGGCGTTCAGCGAGGATGTCGACCGCACGGTCGACGCCACCGGCCGCGACATCCCGGTCACCTATATCGGCCACTCGTACGGCGGATCCATCATGGGCACGGCCGAGGTCTTCGGCCTGACGGCGGACCGAACGCTCTACCTGGCGGCCGCAGGCGCCGGTGTGGGCGTCGACGATCCGTCCGACTGGCATAACCGCAATCCCGATGTGCTGCGATTCTCGATGACGGCCCCCGGCGACCTCATTCAGGCGGTGCAGGGCTTCCCGACCAGCCCGCACGGAACCGACCCCGACGACATGCCAGGCGTAATCCATTTGCCCGCAGGCGATTACGACAACGGCCGCCCGATGGCCGGGCCCGACGCGCACAGCGACGTCGTCAATGCGCCCTCGGATTCGTGGCGAAGCATCCTTGCAGTGATCACAGGCGATTCGGAAACTCTGCACAAAGCGGGTTGACCATTGGCAATATTTGACGAATGTCGTCGCGTAGCACTCCCGTCGACGGATTCCGGCTGGCATTCGACCGACACGGGACACCCGGCGCACCGCCTGTGGTGCTGCTGCACGGGTGGCCGGGCAATCGTCACGATTATCGGCGGGTCATCCCGCTGCTGACCGACGCCGCCGACATGGTCGTGCCCGACCTGCGCGGCTTCGGCGGCTCCGACAAACACGCCGTCGACGTGCGCCACTTCTACAGCGCCAGCGCCCAGGCCGGCAGCGTGATCGGCCTCATCAACGAGCTCGGCCTGACCGGAGTCGTGCTCGTCGGCTATGACATCGGCAGCCGCATCGCGCAGAGCGTGGCACGGATGCATCCCGACCTCGCCAAGGCCCTCGTGCTGTCTCCGCCTCTGCCGGGGGTCGGCAACCGTGTGCTCAGCCCCCAGGCCCAGCGGGAGTACTGGTATCAGGCGTTCCATCAACTGCCGCTCGCCGACCGACTGATCGACGGCAACCTCGAGATCGTGCGGGAGTACCTGCGCCACTTCTGGAACCACTGGTCCGGCCCGAGTTTCACCCTCTCCGAAGACGATCTGGATCGGTTGGCGTCCGATTACGCACTGCCCGGCGCATTCACCGCGTCGATCGCCTGGTATCGCGCGGGTGCGGGTACGGTGGCGCAGTCGCTGACCGAACCGCCCCCCGACCGAGCCATCAAGATTCAACCGCCAACGGATGTGATACTGACACAGCATGATCCGCTCTTCCCGCGTGAGTGGGCCGACCGGCTGGAGGGCTATTTCGTCGACGCCAGCACGCACCGCGTCGACGGCGTCGGGCACTTCAGCCCGCTGGAATGTCCGCAGGAGCTGGCCGATCTCATCCTCGCTCGCGTTCGATCCAGCCAAGTCGCCGGCTGATCACCTCCGCCGCGGAGGCGGTCTGCTTGGCGATCTCAGCGAACCGGTCGGGGCTGAATCGATATGCGGGACCGGAAACACTTAGCGCCGCAATGACCTTCGAACCTGCGTCGTAGACGGGAGCAGACACGGCGTTCAGGCCGATCTCGAGCTCCTCGGCGACGCTTGCCCAGCCACACTCACGAGCGGTCGCGAGTTCACGCTCGAGGTCGTCGAGATTGACCACGGTGTTGGCGGTGAACGCCTCGAGCGTGGTGCCGAGCCTGCTGCGAAGATCGGCGGGGTCGAGCCCGGCAAGCAACAATTTGCCGCTCGATGTCGCGTACGCCGGACAGCTTTGGCCGACCCAGGACCGCAGTGTGATCTGTTCCGGACCGATCGCCTCGACGACGTTGACGATGCGCGCACCGTCGAGGATCGCCAGATTTACCGTCTCCCCCACGTCGAGGGCCAGTGTGTCGCACACGTCCTGGCTGAGCTTCACCAGATCGAGGTGACCGCTGCTGGCCCTGGCCAGCCGGGCGATCGCATACCCGAGCCGGTACTTGCCTCGTTCGGAAGCCGGCTCGACGAAGCCACGCGCCTCGAGGGCCGCGATCAGCCGCGACACCGTCGACTTGTGTACGCCCAGTTCGGCGGCGATTTCGGTGGCGCCTGCCTGTCCCGCAGCGGCCAGGATCTCGAGCACCAGCAGAGCGCGGTCGACGGATTGGACCGCGGTGTTTGCTCTCTGGTCTTGCTCCCCCATGAGATTCCAGCCTATCCGGGTGGTATGGCGGGGTTGCGGACCCGCCGCTGCACCCCGACGATCTCGCGAAGTCCGTCATTGAGAAGGCTGCGGTTCAGCGGCGACAGGTCGGACATCGTGATGACGTCGCCCGGGGTGTGACCCGCGGCGATCTGGCTGACCTGATGGGCCAGTCGCAGCCGCTGCAACATGACGTAGACGTCGCACAGGGTCTCGGCGTCGCCGTCGCTCATCGCACCGGCCTGCGCAGCCGCTGTCAACCGTGCAGGCGTCGACGCCGATGCGACGTCGGCGCTGAGCCCGCCCCAGCGCGCGAGGTTCACGATCGGGGTCACCGCGTGCTGCTTGAGATCGAATGTGCCGCTGCGCCGCGACAACACGTCGCGCAGCGACCGGGTCCTGACCACCCGTGCGGCCAGCGCGTCCAGCCGCTGCAGCCGCAACGCCTCCGAATGGTCGTCACGCATCCGACGGTATGCGTCAGGAACGGTGTGGAGCGACGCGTCTCCCCAGACGACGCGGCCGTCGATCAGCAGGGACGACATCATCAGTCCCTGACCCCGCAACGGATTCTCCAGCCAACTCTCCGCCGCGGCGAACCACTCCGATTGCGAGCGCGAGAAGAGTGGCTCGAAGGCGATCGCACCGTTGCGGTCCGACGGCAGCCCGCACCCGTCCAGGATTGCGTGCGTGCGGGCGGCGATCGCACGCAATTGCTCACTGTCCGATGACATGTCGTCCCGCCACGACAATGCGCTGTCGACGTCCGATGACGGGACCGCCTCCCGGCGGGCGATGCTGCCGAGCGTCATCCAGGCGAATCCCGCCACCGGGCCGCCGGCCTCCGCGAGCGCGAGTTCGAGTGCCCTGCGCACCAGGCTGTCGATGACGACCGACAGAATCGCACTTGTCGCAGAGGCTTTGGTGCCGTTGCGGAACAAGTCGGCGGCAATGCCGGTGACCCGCTGTCCGACCGTCTGTAATTCCGTTGTGTCGCTTGCCAACCCGATGGAGCGTCGCAACATGAAGCTCTGCCGCGCCGACGCCGCAAGGAGATCCGCGTCTTCCAGCACGCCGACGACGTCGCCGCGTGACGTCACCACCGGCATGTGCTTGACGCCGTGCTCCAGCATGTCCATCAGGACGGTCTCGGCGGTCAGATCCGCGGTGACACGACGGGCCGGTGCGCTCATCACCCCGGCGATCGAGGTGTCGATCGAGACGTCGGCGGCCACCACCCTGGTTCGCAGATCGCGGTCGGTGAAGATGCCCAATTCGCCATCGGGCAACCGGATCAGCGCATACGACACGTGATGCTCGGTCATCTCGCATACCGCATCGCGCACCGAAGTGTCGGGCCCGACCAACAGGACGTCGCCGTGCACCAACTCGCCGACCGCCCGGCTGTCGGTCGTCGGCGCGATCGATGGCCGGTCGGCGCGGCTGACGTTCCATGCGGTGGACGCGAGGAACGCCAGGCCGGCCGGTTTCGCGAACTGCGCACGCACCGGTGCACCCGGCAGCCGGATCAGGGTGCTCGGCTCTGTGGTCCGCGCGACGAATTCCATTCCGCCGCCCGTCAACAGCGCGGTGTAGCCGAAAATGCCGCCCTCGCCGACCGTATCGATGGTGGCGCCGTCGGCGCTGCCCTGCAACGTCACCCGTCCTCTGCGGACCATCCAGACGTCGTCAGGCACCCGCGTCGCATAGTCGGCGACCACCGTCCCAGCCGGGAAGTCGACCACCTCAGAACCCGCCGCCAGATCCGACAGCTCAGCGTCGGACATCGCCTGGAACGGCGTGTGCTCGCCCAGGAACGACTCGAGAGCTGTTAGAAAATCAGCACCGACGGCCGCGGGGTCAGCACTGTCGGATGAGGTCGGCACACTTCTCCGCCATTGTCATCACCGTGATGTTGGGATTGACCGAAGGTAGCTTCGGCATGGCCGATGCGTCGACCACCCGCAACCGCGAGGTGCCCTTGACCCGCAGTTGCGGATCGAGAACCGCCATCGGGTCGCTGACCGATCCCATCCGCGCCGTCGCAGCGGGGTGATACACGGTGTTGTGGCACTGGTGGATGTAGTCGAGAAGCTCGTCGTCGGTCGTCGCATCCGGGCCCGGCGCAAGCTCGCGAGCCACCCACGGCGACAGCGGCGACTGCTCGGCGATCGTGCGGGCCAGCCGGACACCGGTCAGCATGATCCGGTCGTCGTACCCCTCTGCATCGGTGAAGTAGCGCGGATCGACGCGTGGCCGGTCGCGGAAGTCGGGGGTACGCAGCCGCACGGTGCCCCTCGACCGGCCCTGAGTCACGTTGGGCGTCAGGCAGAATCCGTTGTCGGTCGTCGGGTAGCCACGCCGCAGCGTGTTCATGTCGAAGGGCACGCTGCCGTAGTGCATCATCAGGTCGGGCTGCGTGGCGCCCTCGTCGACCGTGGTGAACAACCCGATCTCCCACCACTGCGTTGACGTCGTGACCATCGGCCGGGACGCCTCCCAGAACACCAGGCCCTCTACATGGTCATCGAGGTTCGAGCCCACTCCCGGTGAGTCGACTCGGACGTCGATGCCCATTTCCCTCAGGTGCACGCTCGGCCCTATTCCGGAGAGCATCAACAACTTCGGGGTGTCGATCGCACCGGCCGTGACGACGACTTCACGGCGCGCGGAGACCCAGTCGTATCCGGTCAGATCGGGCCGCTGATACCGAACACCCGTGGCGCCATGGGCGTCGTCGAAAAGGATCTCGGCGACCCAGCACCCGGTGCGCACCTCCAGATTGCGCCGGGAGCCCAGGATCGGATGCAGGTACGCGTGCGAGCTGGACATCCTGGTGCCGTCCTCGGCGGCGTTGATCTGAAACCAACCTGCGCCGTTCCTCACGGTCTCGCCGCGGTTGAACTTCGCCGTCGGCATGCCCACCAACGCCGCCGCATCGAGAACCGCTGTGCCACATGGGTCCTCCGGCGGTACATCACGCAGCAGCACCGTCTGCCTGAGTCTCTCGGTGAGCGGAAGAACCTCGGCGGCGCCCCAACCGTCGGCGCCCATGGCCACCCACTCGTCAAGGCATTCCGCGGGTGGCAGGAATGCGATGCACGAGTTGTGTGATGAGCAGCCCCCCAGCACCTTCCCCCTGGCGTGCCGCATGAACGAGTTGCCGCGCTCCTGCGGCTCAACCGGGTAGTCCCAGTCGTAGCCGGAATCCAGCAGGTGCATCCACTCCGACAGCATCAGGATGTTGTCGTCGCCGACGTCGGACGGCCCGGCTTCGAGCAGACAGACCGTGACGTCCGGATCCTCCGAAAGCCGTGCGGCCAGCGCGCACCCCGCGGTGCCGCCGCCTGCGATCACATAGTCGAATGTGCCGATCGGCTCAGGGGCAGAAGCCATGTCACGCCTGCTCGAGTGGTTTCTGGGCCTCCACCACGGTCGCCGCCGCATGCGACTCCAGGGTGCCGATGTGGTGACGGCCCTTGATGAAGTACCACAGCAGACCGGCGCCGAGGATCACGCCGATGTAGACGAACGCGCCCCAGGTGTTGTACCAGGGCTCGCCGTAGACGTCGACGCGCGGCCACGCCAGGTTCAAGGCCATCAGCGCGCCCCACAGCACCGCGAAGATGTTGACCGGCAGCCCCCAGCGGCCCATCGTGAAGTAGCCGCCCTCCTTCAGATCCTTTGGCGGCCACTCGCCTTGAAACCGCTTTTTCAGCATCGGTCCGGTCACCATCAGGTAGGCCAGATAGATCATGATGATCGCGATCGACGTGAGCACGGTGAAGATCTTCGGCTGACCGATGTTGATCACCAGGATGATCGCCGCGATCAGACCGATCACGACCGCAGGGACGATCGGCGTCTGCGTCTTCGGGTTGACCCTGGCGAGCTTCTCGCCGAACGGCAGCGCGTTGTCACGTGCCATCGCGAACGACAGCCTGATGGCGGCCGTGTGCACGGCCAGCGTGCACACCGTGACGGCGACGACGATGCAGACCAGGAAGATCTTGCCCAGCGGGCCCCACATCACCTGTTCGACGATGTACTGCAGGCCGCCGCTGCTCTCTCCGATCTGCGGATCCTGCAGGTTGGGCGCCGACATCACCGCGAAGACCAGAATGGCCCCGCCGATCACGAACGACGCCAGAATCGCGCGGGCGATGGCCTTCGGCGCGGTGCGACGTGGCTCGACCGTCTCCTCGCCGAGCGAGCTGGCGGTGTCGAATCCGTACATCACGTACAGCGACGCGAGAGACGCGACGAGGAACGCTCCGAGATAGCCGTAGCTCTGGCCCGTGCCGTAACCCTCTGTCGAGAAGAAGATCTGGGGACCGCGCTTGATATTGAGGGCGAGGATGATCGCGATCAGGATCGCGGCAATCAGCTCGATGAACACACCGGCGCTGTTGATCCTCGCCATCAACTTCACGCCGAGCGCGTTGACCAGCGTGGTGAACACGATGAGGACAGTGCCGAGGATGACGGCGTTGGTGGCGAAATCGTATGTGCCGCTGCCGTCGCCGATTATCTGGAATCCGCTCCAGATCCTGGGCAGGTTGAGCTGGTAGGCGAGCACCACCGCGGAGATCGTCACGATCGATGCTGTCAGCATCAGCCAGCCCGACGACCACCCGACCAGCCGGCTGCCCAGCTTCTTGCTCCAGTTGTAGACCGACCCGGCGACCGGGTACTTGGCGGCGAGTTCCATGAAGCAGAGCGCGACGGCCATCTGGCCGACGAACACCATCGGCCACGACCACAGATAGGCGGGACCACCGGTGCCGAAGCCGAAGTAAAACAGCTGGAACGTACCAGTCAGGATGGAGATGTAGCTGACGCCCGCAGCGAAACTCGCGAACTTTCCGATGCTGCGGTCAAGCGACTCGCGATAACCGAAGTCCTCCATGCCGCTGTCGGCGTGCGGCTCCTTGATCGCCATGACAGTCCTCTCTAGCCCTTGAACCAGCCGGCGGGTTGGGGTGCGGTGTTGTGCCAGATGTGTTTGATCTCTTGGTATTCCGTGAGCCCGGTCGGCCCGAGTTCACGACCGTTGCCCGATTGTCCGAATCCGCCCCACTCCGCCGCCGCGGTGTAGTAGCCGAAATCGTTGAGCCACACCGTGCCGTGCCGCAGTGCGCGCACTACACGTTCGCCCCGCGCCGGATCGGACGTTCGAACGCCCGCCGCGAGACCGTATTCCGTATCGTTGCCGAGTTCGATCGCCTCGGCTTCGGTGGTGAATCGCTCCACCGTGAGAATCGGCCCGAAGGTCTCCTCACGGACGATTCGCATCGACCGGTCACACCGGTCGAAAATCGTGGGCAGATAGAAGCTGCCGTCGGCAAGCGCCGGATCGCTGGGCCGGGCACCTCCGGTGACCAGCTTGGCACCTTCGGAAATGCCCTGCTGGACATGGGCTTCGACCTTCGCCCTGTGCTGCTCGGAGACGAGCGGGCCGGTTTCACTCGCCGGATCCATGCCCTTGCCCACCCGAATCTTCTCTGCGCGCTCGGTGAGTGCTGCGACGAAGTCATCGGCGATGGACTCCTCCACGATCACCCTGGTGCCTGCCGAGCAGACCTGTCCGGAATGCAGGAATACGCCGGTGAGCACCTGGTCGACCGAGCTGTCCCATTCGGCGTCGGCGAACACGATGTGGGGATTCTTGCCACCGAGTTCGACCGCGACCTTGGTGACGTGCTCCGCGGCGACCTTGGAGATGGTCTTGCCCGTCGCGAGCCCTCCCGTGAACGAGATGAAGTCGACGTCGGGCGTATCGGTCAGCGCGACCCCGAGCGTCGCGCCGCTGCCCTGGACCAGGTTCACCACCCCGCCGGGCACCCCTGCCTCCTCGAGCAGGTGGACGAACGCGATCGTGGACAGCGGCGTGACCTCGCTCGGCTTGGCGACCATCGTGCAGCCCGCACCGAGGGCGGGCGCGACCTTCCACGACATCTGCAGCAGCGGATAGTTCCACGGCGCGATGAGCACGCACACCCCGATGGGTTCACGCACCACCCGGCTGGTCACCGCGGGGTCGCCGACATCGACAAGGCGATCCGAATCGACGCCGACGAGCCGCGAGTAATACCGGAAAACCGATGTGACGTCGTCGATGTCGATGCGGCTCTCGGCCAGCGTCTTGCCCGTGTCCCTGGTCTCCAGCTCGGCGAGTGACTCCTTGTCGCGTTCGAGCAGGTCGGCGACGCGGTCAAGCAGCGCCGCACGTTCGGTCACCGGGGTGGCGCGCCAGGCGCCGTCGTCGAACGCTTTTCGCGCGGCGGCAACGGCGTCCCGTGCGTCGTCGGGCGTCGCCTCGTCGACTACCGCAGCGACGCTTCCGTCGGCGGGGTTGATGATCTCGCGGGTCCCGCCGTCGGCGGCGTGACGCCACCTATCGCCGATGTAGAGGTCCGGCTCGCCGTCCATGGGTCACCCCTTACGCGTTACCGAGACGGGACACTACCCACTCGTGGAACTCTCCGATGTGATGTTCGGCAGGAACGAGCACACCGCCGTTGCGGTAGGCGCGGGAGGCCATTGACGGCTGGGTTCGCTCGCACGCCTCGAAATCCTGCTCGTTGACTCGGTGGAACAGCTCGACCGAGTGCGAGATGTCCCGGCCTGAGGCAACAACATCCGCCGTGTAGAGCCAGTCGCACTCCACGATGGTCCGCGACGTCGACACCGGGAACATCCGGTGGAAGATGATGTGGTCGGGAACCAGGTTGATGAACACCGTCGGCTTGACGGTGATCGCGAAGTAGCGACGGTCCTGTTGGTCGGTGATGCCAGGCAACCGGTCGAATCCGGCAGCGCCGCCAACCGTGAATCCCGCTACGTCCGTGCCGAACTCGGCGCCGAACCCGATGTTTGCCTGGGCGGCGACCCCGCGGGCGAACTCGGGCAGCACACCGACGAGCTCCGGGTGGATCGACGAGCAGTGGTAGCACTCCATGAAGTTCTCGACGATCAGCTTCCAGTTGGCCGCCACGTCGTAGACGACACGATGCCCCACGTCGAGGCCGCCGATGCCGTACCGGTTGATCGCATCGGAATCGCCGAGAATTCTTGTCGTCTCGGCGATGACGTCCTCGAACGGCGGAGGGGTTTCCGACAGGCAGACCCAGGCGTAGCCGAGCCACTCCGTCAGCGCGACCGGCACGAGGCCGTACCGGTAGCGGTCGATGGCCTCGCCCGTCTCGTCGCTCAGCGATGCGATGTTGGGCGCGGCCATCAGCTTGCCGTCCAGCGCGTAGGTCCAGGAGTGGTAGGGGCAGCGCAGCGTGCGCTTCACCTCGCCCTCGGACTCGGTGCATAGCTGCGCGCCGCGGTGGCGGCAGACGTTCAAAAAGGCCCGCAGCAGTCCGTCGCGGCCACGCACCAAGAGCACGCTCTCGCGACCGACCTGGACCTTCCTGAATTTTCCTGGCGAAGCGAGGTCCGACGACCGAACCGCACAGAACCACGTGCTCTCGAAGATGTGTTCCTGCTCGGCCACGAAGACGGCGTCGCTGATGTAGTAATCGCCTGCCAGCGTGGACCGCAGGGCGGGAGGTGGATCAACCGTGGTCATGTGGTCACCAGTCGCTTGGGGTCGAACAATGAGATGGGATGGCGCGTGGCGCCGTCTATTGCGAGGTCGGCGAGGATCTCCCCGACCACCGGAACGAATTTGAAACCGTGGCCGGAGAATCCACAGGCCACAGTGATGTTCTCGGAGTCCGGGCGGCGGGCGATGACGAAGTGCTCATCGGGCGTGTTCGAGTACATGCACGTGACGGCATGCACGCATGGTCCGTCGAGGGCAGGCAGCAGCGTGGCGACCCCGTTGCGCATCGCCGCGATTTCCGTGTCGTGCACGGTCCGGTCGATGGTCGCGGGAGTGCACTCGACGCCCCTTCGGTGGAAGCCCACCTTTACGCCGCCGTCTGGCCCGTCGATCGCCGGGAAGCCGTAGGCCTGCATGCCGCCCTCGTCCTCGTGGATGAAGATCGGATTACCGGTGAAAGGCGCTGTGCCGCCGACGGGATCGAACCAGTACGACACCTGTCGCTCGATGGCGATCGGAATGCCCAAGTCGGCCAGCAACTCCGGCGCCCACGCACCGGGGCAGATGACCAACTGCCCCGCGGTGTAGGTGGCGCGGCCGGTCGTCACGGATACGCCCGACCCGCTCTCGCTCCACTCGAGGACTTCCTCGCCGAACGACAGCGTCGCCCCGCCCCTCTCGGCAAGGTCGATGTTTGCCCGGACCGTCATCTCGGGCCGTGCGAACCCGGCCTTCGCCTCGTACAGGGCGACGTCGCCGGGATGCGGCGTGAAAGTCGGGAACCGCCTGCGGATCTCGGCCTCGTCGAACATCTCGTGCGGCAGACCCCATTCGGCGCTCGCGCGCCTGCTGCCCGCGACGGTCACGGAGTCGGGTGGCCCGATGAACAGACCGCCGGTGAGTCGGTAGACCTCGAGCTGGGTGTCGGTGGCCAGCCGCTCCCACAGCTCATAGGTGCGCAACAACAGCGGCACGTAGGCGGGGTCCTCGAAGTAGGCCTGCCGGATGATGCGCGATCCGCCGTGGCTGGATCCTTTGTCGTGCGCGGGGGTGAACTTCTCCAGCCCGAGCACCCGTTGTCCGCGCGCCGCAAGGTGATACGCGGCCGCGCTGCCCATTCCGCCGAGCCCGACGACGATGACGTCGTAAGCCATACGTCTACCTCTTGATCCTGGCCATCTCGGGATCGACGACCGGTTCGCTGTGCACGGTGGCCCCGAACCGGCTGCCGCGGTAGTCGACGGTCACGGCGTCACCCACGTCGACGCCTGCGGGCAGCCAGGCGTAGGCAATGCCGCGCCCGACGGTGGGCGAATACGCCGCGCTGGTGATGTATCCGACACACCGGTCGTCGACGTAAACCGGCTCCTTGCCCAGTGCGACTGCGGTCGGCTCGTCGAAGACGATGCTGCGCAACAGCATCTGCGGTGCATCCGCGCGTTCGAGAGCCGCCTTTCCAATGAAGTCGTCTTTGTTCATTCGGACCGCGAAGTCCACACCCGCTGCGGCCGGTTGATGCTCGGCCGTCACGTCGGTCCCCCACAGCCGGTATCCCTTTTCGATGCGCAGGCTGTTGAACGCGATCCGCCCGGCGGCGATCACCTCGTGCTCCCGGCCCGCCTCGAAGAGCAGATCCCACAGGGTGGCACCGTATTCCGCGCTGGTGTATATCTCCCAGCCGAGCTCGCCGACATAGGACACCCGCAACATCGTGACGGGGATCGCGCCGAGATACGTCTGCAACGCGCGGAAGTACTTGACCTTCTCGTGCGATAGATCGTCGGGGCACAGCGGCTGCACCATGTCGCGGGCGCTCGGCCCCCAGACGCCGACGCAACACGTGCCGCCGGTGATGTCGCGCAGGACAACGTCATCGGGTAGATGGCGGCTGAACCAGTCGAAGTCCATCGGCCCGTTGACGGCGACCTGGAACCGGGCGTCCGCAAGCCGGGCGACGGTGATATCGCTTCGGATTCCGCCGGTTTCGTCGAGCAGCATCGTGTAGGTCACCGACCCAACGCTCTTGTCGACGTTGTTGGTGGACATCCGTTGCAGGAAGGCCACGGCGCCCGGTCCCGCGATCTCGTATCGGGTCAGCGGCGTCATGTCGTACATGGCGACGTGCTCGCGCGTCCAGTACGCCTCGGCGATCGAGATCGGCGACCAGAACCGGGCCGACCAGTCGTCGCGCTCCGGGAAGGGCAGTCCGTCGGCCCGAAGCCGTTGCGCCAGTGCGGCGTTCGCTTCGAACCAGGCCGGACGCTCCCAGCCGGCACCCTCGTAGAAATAGGCGCCGAGTTCCTTCTGCCGTTGATAGAACGGGCTGGTGCGCAGCCCGCGAAGGGCGGTGCGGAACTGGTAGGGATGGATGACGTCGTAGACCTCGACGAATGCCTGCGAGCTGGTCTGCATGACGAACGCGGGGCTGCGCGCCACATCCTCGAAGCGGTATAGGTCGCATTCGTGCACATCGATCGACGGCGTGCCGTCGACGATCCATTCCGCCATCGCCTTGGCGACACCGGCGGAGTGCGTCACCCACACCGCCTCGGCGACCCAGAACCCCGTCAGGTCGCGATGCTCACCCATGATCGACAAGCCGTCGGGAGTGAAGGAGAAGATGCCGTTGAAGGCCTCCTCGACTTTCGAATCGTTCAGCGCCGGAATGAGTTCGGACGCCGCCGACCACGCGGGCGCGAAGTCCTCCTCGGTGAACGGCAGCATCGACGGCATCGGTTCGCCCGCGGTGTCGGCCATCAGCGTGGACATGTCGACCGGCATCGGCCGGTGGCTGTAGGACCCGATGCCGAGGCGGTCGACGTGCTCGCGGAAATACAGATCCTGGTCCTGATGCCGGAGGATCGGCAGGCCCGCTTCCGACAGCTCGGTGTTGCGGCCGACCAACGCGGCGATCTGACCGGTGCGCGCATACTGGTGTGCCATCGGCACCAGCGGGACGACGAGGCCGACCTCCTTGGCGAGCTGTGCGCCCCAGAACCCGGCCGCGCAGACCACGATGTCGGCGTCGACGATGCCGTCCGTCGTGTGCACGCCCGCGACCCTGCCGCCCTTGTCGACGATTCCGACGACCTCGGTGTGCCCTACGAACTGCGCGCCGCGGGCAATGGCCCGCGCAGCCTGCGCCTCGACTGCCCGCACGGCCTTGGCCAGCCCGTCGTTCGGGGTGTGCAGGCCACCGAGGATGCGGTCGACATCGACGAGCGGATGCAGCGCGGCGCATTCGGCGGAACTGAGCAGCCTGGCCTCGATACCCCAAGCCGCGGCCCAGCCGATCTTGCGGTGCAAATCGGCCCAGCGCTCAGGGGTTGTCGCCACCTCGAGGCCGCCGACCTGGTTGAAAGCCCAGCCGCCGCGGTGTTCCAGCGAGCAGAACTTGTCGATGGTGTAACCGGCGAAGGCGCTCATGGTCTTCGAAGGGTTGGTCTGAAATACCAGTCCGGGCGCGTGCGAACTGGACCCGCCGGTCGTGAACAGCGGGCCACGGTCGAGGACCGTGACCTCGGTGAATCCCCGTGCGGTGAGCTCGTCAGCGAGGGCCGCCCCGACGACGCCTGCGCCGATCACGACAACTTTTGGCATTGATTAGCCGATCTTTGGAGTGTTGCTCATGACGCAACCAGTTGTGCGATGCGCAACACATGCTCCTACGGCCGCGACGCGGCGTCAACACGGACACGCGAAAACCCACACCGAGACTGCGGGTAGATCGCGATTCCCGATGCGATTGTGATCTGTGCGCAGTCTCGGCGGAGAGCCGGACCGCTGCGGCTGGTTACTCGCCGGAGGTTGCTCCGTCGTCGGGGAGCATCGCCTCCAACGCGGGACCGGTGATGCGCCGGAATGCCCGCCGGGGACGGTTTGCGTCGAGGATCGCGATCTCGAGGGTGTCGGGCCCGAGAATGCGGGCATCCGAACCGTTGCCGCCGCCCTTCAAGGCGTCGATGGCGATCTTCACCGCCTCGGAGAGCTTTGTGTTCTCGGTGTAAGACTCGTTGAGCTTCTCGATGATCGGCTCCGTCGTTCCACCCATCACGACGAAGTGCGGTTCGTCGGCGATCGATCCGTCATACGTGATGCGGTAGAGCTCGGGCGCCTTGGTCTCGCCGAAGTGCGCGACCTCGGCCACGCACAGCTCGACCTCGTAGGGCTTGGCCTGCTCGGTGAATATCGTGCCGAGCGTCTGTGCGTACACATTGGCCAGCTGGCGTCCGGTGACGTCGCGCCGGTCATAGGCGTAGCCGCGGGTGTCGGCGTACTGAATGCCGCCACGGCGCAGGTTGTCGAATTCATTGAAACGGCCGACGGCGGCGAACCCCACCCGGTCGTAGAGCTCGCTGACCTTCTGCAGCGATCGCGAGGGATTCTCCGCGACGAACAACACCCCGGAGTCGTACGCCAGCACGACGACGCTGCGCCCGCGGGCGATGCCCTTGCGAGCCAGCTCCGAGCGTTCGCGCATCGCCTGCTCGGGCGATATGAAGTACGGAAAGCTCACGACTCGCCCCGCGCATCGGTCGACGGGCCTGCCTTGTGACGGAATGTGTCTTCGCGGGAACGACTTTCGATGACCTCACGGGCCAGCGCCGCGATCCGGTCCTCGGCCACCTCCTCGGCGCCTTCCGCTCCGAGCAGGACCGCCGTCGGATAGATGCCACGCACCAGGTCCGGTCCGCCGGTCGCGGAGTCGTCGTCGGCGGCGTCGTAGAGGCCCTCGATGGCCACCCGGAGCGCCGACTCTGCGTCAGTCACCTGCGAGTACAGCTTTTTGATCGACGACTTGGCGAAGACCGAGCCCGACCCCACCGACTGGTAGCCCTCTTCCTCGAAGTTCCAGCCGCCCGCGGCGTCGAACGAGACGATGCGGCCCGCCGTCTCCGGGTTCGGGTCGTCGAGGTCGTAACCGGCCAGCAGGGGCAGCGCGACGAAGCCCTGCAGTGCCGCACCGAGATTGCCGCGCACCATGGTGGCCAACCGGTTCACCTTGCCGGGGAACGTCAGCGGCACGCCTTCGACCTTCTCGTAGTGCTCGAGCTCGACGGCGTAGAGGCGGGCGAATTCGACCGCGATCGCCGCGGTGCCCGCAATGCCCGTCGCCGTGTAGTCGTCGGTGATGTACACCTTCTTCACGTCACGGCTGGCGATCATGTTGCCCTGGGTTGCTCGACGGTCGCCTGCCATCACCACACCGCCGGGGAAGTTCAGCGCGACGATCGTCGTACCGTGCGGCAACGCGTCGCCCGCGCCGGCGAAGTTCTGCTGCGCGCCGGATCGGTTCATGGGCAGGAGTTCGGGCGCCTGGCGGCGCAGCAGTTCAGAAAAGGACGACAGGTCCACGGGAACGGAGGGTACTACCGGAAAGCGGTGATCGAGATGGGTGGGTGGGGTCAGCTGCTCGCGATGCGGCCAGCTCACTGGCCACCCTTCTGGACGTATGCGCGCACGAAGTCTTCGGCGTTCTCCTCGAGAACGTCGTCGATCTCGTCGAGCAGATCGTCGGTCTCCTCGGTCAGCTTCTCGCGACGCTCCTGCCCGGCGGCCGTGCTGCCGGTGAGGTCGTCGTCCTCGCCGCCACCACCGCCACGCTTGGTCTGCTCCTGAGCCATCGCTGCCTCCTGCATTGTCATCGGCGGGCCGTGTAGCCGCCCGCCGGTTACACCACCCTACCGTTCGGCGGCCGGTTTGCCTGGGATAGCGCGGCTAGTTAGTGAGCTGTTCTACCAGTTCGGCGGCGCTGTCCACGGAGTCCAGCAACGCTCCGACGTGCGCTTTGCTTCCCCGCAGCGGCTCGAGGGTTGGAATCCGGACGAGCGAATCGCCGCCGAGGTCGAAGATCACCGAGTCCCAGCTGGCCGCGGCGATGTCGGCGCCGAACCGGCGCAGGCACTCTCCGCGGAAGTACGCGCGGGTGTCGGTCGGCGGACTGTCGACGGCGTCGCGCACCTGTTGCTCGGTGGTCAGCCGCTTCATCGAGCCGCGTGCCACCAACCGGTTGTACAGGCCCTTGTCCAGCCGCACGTCGGAGTACTGCAGGTCGACGAGGTGCAGCCGCGGCGCCGACCAGCTGAGGTTCTCCCGGTTTCGGAAGCCCTCAAACAGCCGCAGCTTGGCGGGCCAGTCCAGCAGCTCGGCGCACTCCATCGGATCCCGCTCGAGCAAGTCGAGCACGTTCGCCCATGTCTGCACGATGTCCGCGGCGCGCGGATCCGGATCGCGGCTGTCCACGAGCTTGGCCACCCGGTCGAGGTAAATCCGTTGCAGCGCAAGGCCGGTCAGCTCGCGGCCATCGGCGAGCGCGACGGTGGCGCGCAGCGACGGGTCGCGGCTGATGACGTGCACGGCGTGCACAGGCCGGGCCAGCGCCAGATCGGTGAGGTCCATGCCCTCTTCGATCAAGTCAAGCACCAGCGACGTGGCACCGAGCTTGAGGTACGTCGACGTCTCCGCGAGGTTGGCGTCGCCGATGATGACGTGCAGCCGCCGGTACTTGTCGGCGTCGGCGTGCGGCTCGTCGCGGGTGTTGATGATGCCGCGCTTGAGCGTGGTCTCCAGGCCGACCTCGACCTCGATGTAATCGGAGCGCTGCGACAGCTGGAAGCCGGGCTCATCGCCCGACGGCCCGATCCCGACGCGGCCCGAACCGGTGATCACCTGGCGGGAAACCAGGAACGGCGTCAGGCCCGCGATCACCGCCGAGAACGGCGTCTGGCGCGACATCAGGTAGTTCTCGTGCGAGCCGTACGACGCGCCCTTGCCGTCGACGTTGTTCTTGTACAACTGCAGCTTGGCTGCTCCCGGCACGCTCGCCACGTGGCGGGCCGCGGCCTCCATCACGCGCTCCCCCGCCTTGTCCCAGATCACCGCATCCAGCGGGTCGGTGCACTCGGGTGCCGAATACTCAGGGTGGGCATGGTCGACATAGAGCCGGGCGCCGTTGGTCAGGATCATGTTCGCCGCGCCGACCTCGTCGGCGTCCACCACCGGCGGCGGGCCTGCCGACCGGCTCAGGTCGAAGCCGCGGGCGTCCCGCAGCGGCGATTCCACCTCGTAGTCCCAGCGCGTGCGCTTGGCCCGCTGAATGCCCGCGGCCGCCGCATAGGCCAGCACCGCCTGGGTCGACGTCAGAATCGGATTCGCGGTCGGGTCGGACGGCGACGAGATGCCGTACTCGACCTCGGTCCCGATAATCCGTTGCATATCCCAAGACTAGGGGACTGCCCGAAGTAGCCTGCGACCGTGCCATCCGAGCAGGAGGATCGTGACGCGACCGCGAGCCGGTTCGTCACCACGCTCGTCGCCACGGTTCGCGAGGTGATGGCGCAGACCTCGCGGGCATTCGGTCTGGACCACCAGTTCCTGGCGCTACCGAACTACGTGCAGGTGGGCAGCCCGAAAGGCGAGGGCCTCGACATCGTCAACCCGGATTTCACGTTGCGTTACGACCAGTCGTTCCCGCAGGCCAAACAGGTGGCGCAGGCGCCACACGGAACCGTCGATCCAGCCGAGGGCCTTGCCGAGCTCGACAGAACCCGCAACCAGGAGAACCGGTTTCCCGTCTGGGTAACGATCCTCGGATATGCCGTGCAGAGCGCAGGACTGGCGCTGATTCTTCAGCCGACGGTGTTGAGCCTGATCGGGGCGGCGATCACGCTGGCGGTCATCGAGTTGTCCACCCGTCACGTCGTCTCTGTCGCCAGCAGGCTCGCCGGCTTCATGCAGATCGCGCAGCTGGCATTCGGCGTCCTGATCGCCGCTCAGGTGGCCGGTGTAGCCGTCGACCACCTCGTCACCACAGAGATCAACCGGCTCGGCCCGTGGGCTCCTCTGGTCGGCGTGGTGGTCTACGGGGTCGGGGCAATGCTCAACTTCGGGCCGCCGACGTCGTTCCTGCCGTGGATGCTGCTCATACTGCTCACCGCGTACGGCGGTCAGTGGATCGGCAACGAACTGCTCGGCAGCTACGCCAGCGGCTTCGGTGGCGGGCTGACGCTGATCGTCTTCGCGCTGGCCGTCTCCCACCGGCCCAACACCCCGCCGACGGTGTCGCTGGTGCTGCCAGGCTTCTGGCTGCTGGTGACCGGCTCCCTCGGCTTAATTGGTGTCACCGAGCTGATCGGCACGCACAGCAGTGCGATCTTCACCGCGACGCTGATTTCGATGATGTCGATCGCTGTCGGCGTGCAGACCGGACTTCTGTTGTGGCGGGCTGCCATTCAGCTCACCAGCGCGCCGCACCGGTGCGCCTTTCACGACTGACGACTGGAGGTGCGCCAAAGGATGCCTGCGGAGATCGCGCAACGGCGGGCTGCCGACCAATGGTTCCTCGAACGCGGCCTGCCCACCGTGCTGCGGCCGGGGGCGCTGGTCCGACGGCTGTGGCCGCGATCGGCACCCGCGATGGCGGCGTTCGCGGTGTTCATGACCAATTCGATGCTCACCGTTGCGATCACCGGCAAGCACACGATCAACATCGACGGGCAACCCACCCGCACGGAGTGGTTCATTCTCGGGTTGTTGATCCTTGTGCTTCCGCTCGCAGCGACAGTCGGCTGGCTGGTGTCCCGGATTCGCAGCGTGCGCACCCGCACGCTGGTGGCCTCGGTCTCTTTGGCAGTGGTCGTTGCGGGCGGCATTCTCGGCGGCCCGAGCCAACGGATATTCGCCAACCTCGTGTTCGAAGGCATCCTGATCGCCGTCGGGTTGACGCTCACCGCGTCCGGAGTCGGCTCGATCCTGGGCTGGGGGCTGCGCACCGCGCTGGGCAACCTGGCATCCATCGGCGCGCTGTTCGTGCGGGCGTTGCCCGTCGTGCTGCTGACCGTGCTCGTCTTCTTCAATACGTATGTGTGGCTGATGGCCTCGATCGTCAGCCGGTCGCGGCTGTGGCTCGCGTTGGCGTTTCTCAGCCTGATCGCGGTCGCGTTCATCGCGTCGGCCACGGCGGACCGGGTCCGGCCGATGCTGGCCGGGTCGCGCCACTCATCCGACGATGACGTCCGCCTGACCGGCACACCGTTCGAGACGATGCCCGACCCCGAGTCCGCCGCCCCGCTGTCCCGCAAAGAACGGGTCAACGTCGTCTTCGTGCTCGCCACTTCGCAGGTGCTTCAGGTCGGCATGGTGGCCATCGTCGCTGGGCTGATCTTTTTTGTGCTCGGCCTGATCCTGCTCAGCCCGGACCTGCTGGCGCAGTGGACACGCAACGGCTCCCCCGATGGCGAGATTCTCGGTATGACGCTGCCCGTCCCCCAGGCGCTGATTCAAACCAGCATGTTCCTCGGTGCGATGACGTTCATGTACATCAGCGCGCGAGCGGTCGGCGACGGGGATTATCGCACCCGCTTTCTCGACCCGCTGATCGATGACCTGCGCCTGACGCTCGTTGCGCGCAGCCGCTACCGGGCGGCCGTTGCGCATCTCTCCTAGCGCGACGCGGGGGCACCTCCTACCGCGGGCGTGGGCACCTCCTACCGCGAGCGTGCGTGTCTGCTCGTCGACACGCCGCAATCACCGACATTCTGCGCACGCTCGTCACGGCGCGACCTGCAGCGAATAGCTGTTGATGAGGTCGTCCTGCGTCACGATCGCGTCGTGTCCGTGGTATCAACCGTGAGCGGTGACGTCGGTGTGCGGGCCTCATATCTCCACCCGGCAGGCGGCGGCAGGCGACTCACAAGACCTGGCAGATCGCTCAGCACCAGCGCCTAAGGGAGCCGGGTTCATCGAAGCGAGCTTCACGGTGGCCTGTCGATTCATCTCCGGTCGCCGAAGGTCTTGCGCTGCAGCGAGTCTCGGCCAAGCTTGCCGTGACATCGTCGTCGGACATGACACGACGGTAACCGTCACGCGCACACGACCGCGCGCAAAATGTCGACAATTGCCGGCGTGTCTAGATGCAGACACGCACGCTCGCGGTGTGAGGTGACCGTAGCTCGCGGTGCGAGGTGACCCTAGAGGTACTGGCCCAGGTTGGATTCGGTGTCGATGGCCCGCGACGCGCTCGACGACTTGCCGGTGACCAGCGTGCGGATGTAGACGATCCGCTCGCCCTTCTTGCCCGAGATCCGCGCCCAGTCATCGGGATTGGTGGTGTTGGGCAGGTCCTCGTTCTCGGCGAACTCGTCGACGATCGAGTCGAGCAGATGCTGGATGCGCAGACCGGGCTGACCGGTCTCCAGCACCGACTTGATCGCGTTCTTCTTCGCGCGGTCGACGACGTTCTGGATCATCGCACCGGAGTTGAAGTCCTTGAAGTACATGACTTCCTTGTCACCGTTGGCGTAGGTGACCTCCAGGAACCGGTTGTCGTCGATCTCGGCGTACATCCGGTCGACGACCTTCTCGATCATCGCCTTGATGCACAGCGAACGGTCGCCGCTGAACTCGGCGAGGTCGTCGGCGTGCACCGGCAGTTCCTCAGTGAGGTACTTGCTGTAGATGTCCTGTGCCGCTTCGGCATCCGGGCGTTCGATCTTGATCTTGACGTCAAGACGGCCGGGCCGCAGGATCGCCGGATCGATCATGTCCTCGCGGTTGGAGGCGCCGATCACGATGACGTTCTCCAACCCCTCGACACCGTCGATCTCCGAAAGCAGCTGCGGGACGACGGTGGTCTCGACATCGGAGCTGACGCCCGTGCCACGGGTACGGAAGATCGAGTCCATCTCGTCGAAGAAGACGATCACCGGCGTGCCCTCCGACGCCTTCTCGCGGGCCCGCTGGAAGATCAGCCGGATGTGACGCTCGGTCTCGCCGACGAACTTGTTGAGCAGCTCGGGTCCCTTGATGTTGAGGAAGTACGACTTGGCCTCGCGGGCGTCGTCGCCGCGCACCTCGGCCATCTTCTTGGCCAGCGAGTTGGCGACCGCCTTGGCGATCAGAGTCTTGCCGCAGCCGGGCGGGCCGTAGAGCAGCACGCCCTTGGGCGGCCGCAGTGAGTACTCGCGGTAGAGCTCCTTGTGAAGGAACGGCAGCTCGACCGCGTCGCGGATCTGCTCGATCTGGCGACCGAGGCCGCCGATGTCGCTGTAGCTGACGTCGGGCACCTCTTCCAGCACCAGGTCCTCGACCTCGGCCTTGGGGATGCGCTCGAACGCGTAGCCGGCCTTGGTGTCGACGAGCAGGGAGTCGCCGGGGCGCAGCTTGCGCGGCCGCAGATCGTCGTCGCGCTCGTCGTCGTAGCCGTCGGGCAAGTCCTCGGTGGCGACCAACGGTTCCGCCAGCCAGACGATGCGCTCCTCGTCGGCGTGGCCGACCACGAGCGCGCGATGTCCGTCCGCCAGAATTTCGCGCAGGGTGGAGATTTCCCCCACCGCTTCGTAATTTCCGGCCTCCACAACCGTCAGCGCCTCGTTGAGGCGCACGGTCTGACCTTGCTTCAGCGACTTCACATCGATGTTCGGCGAGCACGTCAGCCGCATCTTGCGGCCCGAGGTGAACACGTCGACGGTGTCGTCGTCATGCGTGCCGAGAAGCACGCCGTAGCCGCTCGGCGGCTGACCCAACCGGTCGACCTCTTCGCGCAGCGCCAGCAATTGCTGGCGAGCTTCTTTGAGGGTCTCCATCAGCTTGGAGTTCCTGGCAGCGAGTGAATCGATTCTCGCCTCCAACTGGTGCACATCACGGGCGCTACGGAGGCCGCTCTGCGAACCGACTGCGTTCTCCAGCTGCTCACGCAATGCCGCCGCCTCGCGACGCAATTGCTCCAGCTCGGCCGCTTCGTCGTCAGCCGACCGTGCCCCGTAGGATTCAGAACGCTCTGACTCGCTCATGTTGCGCTCCCTCCCTGCACCGGAAGTTGGTGCAGTAACAACTTCAACGCTACCGGCGATTCAGCCATTGTGTGCGGTGTAGAGAGTCGACACACCAGCAACACTGTTAACCTGAACCTTGAATCTGGCCGATCGAAAGGACAGCCGTGACCCTGAAAACCCTCGTAACCGGCGTTGCAGCAGCCACCGTGATGGGCGGCGCAGCCGTGGGTGTGACTTCCATTGCATCTCCCGCCATCGCCGGTGCCGACGTCTGCGTCGACAAGGGCACTCTGCAGGGTGTGCTCAAAACTCTCGTCGAACCGGGTGTGTCGTTCCTTTCCCCGGTCAAGAGCGGCCTGGTTCAGGGCAACGTCGGAGTGGTGAAGGGCAAGCTCGCCGACGGCGCGCTGAAGAACGCCTACGCCGAGGGCACGCTGCCGACGTACATCGCCGTGGACGACCCGACCTGTATCGACCCCGCCACCGCGCAGTCGACGGTGTCCGCGGCGGGCAAGAGCATGCCGATCACGTTCGTCAACGAAATGGGCACCTGGAAGGTTTCCGCCGCGTCGGCGTCGACCGTGCTCGCAGCGTTCGCCTGATCCCGACCAACGTGCGACAGCGGCCAACGGTTATTCCGTTGGTCGCTTTCGCGTTCTCCGGCGTCGTAACGCTGTCCGCATGCGACAGCCCACCACCGCCTGCCGCGCCTGAATCGACGGCGCCGACGAGCGCCATCGCGTCCACCGCGCCGATCGGATCCCCGTTACCTTCACCAGAAGCGCTGATCGACGTCCTGAACCGGCTGTCCGACCCCGGCGTGCCAGGCACGGACAAGGTCGACCTCGTCGAGTTGGCTACCGCCGACGACGCTGCGGCGCTGGACAAGTTCAGCAAGGCGCTGGCCGACAACGGAGCCCTCCCGCTGGCATTCGAGGCCACCGACCTGAAGTGGTCGGAAACCGAAGCGGGCAACGTGGTGGCGACGGTGAACGTCACGACCGCCAGCAAGCCTCCGGGCAAATTCTCCTTTCCGATGGAGTTCACCCCGGTCCACGACAAATGGGAGCTGACCCGAAAGACCGCCGATCTCCTCCTCGATTTCGGCCAAGCGCAGACTTCGACCACGCCTCTTCGCTGAGGATGGCGACATGTGGATCGGCTGGCTCGAGTTCGACCTGCTGCTCGGTGACGTGCATTCCCTGAAGCAGAAGCGCTCCGCGGTGCGTCCGGTGATCGCCGAACTACAGCGCAGGTTCGCGGTGACCGCGGCCGAGACCGGATCCCAGCAGCTGCACCGCCGAGCGGGCGTCGGCGTCGCCGTGGTGTCGGGCGACCGCGCGCATGTGGTCAACGTCCTCGATGCCGCGGAGCGCCTCGTGGCGGCAAGGCCGGAGATGGAACTACTTTCGGCGCGCCGCGGATTGCGTCGCAGCGACGACGACTAGATGATCTGCCGCTTGCGTCGCACAGGCATCGGCGCGACGGCTCCTGGCGCAAGCTTTCGCGCGCTGATCAGAAACGCGGTGTGCCCCCGCATGCTCTGTTGCGGCCGCACGGCCAGCCCCACCACGTGCCAGCCGCGCTGCAGTGTCTCCCACACCCGCGGCTCGGTCCAGCACTGCTGCTCGCGCAATGCCTCGACGACCCGCGACAGCTGCGTCACCGTCGCCACGTAGATCATCAGCATCCCGCCTGCCACCAGCGCCTCGGCGACCTTTCCCAGCACGTCCCACGGCGCCAGCATGTCCAGCACGACGCGGTCGACCTCGGGGCCGGCGTAGTCGTTGAGGTCGGCGATGACCAAGTCCCAGTTGTCGGGCAGTCCGCCGAAGAAGGTCGCCACGTTGCGCGAGGCATGCTCGGCGTGGTCGTCGCGCACCTCATAGGACACCACCCGCCCCTCGGGGCCGACGGCGCGCAGCAGTGACAGCGTCAGCGCGCCCGATCCCGCGCCGGCCTCCAGCACCCGGGCGCCGGGGAAGATGTCGCCCTCGTGCACGATCTGGGCGGCGTCCTTGGGGTAGATCACCTGTGCGCCGCGCGGCATCGACATCACGTAGTCGACGAGAAGCGGCCGCAGCACCAGGAACGGATCGCCGTTGACCGACTTGACCACGCTGCCCTCGGGCAGCCCAATCAGCGCGTCGTGGGCGATCGCACCGCGATGGGTGTGGAACTCCGCACCCGGCGCCAGCACCACGGTGTAGCGCCGCCCCCTGACGTCCGTGAGCTGGACGCGGTCGCCGACAGCGAAGGGACCCGTTCTTGGCACAGCTGTTCAGCCTGCCAGCAGACGCGCCGATGCGGGTGCCCGGGGTTGTCAGGGACCGGTCATAAGCTGCCCACATGAGCGACCAGGAGCTTCCCGCTCCGCAACAGGAGAAGCGGAGACCGGCCCTGTCGCCATCGCGCGCCAGCGACTTCAAGCAGTGCCCGCTGCTGTACCGGTTCCGCGCGATCGACCGGCTGCCGGAGCCGTCGTCGACTGCGCAGGTACGCGGGTCGGTTGTGCATGCCGCGCTCGAACAGCTCTATGCCCTGCCCGCAGAGGATCGGGTGCGCGAGACCGCCATGTCGCTGGTGCAGCCGGCGTGGGAGCGGGTGGTGGCCGCCCAGCCCGAACTCGCCGACGACATCGATCCCGCCGCCGCGGCCGAACTGCTGCAGGAGGCCAGGGCGCTGCTGTCGGGCTACTACCGGCTGGAGGACCCGACGCGGTTCGACCCGGAGAGCTGCGAGCAGCGCGTCGAGGTCGAACTGGCCGACGGCACGCTGCTGCGTGGATTCGTCGACCGCATCGACGTCGCACCCACCGGCGAGATGCGGGTAGTCGACTACAAGACCGGCAAGGCGCCGCCGGAGGCCCGCGCGCTGGCCGAGTTCAAGGCGATGTTCCAGATGAAGTTCTACGCCGTTGCGCTGCTGCGGTCGCGCGGTGTGCTGCCCGCCCGGCTGCGGCTGCTCTATCTTTCCGACGGTCAGGTGCTGGACTACTCCCCCGACCTCGACGAGTTGGAGCGGTTCGAGAAAACATTGATCGCGATCTGGCGGGCCATCCAATCCGCCGGGGCGACAGGCGATTTCCGTCCGCATCCGTCGCGGCTGTGCGACTGGTGCGCCTATCATGCGCACTGCCCGGTGTTCGGCGGCACACCGCCGCCCTACCCGGGCTGGCCAGAACGGCCTGCGGAAGGCGGCGACGACGCGGTGCTGTTCTCCGCGGAGCCCGCTGCGTGATGGGCTCTCACTACCGTCGGGTCGGCGCCGACGGTCAGTACCAGCTCTTCGAGTCCACCGACTACACCCGCAGCAACTGGGACCCCGAGATCCAGCACGGCTCACCGCCATTGGCGTTGATGACCAAGCTGATCGAAGAACTCGCGAGCGGCTCCAGACAGCGAATCGGTAAGGTGTCGATGGACATCCTCGGCGCGATTCCCGTTGCGCCGGTGCGGGTTCGGGCATGGCAGGAGCGCCCGGGCGGCCGGATCGCAATGCTGGCGGCCGAGATGGTCGCCCAGCGGCCCGGCGGTCCCGACCGGGTCGTGGCCCGCGCATCAGCCTGGCTGCTGGCCATGGGTGACACCGCCGACGTCGCCACCGACCGCTACCCGCCGCTCGTCGAGGGTGAATCCGATCCGGTGCCCCACCGCTGGGAAGCCGCGACGGGCTACCTGGAAGCGATCAGCTGGCGTAGGCAGCTCGCGCTCGACAACGGGTCGCCGGTGGCGTGGCTGAGCCCTCTTGCTCACCTCGTCGACGACGAGGAGATGACGCAGATGCAGCGGCTCGCGCTGGTCGTCGACTGTGCCAACGGTGTAGGGGCGGCGATCGATCCCGGGCGTTTCGTGTTCATGAACATCGACACCGCCATGCATATCCACCGCGTACCGGTCGGCAATGACTTCGCGCTGCGGGCCAGAGGCTCGATCGGACCCGACGGCATCGGCGTCACCACCGCCGACATCTTCGATCGGCAAGGATTCATCGGCACCTGCGCTCAGACGCTGCTCGTTCAACGTCGCTCCGTGCCTATATAGGCTTGCGCCTATATAGACCAAGTGCAATACTCGAGACGTGGATGTTTTCGAGGCGGTTGCCGAACCCAGCAGACGCGCCCTGCTCGACTCCCTCACCCGTGGTGAGCGGACAGCGGGCGAGCTCGTCGCGACCCTGCCCGGCCTGACCCAGCCGACGGTGTCCCGCCATCTGCGAGTGCTCCGCGAGGTCGGCCTCGTCGAGGTCCGGCCCGACGCCCAGCGCCGGATCTACGCCTTGCGCGCCGATGGCCTTGTCGAGATCGACGAGTGGATCGACCGCTACCGGCGCTACTGGGCAGGCCATCTCGATGCACTGGAACACCATCTCGAATCGAAGCACGGGGACGCGAAATGACGGGGCGCGAAGGGCGACTCACGGTCCAGGGCGATCGAGCGGTGCTCACGTTCGAACGGCGATTGCCCTATCCCATCGAAGCGGTGTGGTCGGCGATCGCGGACCCCGGTGAGCGGGCGCAGTGGTTCGGCGACACGTCGATCGACGCGCAAGAGGGCGGGATGATCGACATGATCGCCACCGGGCCGCCGCTGCCCCCCGAGAAGAAGCGGATGACCGGACGCATCCTGGTATGGGATCCGCCGCACGTGCTCGAGCACGAGTGGAAGCAGGCCATCGTCGAGGACAGCGTCGTGCGTTACGAGTTGCAGCCCGACGGCGACGGCACCCTGCTTCGCTTCAGTCATCGCGGCCTCGGCGCCCGCAACGCGACGGGCTTCCGCGCGGGCACCCATGCCTACCTGGACCGGCTGGAGGCCTATCTCGCCGGTGATGAGCTGCCCGATTGGTCGACCAGACGCCAAGAAATCGTTCAAGCACAGATGGAGTCGAATCAACATGTCACATAACGGGTCTCATATCGCGGCGCCTGCCGTCGTCGTCGCGTACCACTCGGGATTCGGCCACACGGCTGTGCTGGCGAAGGCCGTCGCGGCCGGCGGAAGAGACGCAGGCGCATATGTCAGCATCGTTGCCGTCGACCGGATGACGGAGGAGGACTGGGACGTCCTCGACGGCGCCGACGCCATCGTGTTCGGCAGCGCAACCTATATGGGCAACGTCTCGGCGGCCTTTCAGACATTCGCCGAGCAGACCGGGCGGCGCTGCCTCAACGGCACATGGCGGGACAAGGTGGCTGCCGGATTCACCAACTCCGGCGCCAAGGCCGGTGACAAAATGCACACCCTGTCGTCGCTGGCGGTGTTCGCCGCCCAGCACCACATGCATTGGGTGCACCTGGGATTGGGCGCGGGCTGGAACAGCGCTTCCGGCAGCGACGACGACCTCAACAGGCTCGGCTTCTGGCTGGGGGCGGGCGCCCAGACCGACGTCGACGCCGACTCGGACGGCGTGCATCCGTCCGACGTCCGGACGTGCCACCACCTCGGGCACCGCGTCGCGCTGGTAACGCGACAGCTCAACCTTGGTCGAGCGGCGTCAACTCCTGCAGCATCGTCGGCAACAACTCACTGACCGTCGGGTGGATGTGCATCGTGCGGGAGATCGCCGTGTAGGGCAGCTTGGCCGTCATCACGTCGAGGATGTCCTGGATCACCTCGTCGCCGCCGACGCCGAGGATCGCGGCGCCGAGGATCTCGTTGGTGTCGGCGTCGACGACAGCCTTCATGAAGCCCTGCGTCTCGCCCTTCTCGACAGCGCGTCCGACCCGCGTCATCGGGCGCTTGGCCACCAACGCTTTTCGGCCCGACTTGCGCACCTGATCGACGGTCATCCCCGCACGGCCGAGCGGTGGGTCGATGTACAGCGCGTAGGTCTGCACGCGGTCGCTGATCTTGCGCGCATCGTCGTCGAGCAGATTGGCCGCCACGATCTCGAAGTCGTTGTACGACGTATGCGTGAACGCGCCGCGGCCGTTGCAGTCGCCCATCGCCCAGATGTGTTCAACGTTGGTACGGCACTGGTCGTCGACGACGATGTTGCCGCGCGAGTCGGTCTCCACCCCCGCCTTATCGAGGCCGAGGTCGTCGGTATTGGGCCTTCGTCCGATCGCCATCAGCAGGTGTGACCCGACAATGGGCTCCGCACCTTCGCGAGGCGTGACTTCGAAACCGTTGTCGCGCTTGCGGAACGAGATGGTGGTCGCATCGACTTCGACGGCGATCCCCTCGTTTTCGAGGATCTCCTTGATAGCGTCCGACACGTCCTCGTCCTCGCGGGCGGTCAGCCGCGGCCCCTTCTCGATGACCGTGACCTCGGCGCCGAACCGCCGGTACATCTGCGCGAACTCCAGCGCGATGTAACTGCCGCCGATGACGACGAGATGCTCGGGCAGCGTGTCCAGGTCGAGGATTCCGACGTTGGTCATGTAGTCGATGTCGGCCAGTCCCGGCATGTCCGGCACCACCGCCCGTCCGCCGACATTGAGGAAGATCTTGCCGGCCTTCAGAAGCTTGTCGTCAACGCGGATGGTGTGCGGGTCCTGAAATTCGGCATGCCCGCGGATCAGGGTGCAGTTGTCCATGCCCTCGAGCCATGACTCGACTCCGTGACGGTCGTCGAGCATGATTTTGTCCTTGCGCGCCTTGACCTTTCCGACGTCGACGGTGATCTCGCCGCTGCCGACGCCGTATTCGGCGCCGCGACGGGCAAGGTGCGCGGCGTAGGCGCTGGCCACCAGTGTCTTGGTAGGAATGCATCCGGTGTTGACGCACGTGCCGCCCACCAGCTTGCGTTCGATCACCGCGACCGTCTGCCCTGCAGCGGTCAGCCTGCCCGCCAGCGGCGGTCCCGCCTGGCCGGCGCCGACGATGATCGCGTCGAAAGTCTGTGCTGCAGTTGCCATCAGATAACCGCAGCAAGGGCGACGACCGCAAAACCTCCGGCGATCGCGATGGCGTCTTCGACCAGCGCGACAGGCAGGTCGCGGCCACCGCTGACCGCGACGAGACGCTTGCGAGCCTCGGCGCCGCCGAGCGTGCCTGCGACCGCGCCGATCAGCGCCGCTCCGATGGCGCCGATGACTACCCAGGCCGTGGGGTTCAGCACGGCGCCGGTGGCGAGCACCGCGCCCGAGAACGCGCCGGTCGCCAGCCTGGCTCCGAACTGCATGGGTACCCGTCTGCTCGGGGTTTTGGGCAACTGGTCGGTGACCAACTCCCCCAGGGCCAGAATCGTCAGCACCGTGATGGTGATCGGGTGCGCCACCCATGCGGCCCAGGTGTCGTCGAGGCTGAGCCAGCCCAGTGCCCCCGCCCATGCGACGACCGCGGGAGCGGTCAGCGCGCGCAGACCGGCGACCACACCGATCAGCAGGGCGAGCAGCAGAACCAGGAAATACGTCATGCGAACCTCCGGGACCGGTGGAAACGACACCCGGACGCTAGCACGGGAGATCAGGTCAGGTCCGGATGAATCAGAACCGGCAGAACCTGATGTCGGAGGCCAGTATTGCCTTGGCGCCGATGGCCGCCAGCTCGTCCATGATCGCGTTGACGTCGCGACGCGGCACGAGTGCGCGGACCGCCACCCACGCGGGATCGGCCAGCGGCGCGATGGTGGGCGACTCCAGGCCCGGCGTGACGGCGGTGGCCGCCTCGAGCACGGTGCGCGGGCAGTCGTAATCCAGCATCAGATACTGCTGGCCGAACACCACCCCCTGCACGCGCGCGGCCAGCTGATCACGGGCGGCGGCGTTGTCGTCGCGGGGATCGGCGTGCTCGATCAGCACGGCCTCCGAATCACACAGCGGCTCACCGAAGGCGACAAGGTCGTGCAGTCCCAGCGTGCGGCCGGAGCCGACCACATCAGCGATGGCGTCGGCGACACCGAGCGCGACGGAAATCTCCACCGCACCGTCGAGGCGGATCACAGTGGCGTCTATCCCGTTGGTCGCCAGATCCTTTCGGACCAGGTTCGGGAACGCGGTGGCGATCCGCTTGCCCGCAAGGTCGGCGACGGTCCAGTCTCGGCCCGCGGGCGCGGCGTAGCGGAGGCTCGACGAGCCGAACCCCAGTGCCAACCGCTCACGGATCCGGGCATCGGACTCGGCGGCCAGATCGCGTCCGGTGATGCCGAAATCCAGCTGCCCCGACCCGACATAGATCGCTATGTCCTTGGGGCGCAGGAAGAAGAACTCGACGTCGTTGACCGGGTCGAGGACGGTCAGGTCCTTCTGGTCGGTGCGGCGCCGGTAACCCGCCTCCGAAAGGATCTCGGCGGCGGGCTCGCTCAGCGTGCCCTTGTTGGGTACCGCAACCCGCAGCATGCCGTTCACAGTTTCTGGTATACGTCGTCGAGGGACAGGCCGCGGGAGATCATCAGCACCTGCGTCCAGTACAGCAACTGGCTGATCTCCTCGGCCAGCGCGTCGTCGCCCTCGTGCTCGGCGGCCAGCCACACCTCGCCGGCCTCCTCGAGGATCTTCTTGCCCAGCCCGTGCACGCCGCCGTCGAGCGCGGCGACGGTGCCGCTGCCGGCCGGCCTGTTCCGCGCCTTGTCGCTGAGCTCGGCGAACAGCGCCTCGAAGGTCTTCACGGCACGCGATTGTTCCATGTGGCGGGTGGCGCGGTCACGCGGGTTTACGCCGGTGACCCCGCCGCAGGCCGGATAACCGTCAGTGAGGCGTCGGCGACACGTGGGCCTCGCCGTGCATGTCCTCGAGGTGCTTGCCCTTGGTCTCGTCCACCCACTTCGACACGAAGATGAACGACAGCACCGCGCAGATCGCATAGAAGCCGTACGCCACGCCCAGCGAGAAGTCGCCGAGTGCGGGGAACGTCGCGGTGATGAAGCAGTTGGCGATCCACTGCGCGGCCGCAGCCAAGCCGAGCGCGGCGCCGCGGATGCGGTTGGGGAACATCTCGCCCAGCAGCACCCAGACCACCGGGCCCCACGACATGCCGAACGACACCACGAACAGGTTGGCGGCGATCAGCGCGATCGGCCCCGCCGCGCCCGACAAATGCGGCTGGCCGTCCACCACCGGCGCCGTGCCGAAGATCACCGCCATCGTGCCCAGCGTCACCGCCATGCCCGCCGAGCCGATCAGCAGCAGCGGCTTGCGGCCGACCTTGTCGATCAGAGCGATCGCGATGAGGGTCGTGACGATATTCGTCACCGATGTGATAACCGTGATGATGAACGACTGGCTCTCGTCGAAGCCGACGGCCTGCCACAGCACGTTGGAGTAGTAGAAGATCACGTTGATGCCGACGAACTGCTGGAACACCGACAGGAAGACGCCGACCCAGACGATTCCGTAGAGGCCGCCGGTCGGCTTGCGCAGATCCGCCCAAGACGGCGGCTTCTCGGCCTTCAGCGACTCCTGGATGCGCGTGATCGTCAGCTCGAGGTTCTTCTCGCCGAGCAGCATCGTGAGCACCCGCCGCGCCTCCGGAATGCGATATGTCGCAACGAGATAGCGCGGAGACTCGGGAATCGTGAACGCCAGCGCGCCGTAGACGATCGCGGGCACGGCCATGATAACGAACATCCACCGCCAGGCCTCCATGCCCAACCACAGCACCTCCTTCGAGCCACCGGCGAGGTGCGCGAGCAGAGCGTCGATCGCCAGCGACACGAAGATGCCGGACACGATCGCCAGCTGCTGCAGCGAGCCGAGCCTGCCCCTGATGCGGGGCGGCGACGTCTCGGCGATGTAGGCGGGTGCGATCACCGATGCCACGCCGACACCGATGCCGCCGACGACGCGGAACAAACCGAACATCCATACATTGACCGCAAGGCCCGTGCCGAAGGCACTGATGAGGAATAGCAGCGCGGCAATCTTCATCACCGAAAGGCGACCGATCTTGTCCGCCAGCCGGCCGGCCACCACCGCACCGAGCGCCGCGCCGATCAGCGCGGCCGCGACCGCCACGCCGGTGGCGAAGTCGCTGATCTTGAAGTGGTCCTCGACGGCCGCCACCGCGCCGTTGATGACCGCGCTGTCGTAGCCGAAGAGCAACCCGCCGAGGGCCGCTACCGATGCGATGCGGACTACCCGGCCGCTGTGTTCGGTGTCCTCGTAGTCCAGTCCCGAGCCAGAATCACCGACGGGTCCGTGAGTCATGTGATGCCTTCCGCAGCATTGCGTGATGGAAGTCACATTCAAACACAGACCAGGGGTCAAGCGGTGCGTTCTTGGAACTGCGTAGCCAGTCGGGAATGAATGACCCGCAGATCGGCGATGTCGACATCGGCCAGCGAAGAAATGTGGTGTCGCCGACGACCGCCAGGCACGTCGACGTCATTGGGAACCACCAAGACCGGGCATCCGGCGTGCTCGGCGGCCGCGCTTCCGGTCACCGAGTCCTCGACGGCCAGGCAGTATTCCGGTGCCACGCCCAGTAACTCGGCAGCGCGCAGGTATGGGTCTGGGGCCGGTTTGCCGTTCGCCACCTCGTCCCCGCACACTGTGACCGAGAAATAATGCTGCCCAATGCTTTTCAGCGCCCGGTCGGTCAGCGCGCGTTGAGTGTTCGTGACGAGCGCCATCGGAATGCGCTCGACAGCGAACGCGTCCAACAACTCTTTCGCGCCGTCACACCACGGCAAACCGGTCTCGAAGAGTTCAGCGGTGTAGTCGTTCAGCCACCGGCTCGACTCCTCCATCGCCGCCGGATCGAGATCGAATCCGAGGTCGGTATACACGATCCGCATGGTGTTTTCGGCAACGCTGCCCACCATCGACGCCCTGACCGCCGAGGTGAGCTCACCGCCGAGTTTCTCGTAGAGCGCGGCCAGAGATATGTCCCAGATCTTTTCGGAGTCGACGAGCGTGCCGTCCATGTCCCACAGCACCGCCTTCACACCCACGATTGTGTCATGGGGGCGACGTAGCCGGAAAATCCAGCGGCCACGCTCGTCGAACTAGACGTTGAAGTACTTGGCCTCGGGGTGATGCAGCACGAACGCGTCGGTCGACTGTTCGGGATGCAACTGCAATTCCTCCGACAGCGTGACGCCGATGCGGCTCGGCTCGAGCAGTTCCATCATCTTGGTCCGATCCTCGAGGTTCGGGCACGCGCCGTAGCCGAACGAGAACCGGGCGCCGCGGTAGCCGAGCTTGAAGTAGTCCTCGACGGCGTCCGGATCCTCGGCGGCCATCGTGTGATCTGGGAACTTCAGCTCTTCGCGAATCCGCTTGTGCCAGTACTCGGCAAGCGCCTCGGTCAGCTGCACGCCAATGCCGTGCACCTCGAGGTAGTCACGGTAGGAGTCGGAGGCGAACAGCTCGTTGGCGAAGTCCGCGATCGGCTGGCCCATCGTGACGAGCTGGAACGGCAGTACGTCGACCTTTCCGAGTTTGACCGCGCGTTCCTTCGAGCGGATGAAGTCGGCGATGTCGAGGAAGCGTCCGCGCTGCTGCCTGGGGAACGTGAAGCGGAACCGCTCCGGCGCATCGGGTTTCGGCTCGGTCAGCACGATGACGTCGTCACCCTCGGAGACCGCGGGAAAATACCCGTAGACCACAGCGGCGTGCGCAAGCACGCCGTCGGTGGACAGCCGGTCCAGCCAATAGCGCAGCCGGGGCCGCCCGTCGGACTCGACCAGTTCCTCGTAGCTGGGACCTTCGCCGCCGCGCTGGCCGCGTAATCCCCACTGCCCCAGGAACAATGCCCGCTCGTCGAGCAGCCCGGTGTAGTCCGCCAGCGCAATGCCTTTGACGACCCGGGTGCCCCAGAACGGCGGCACCGGCACGTCGACGTCGGCGGCGACGTCGGAGCGCTCCGGCACCTCGACCGGTGTCTCCTTCGCCTTGCGCTCAGCCGCAATACGTTTCGAGCGCTGATGGCGGGCCTTACGCTCGGCTTCCTTCTCGCGCGCGGCGACCGCCTCGGGGCTGTCGGTGTCGGGCGCCTCGCCGCGCTTGACGCTCATGATGGTGTCCATCAGACGCAGACCCTCGAACGCGTCACGTGCGTAGTGCACTTCGCCCTCGTAGATCTCGGCGAGATCGTCCTCCACGTAGCCGCGAGTGAGCGCGGCCCCGCCCAGCAAGACTGGGAATTCTCCGGACACCCCGCGGGTGTTCATCTCCTCGAGGTTTTCCTTCATCACCACGGTCGATTTCACCAGCAGGCCCGACATCCCGACGACGTCGGCACTCTTGTCCTGCGCGACTTCGAGGATGTTGGCGATCGGCTGCTTGATGCCGATGTTGACGACCTCATAACCGTTGTTGCTCAAAATGATGTCGACGAGGTTCTTGCCGATGTCGTGCACGTCGCCCTTGACCGTCGCGAGCACGATGCGGCCCTTGCCAGCGTCGTCCTCGGACTTCTCCATGTGCGGCTCGAGGTAGGCGACTGCCGTCTTCATCACTTCGGCGGACTGCAGCACGAATGGCAACTGCATTTGTCCGGAGCCGAACAGCTCACCGACGGTCTTCATGCCGGCAAGGAGGTTCTCGTTGATGATGTCCAACGGCGGCTTCTGGGTCATCGCCTCGTCGAGGTCGGCCTCCAGCCCGTTGCGCTCGCCGTCGACGATGCGCTGTGCGAGCCGTTCCAGTAGTGGCAACTTGGCCAGTTCGGCTGCGCGCGTCTCCTTCGACGAAGCTGCGGAGACGCCCTCGAACATCTGCATGAGTTCCTGCAGGGGGTCGTAGCCTTCGCGACGACGGTCGTAGACGAGGTCGAGCGCCACCTCGCGCTGTTTCTCGTCGATCCGATTCATCGGCACGATCTTTGACGCGTGCACGATCGCAGAGTCAAGGCCGGCCTCCTGGCATTCGTGCAGGAATACGGAGTTGAGCACTTGGCGTGCAGCGGGATTCAGACCGAACGAGATGTTCGACAGGCCAAGTGTGGTCTGCACATCAGGGTGCTTCTGCTTGAGCAGACGGATGGCCTCGATGGTCTCGACACCGTCCTTGCGCGACTCTTCCTGGCCGGTGCAGATGGTGAACGTCAGGCAGTCGATGAGGATCGACGACTCGTCGACGCCCCAGTTGCCGGTGATGTCGGCGATGAGGCGCTCGGCGATCTCCACCTTCTTTTCGGCGGTGCGGGCCTGACCTTCCTCGTCGATGGTCAGCGCCACCACCGCGGCACCGTGCTCGGCCACGAGTTCCATCGTCTTGTGGAACCGCGACTCAGGGCCGTCGCCGTCCTCGTAGTTGACCGAGTTGACGGCGCAGCGGCCGCCGAGGTGCTCCAATCCTGCCTTCAAGACTGGGGTTTCGGTGGAGTCCAGCATGATCGGCAACGTTGACGCCGTCGCCAGCCTGCTGGCCAGCGCATTCATGTCCGCGACGCCGTCGCGGCCGACGTAGTCGACACAAAGGTCCAGCAGATGCGCGCCGTCGCGGGTCTGGTCTTTCGCGATGTCCAGGCACTTCTGCCAGTCCTCGGCGAGCATCGCCTCGCGGAAAGCCTTGGAGCCGTTTGCGTTCGTGCGTTCGCCGATCATCAGAACCGACGCGTCCTGGTGGAACGGCACCGGCGTGTACAACGACGCCACGGCGGGCTCGAAGGTGACGTTCCGCTCGGCGCGCTGTACCCCGGGGATGGCCTCGGCCACTCGGCTGATGTGTTCGGGTGTGGTACCGCAGCAGCCGCCGACCAGCGAAAGGCCGTACTCGGAGACGAAGCCCGACAGTGCTTCGGCGAGTTCGTCGGGCTGCAGCGGATATTCGGCGCCCTTGGCGCCCAGCACCGGAAGGCCCGCGTTGGGCATCACCGACACCGGAGTGCGCGCGTGCTGCGACAGATAACGCAGGTGCTCGCTCATCTCCGCGGGCCCGGTCGCGCAATTCAGGCCGATCATGTCGATGCCGAGCGGCTCGACCGCCGTCAGCGCGGCGCCGATCTCGCTGCCCAGCAGCATCGTGCCGGTGGTTTCGACGGTGACATGGGCGAAAACCGGGATGTGACGGCCTAATTGGGCCATCGCCCGGCGCGAGCCCAGCACCGCGGCCTTCAGCTGCAGCAGGTCCTGGCAGGTCTCGACGAGGATCGCGTCGGCGCCGCCCTCGAGCATGCCGAGCGCCGCCTCGGTGTAGGCGTCGCGGATCACCGCGTACTCGGTGTGGCCGAGGGTTGGCAGCTTGGTGCCGGGCCCCATCGATCCCAGCACGTAGCGCCTGCGGCCGGCGGTGCTCACCTCGTCAGCGACACGGCGGGCGATGGCGGTGGCCTTCTCCGACAACTCGCGGATCTTGTCGGCGATGTCGTAGTCACCGAGGTTGCTCAGGTTGCAGCCGAACGTGTTGGTCTCGACCGCGTCGGCGCCCGCCTCGAAATAGTTGCGGTGGATCTGCTCGATGACGTCGGGGCGCGTCTCGTTGAGGATTTCGTTGCAGCCCTCGAGCTGATTGAAGTCGTCGAGCGTCAGATCGGCTTCCTGCAACTGTGTGCCCATGGCGCCGTCGCCCACTAATACCCGCTGCGACAAGGCGTCGAGCAGGTCGGTGTCATAGGCGCGGTCGTTCGGAGCAGTCACATAAACAGGGTAGTCGGTCTACCAAATCGGGCATCCGCCCATAAGGCTCGCCACGGCCGCGCAAGCCTTACGCTGGCGTAGTGACCCCGTCGGATGCGACCGGCCGCAAGCCCGCCGACCTGCCCGAACTCCGCAACACCATTGTGGTGGCGGCGTTCGAGGGCTGGAACGACGCGGGCGATGCGGCCAGCGACGCGTTGGAGCACCTGGACGCCATCTGGGAAGCGGAACCGCTCATCGAGATCGACGACGAGGCCTACTACGACTACCAGGTGAATCGCCCGGTGATCCGGCAGATCGACGGGGTCACGCGCGAGCTGGTGTGGCCGTCGATGCACATCTCACACTGCCGCCCGCCGGGGTCGGACCGCGACATCGTATTGATGCACGGTGTCGAGCCGAATATGAGGTGGCGCACATTTTGTGCCGAGCTGCTGGCGATCGCCGACAAGCTCAACGTCGACACTGTCGTCATCCTCGGCGCGCTGCTGGCCGACACGCCGCACACCCGACCGGTTCCGGTCTCCGGCGCGGCCTACTCCCCCGACTCGGCGAAGTTCTTCGGCCTCGAGGAAACCCGTTATGAAGGCCCGACGGGCATCGCGGGCGTGTTCCAGGACGCCTGCGTCGCCGCGGGCATACCCGCCGTGACGTTCTGGGCGGCGGTTCCGCACTACGTCTCGCAGCCGCCCAACCCGAAGGCCACGGTGGCGCTGCTGCGTCGCGTCGAGGACGTCCTCGACATCGAGGTGCCGCTGGCCGACCTGCCCACCCAGGCCGAGGAGTGGGAGGAGGCGGTCAGCGAGATGACCGCCGAGGACGACGAGATCGCCGAGTACGTCGCATCCCTCGAACAGCGCGGCGACGCCGAGGTGGACATGAGCGAGGCGCTCGGCAAGATCGACGGCGACGCGCTGGCCGCCGAGTTCGAGCGATATCTGCGCAGACGCGGTCCCGGCTTCCGCGGCTAGTCCCATTCGCGGGCTGGGGGTACCTCCCGCTTGCGAGCGGGCGTGTCTGCAGCAGACACGCCGATGGTTTTCCGGCATTTGCGCACGTTCGCGACGTGCCGCTTCTGGCGAGCGTGCGCAAAGTCAGATCTTTTGACGGCGTGTCGTGCGCAGACACGCACGCTCGCGGAAAGGGATGGCCAGCCTGTGGAGGGGGCGTGGAGGTCAGGCCTTTTCGGGTTTCGGCGCCTTCCATGTGCCGTTCAGCGCGTCCGGCTTCGGCCAGTACAGCCGCTGCACCACAACGAACGGGCCCTTGGGGGCAGGTAGCCAGTTGGACTCCTTGTCGGGCCCCGGCGACTCGTTCTGCAAATAGAAGGTGTAGCCGCCGTCCTGGTCGGGCACCAGGCTCGGCAGCATCGGCGAGTTGATCAAATACCGGTTGATCGGGTTGTCCACCAGAAGGCTCTGCGGGAGCTCATACATGGTCAGCGACCAGAAGGCGTTGACCGGCGGCAGTTGGTCCTTCGCGAACTTGAACGTGTAGTTGTTGGCGCCGTTCAGCGGCGCACCCGTGGAGTCGTTGACCGAGGACGGGTAGAGCGCCTCCGCGGCGGTATTGCCGTAGATGCCGAGCACGGCGCCCGCCATTCGGTACAGGTAGTTGCCCTTCAGCTCGGTCCTGGTCCCGAACAGCTGCGCCGCCGTCACCTGGTCCGTGTCGAGCTTGTCCTTCTTGAAGGCGTCGAATTCCGCCCACGCGTCGGCCATTCCGTCCTGGACGGCTTTGCGCATGTCGGGGCTGAGCTTGTCGGCGTCGAAGTCGCCGTCTGGCCCGATGCCGATGGTGGCGAACTTGGTTCGGAGATCCGCCTCGTCGGGCAGCGTCGGGGCGAACCGCAAAACGAAGTTGAGGATCTCGAAGAACTGGGGCGACGTCTTCTGCTGGTCAGGTGTCAGCGGCGGAACGAAGTCGATCGCGGGAGCGGGCGCAGGCGGCGGCTGGTTCAGGAACACCGACAGCGGTGTGACCTGATAGCCGGCCTGGATCTTCTTGACCTGATCGATGTCGGACGGGCCGAAGAGCTGTGTGCGGTACAGCACGAACGCCAGATCGGTGTCCGAGCGGATCACCTCGTTGATGCCTTCGGGCTTGTCCCCCTTCCAGTTCGGGCCCGCCAACAGATACTTGCCGCCGCCGTTGCCGGTGGTGCGGCTGCCGACGTAGTGGAAGTTGTAGGTGTAGCCGTCGACAAACTGCAGCGAGTAGTAGCGGTCCTGCTCGATCGGCGGGACGGTGAGAACCAGCGGCTCGGCGCGAAGGTCGGCGCCGACGGCTGAATACGGCGTGTCGGAGTTGGGAGTCTGGATCGCCGTGTCCTCGGGCGTGTAAACCCTTGCGGTGTTGTGGATCTCGTTCCAGTTGCCCTTGTACTCGGGATCCTGCTTGTTGACGAAGTAGGCGTACTGGACCCGGTAGTTGTCGACCATCGGGAAGCCGTAGATATAGGCCTCCTTGGCGATCGCGCGGGCCTGGTCGGGCGTGACTGGCGCCGGGCTAGGCGGTGGCGACGACTTCTCCGCCTCGCCGGCTTCCTTGCCGCTGCACCCCGCGAGCACGGTGATCACCGCTGCGACAGCGAGCAGCCGCTTCACTTCTTCTCTACCTCCTGGGTGCGAGCGCTCATCGAGCGGCCGAGTGCTTCGACCTCGGCATCCATCTGCGGCAGCAGCTTGGCAACCACCTTCAGCCGGCCGGCTTCGCCGAAACGCGTGGCCAGCAGCGGCTTGAACCAGCGCAACAGCGAAACGTACTCGGGGCAGTAGACATAGCGTTTGCGTGCTTCGATGCCCTTCACGAAGGCCTTGCCGCAAGCGTCGACGGTCGTGGTCTTGCCGAGCGGACCCGGCACCGCTTCGAGCAGCTTGCGGAAACTCGGCAGATCCGACTTGGCGTCCTGCACCAACGGGGTGTCGATCCAGAGCATGTGCGCGGAGCCGACGTCAACGCCCTGGTGGGCAACCTCGAGTCGCAACGCGCTGGCGAACTGCTCGACCGCGGCCTTGGCGGCGTTGTAGGGCGCCAGGCCCGCCGATGCCGCGAACGCGGCGGCAGACGAGACGATCAACACGTAGCCGCGCCTGTCGATCACCGACTGCAGTGCGGCGCGAACAGTGTTGAACACGCCGACGATGTTGACGTCCACCAGCGTCCGGAACGCCTCGGGATCGACCTTGAGCACCGAGCCATACGTCGAGATGCCCGCGTTGGCGATCACGATGTCGATGCCGCCGAATCTTTCGGTGGCACGCGACACCACGTCCTGCATGGCGGCGAGGTCACGGACGTCCGCGACGGCCGTCAGCACCCGGTCTTCTCCCAACTCGGCGCCGATGTCGGTCAACGCGGTCTCATCGACATCGGTGAGCACCAGGTTCGCGCCCCGGTCGAGCAGTCTCCGCGCCACCTCGGCGCCCACCCCGCGGGCGCCACCGGTGATGAGGGCGACTTTTCCGTTCACAGAACCCATGGCCCGAAACGTACTCCACCCACAGGTCGCCTACAGCATGACGCCCAACAAGGCATCGACGGCGGTGGCCACCGTGCGCGGTGCATCGGTGTCGTGGCCCCCGTACTCCAGGGCATCAGCGACCCAACCATCAACGGCAGCAATGGCTTTGGGCGTGTCGAGGTCATCGGCCAGGTAGCGGCGCACCCTGGTGACGACATCGGTGGCATCCGGTCCGGCCGACAGCTCCGTCGCGGTCCGCCACCGCTGCAGCCGAATAACGGCCTCCTCGAGCACCGCATCGCTCCACGACCGGTCCGTGTGATAGTGGGTTTCCAGCAACCCGAGCCTGATCGCCGCGGGCTCGACGCCGACAGCGCGCAGCCGCGAGACGAGCACCAGGTTCCCCCGGCTCTTGCTCATCTTGTGGCCGTCCCAGCCGATCATCCCCGCGTGCACGTAGTGGCGGGCGAATCGCCTTTCGCCCGTGACACATTCGGCGTGCGCGGCCGAGAATTCGTGGTGCGGGAAGATCAGGTCGCTTCCGCCGCCCTGGATGTCGAGTCCCGTGCCGATCCTGTTGAGCGCGATCGCGGTGCACTCCACGTGCCAGCCCGGCCTGCCGGGACCGAACGGAGACGGCCAGCTGGGCTCGCCGGGCCGCTCGGCGCGCCACAGCAGCGCGTCGAGTTCGTCGCTCTTACCGGGCCGGTCCGGGTCGCCGCCACGCTCGCCGAAGAGCCGCAGCATGGTGTCGCGGTCGTAGCCGGACTCGTAACCGAACTGGGTGGTGGCATCGGCGCGGTAGTAGACGTCGGGATGCTCGGCATCGTCGACGATGTAGGCCGCGCCGGAGGCCAGCATCTTCTCCACGAGCTCGACGACCTCGCCGATGGCATCGGTGGCGGCCACGTAGTGCTGCGGCGGAACAACCCGTAACGCGGCCATGTCCTCGGCGAACAACGCCGTCTCACGCTCGGCGAGCCCGCGCCAGTCGACGCCGTCGCGCGTGGCGCGCTCCAACAGCGGATCGTCGACGTCGGTGACGTTCTGGACGTAGTTCACCTGATGACCGGCGTCGAGCCAGAGCCGATGGACGAGGTCGAATGTCAGGTAGGTGGCGGCGTGGCCGAGGTGGGTGGCGTCGTAGGGGGTGATCCCGCAGACGTACATGGTGGCGGTCTCGCCTGCGGCCACCGGCCGCACCTGCCGGTCGGCGGTGTCATACAGCCGCAGCTGCGGACCGCTGCCGGGCAGTACCGGAACGGTCGGCGCCTGCCACGATTGCATACCTTCGACTTTAAGGTGTCCACCCGGACCGGCCCCTGACGGCCGACCGGATCCCGGACAAAAGCTCATCGGCCAGCTCCGCACGGCACATCAACAGGTCGGGCAGATAAGGGTCGCGGCGGTTGTAGATCAGCGGCGACCCGTCCAGCCGTGAGGCATGCAAGCCCGCGGCCCACACCACGCCGGCGGGGGCGGCCGAATCCCACTCCCACTGGCCGCCCGCGTGCAGATAGGCGTCGACGTCGCCGTTCACCACCGCCATCGCCTTCGCGCCCGCCGAACCGATGCGGATGAGCTCGATATCCATCTGGTCGCGCAGCCGCCACAACACAGCGGGTGGACGGTTGGCGCTTGCGGTGATCCGGATCGGGCCGTCGCGGCGGGCCGCGGGCGGGGTGACGGAGTCGGTGCGAAACACCTCTCCGAAGGCGGGCAGCGCAACCACCGCGTCGGTGATGCCCCCGTCGGACCCGCCAGGACCCAGCGTCGCGGGCGCAGCCGCTCCGTATCGCTGCCACAGCGCGATGTGCACCGCCCAGTCATTGCGGCCGACGGAGTATTCCCAGGTCCCGTCGAGAGGGTCGACGATCCAGACTCGATCGGCGCGCACCCGCGAGAGGTCATCGACGGCCTCCTCGGACAGCACCGCATCGCCGGGGCGCTGGCGCGCAAGGCCGTCCAAGATCAACGTGTTCGCCCGCTTGTCGCCCGCATCGCCGAGGTCGTAGGGGTCCCAGAAGCCGACCTCTTCGCGCACCGTCAGCAGCAGCTCACCGGCGTCGCGGGCCAGCTCGGCGGCCACCGCGGCATCGGTCGGGCTCATCACAGCAGTATTGCCGAATAATGAATCCGTGACTGATCGGGGCATCAGGACCGCGCAGGTCGCACCGCCGACGGTCAAGGTGGCCGACCTGACCGGACCGGGTAGCTCGGCGGAGAAGTTCGGCGTCGGCGGCACCGACCTCGGCATCGCCGTGGCGCTCGCCGACGGGCGGACCGGCTTCCTCTTCGGGGACACGTTCGACGAGTGCCGCGCGGGCGGCCCGGGCTGGCGCAGCCCGGTGATGCTCCGCTCGCACGACACCACCATGGGCGGCCTCAACGACGGCATCACGTTCGACGACGCCGTCGGCGGCGACTACGCCCGCCAGCTGTGGGACTACCCGCACGACGGGCCGCCGTGGAAGGGCGGCGGGTTCTCGACGGTGCTGCCCGCCGATGCGATGACGATCGACGGCAGGCTCTACCTGTTCACGATGGTGAACCGCGGGCTGCACAACGTGTTGTGGACCGAGATCACCTACAGCGACGACTGCGGCGACACCTGGCACGACGCCGGGCCCGACGCCCGTCGGCTCGGTTCGCACGCCGACGGCTACCAGCAGCTCATCACCTGGGAGCACGACCCCGCCACCGGTTGGGTCTACGTCATCGGCAGCGCATTCACCCGGCGCGAGAACGCCTTTCTCTACCGCGTGCGCGCCGACGACCTGCTCGACCGTTCGGCATGGCATCCGTGGACCGGCGGCTGGTTCCGCAGCGGCCCGGTGCCGCTGCTACCCGCTGGCACGACGGTCGGCGAGATGAGCCTGCGACGCGTCGAAAACCGTTGGGTGTTCAGCTATTTCGAGTCGAGCACGGGCACCATCCGGGTCAAGGTGCTGAGCAGTCCGACCGACGACATCGCCACGGCGCCGACCACGACGGTGCTGCGCAACACCGCGTGGCCCTCGCCGAGATGCAGCCCGCCCGACGGCTGCGCAGCGGGGACGCTGAGCCAGCTGTACGGCGGCTACATCGTTCCCGGATCGACATTGCGCAACCTGCATCTGGTGGTCAGCCACTGGAACACCACCGACGGCTCCAACTGGCCCTACCGCGCGATGCAGTACCGGCACAACACGGCGACCCGGCTGTAGCTGTAGCTCAGAACGCGGGCCACGGGATCGGCCGATGCCGATCGGGTGATGGCATCACCGGATTGTCCAGCAGCGCAACGGCTCTGCGGCGCAGCGCCTCGACTTCACGGCTGGTGATGTGCTCGCGTAGCTGCTTGCCGAGCGCGCCGCGCACATCGTCGCGTAGCCGGGCGACCGTCTCGAGGGTCTCGTCGTCGACGGGTTTACCCGACCAACCCCACAGCACGGTGCGCAGCTTGTCATGGACGTGCAGGCTGACCCCGTGATCGACACCATAGACGTGACCGTCGACGCCGGACAGGATGTGGCCGCCCTTGCGATCGGCGTTGTTGATCAGCACGTCGAACACCGCCATCCGGCGCAGCCGGACGTCGTCGGCGTGCACCAGCGTGACCTCGTCACCGGCATAGTCGTAGGCACGCAGCACCGGAAGGAAGCCCGGCGGAATGTGGCCTGCCGGAAGCAGATCCACCAGGTCCGGCCCCGACTCGGGGTCCTCGCCCACCTCGTCGCCCGGCTGATCCACCCAGAGCTGAAGCATCCCGCGACCCGCGGGCCCTTCGCGAATGATGGTGTAGGGCACGATGCCCCAGCCTGTCGCCGCCGACACCAGGTATGCGGCGAGCTCCCGGCCCGCCAGCGTGCCGTCCGGAAAGTCCCACAGCGGCGCCTCGCCCGCGATCGGCTTGTACACGCAGTGCACGGTCAGCTCGTCGAGATGAGCTTCGCAGAGGAACGTGGCGTTGCTGGCGGAGCGGATTCGTCCGATGACAGTCAGTTCACCGCGCCGCAACGCCTCGCAGTCGCTATGCGTCGGGTTCATCGTCGGGCTCGGCCAGATTCCGCCGATAGCCGTTGGTGCGCACGCAGATGTGGCCCTCCGGATCGAGGGGTTCGTCACACAGCGGGCACGGCGGCCGGCCCGCCGAGATGACCCGGTTGGACCGGGTCGCGAATTGACGGGCGGACTCGGGGGTGAGGAACACGCGCACCGCGTCGGGCCCGTCCTCGGCGTCGTCGAGGACCACCGACGCATCGAACTCGGTCTCGGACACCGCCAGCAGTTCGACGACGACGGTCTGCGCCTCGGAGTCCCAGCCCAGCCCCATCGTGCCGACCCGGAACTCGGCATCGACCGGTGTCACCAGCGGGCTCAGGTCCTCGACCTCGGTTTCCGGCGGGATCGGGGTGCCGAAGCGGCGGTTGATCTCCAGCAACAGCGCCGCGATTCGCTCGGCGAGGACGGCGACCTGCTGCTTCTCCAGCACGACGGAGATGATCCGTTTCTCGTGCACCGCCTGCAGGTAGAACGTGCGGTTTCCGGGTTGCCCGACCGTCCCGGCCACGAAACGGTCGGGTGTGCGGAAGACGTGGATTGCGCGGGCCATGGCATCTCCAAAATACCGCGATCAGTCGGTTGAGCCGCCGACCACTGCGTCGCTCGACGGCACGTCTTTCGGCTCCCCGTCGGAGGTCTTCACAGGTTTCGCTGTCAGGCCCGAAGCCAGTTGGTCGCCGGTGTGGTTCACGTGAACCACGAAGGGTCGCAGCGATGTGTAATGGATCACACTCATCGACGCCGGGTCGGCGGTGATCCGCTGGAAGCTGTCGAGGTGGGTGCCCAGCGCGTCGGCCACAACGGCCTTGATCACGTCGCCGTGCGTACAGGCCAGCCACAGCACGTCGCCCTCGTGCTGTTCGGTCAGCCTGCGGTCATGCTCGCGCACCGCGGCCACCGCACGGGCCTGCACGGCCGCCAGGCCCTCGCCGTCGGGGAACACCGCGGCGCTGGGCTGCTGCTGGACCACCGCCCACAGGGGCTCCTTGACCAGGTCGCCGATCTTGCGGCCGGTCCACTGGCCGTAGTCGACTTCGGAGATCCGCTCGTCGATCTCGGGCTCGAGCCCGAGCGCAGCCGCCAGCGGCTCGACGGTCTTGCGGCACCGCAGCAGCGGCGAGGACACGATGGCGCGAATCGGCAGCGACCCGATTCGGGCCACCACCGCCTCGGCCTGCTCGCGGCCCTTGTCGTCGAGGTCGACGCCGTCGCTGCGGCCGGCCAGCGTCTGGGCGGTGTTCGAGGTCGAGCGGCCGTGCCGCAGCAGGATCACGGTCATGTCGCGGCCACCACCCCGGTGCCCAGCAGCGTGAGCACCACAGCGCCGAGCACAACCCGGTACGCGACGAACCAGTACATGCTGTGGCGCACCAGAAAGCGCAGGAACCACGCCACCGCCGCGAGGCCGACGATGAACGCGATCACCGTGGCCACCAGGAGCTGTGGACCGCTGGCGCTCATGCCGTCACCGACGGGATGGAAGGCGTCGGGCAACGAGAACAATCCGGAGGCGAACACGGCCGGTATCGCCAACAGGAAGCCGAAGCGGGCGGCCAGCTCGCGGTCGAGGCCGAGGAACAGGCCGGCGCTGATGGTCGCGCCCGACCGCGACACACCCGGCACCAGCGCCAGGCATTGCGCGAGGCCGACGGTCACGCTGTCGCGCCACGTGAGCTGTTCGACGTCGCGGGTCTGCCGACCGAAGTACTCGGCCGCCGCGATCACTGCGGAGAATGCGATCAAAGCGATCGCGATCCCCCACAGATTCCTTGCCCCCGTGCGGATTTCGTCCTTGAACAGCAGCCCGAACACACCGATCGGGATCGTGCCGATGATCACGTACCAGCCGAGCCGGTAGAGCGCATCACGCGCGGCGGTGTTGAACAGCCCAGCGAACCAGGCCTTGACGATTCGGGCGATGTCGCGCGCGAAGTACACCAGCACAGCGACTTCGGTGCCGAGCTGGGTCACGGCGGTGAACGACGCGCCCGCGTCGTCGGCGAAGAACAATCGCGACGCGATCGCGAGATGACCCGAAGACGACACCGGCAAAAACTCGGTGAGACCCTGCAGCACCGACAGGACGACGACTTGCAGCCATGACATTGCGGGCGCCTCGATCACGACGACGACCGTACCGTGGGCTTCGGTCAGCGTGCTGTGCGCGGGACCGGCTGCGCGTCGGCGACGGCGTCACGCACGGCGGCGGCCAGGCTGCGTTCGTCGTACAGGTCGATGTCGTTGACCTTGCGAGTTGCGATGGCGACGACGTCTTCGGCCTGCGGAACGGGGCCCGCCAACCGCGGGCGGTAGATCTCGACGATCAGCATCTGGTGCTCGACGTGAAACGAGAAGCTCCGACCTTCGGCACACTGACCGAACCCGCTGGCGTGAAGACCCGTCGAAATATCCTCGAAAGTGAACTCTTTGTCCGCCGAAGGCTTGTTCGGCGCGAAGCTCATGACCGAACCTTACCGCGGGCAACGGCGTGCCTACACTTGCTGTTCGACTGCCATACACTTCGCACGACCGAGAGCTACCCGTTGCCAACACGTGTCAAACATGCAGGTCAGCTCTTTTCTTGTGGCGTGGTTCTCATGATCGCCAGTTACGTGACGGCGTGCACATCCCATCCCACCGACACGCCGCCGCCGACCATCGTGCCCGCACAAGCCGCAGTGTCGCCCCCGGTGACACAGCCACCGGCCGGCGTGATCCGCCCCATGACAGGCCACGCGACGTCCGTGCTGTTCGACGCCGCGACCGAGTCGCTGGCGGTGCTGGGTCCAGGCGCCGGCGACCAGTCGGCGATCACCGCGATGCCGGCAAAAGGCCAGGCCAGGACCGTATCGCTGGCCGGCCCGGCGACGGCCATGACCGGCGACAACGGTGGCCACGTCTTCGCATCGACGCGCGGCGGTTATTTCCGCGTCGACATCGCTTCGGGCCGGGTGAGCAGGGTGGCGATCGACGGCCGAGGCGATATCGACTTCACCGCGATCGCCCGGCGCGCCGACGGCAAGCTGGTGCTCGGCAGCGCCGACGGTGCGGTGTACACGCTGAGCTCCGACACCGCCGTCGGAGCCGAGTTGAAGATCTTCGCCCACGTGGATGCGATTGTCACGCAAGGCAATACGGCCATCGTGCTCGACCGCGGCCAGACGTCGGTCACCACGGTCGATGCCAGCGGCGCCAAGGCCGGACAAGCGCTGCGTGCGGGCGAAGGGGCGACCACCCTGGCCGCTGACACCGCAGGCCGGGTGCTGGTGGCCGACACAAGGGGCGACGGCTTGCTGGTGTTCGGCACCGATCCGCTGATGCTCCGGCAGCGCTTCCCGGTGCGGGACGCGCCCTACGGCCTCGCGGGGTCGTCCCGGCTGGCGTGGGTGTCACAGACCACCACGAATATGGTTATTGGTTACGATCTGGCAACCGGAATACCAGTCGAGAAGGTGCGTTATCCGACCGTGCAGCAGCCGAACTCTCTGGCCTTCGACGAGGCGTCTGGCACCCTCTATGTGGTGTCAGGCTCCGGAGCTGGGGTGCAGGTGATCGCGAACGCGGGAGTCAGCCGGTGACGGCGGTTCAGCGTGGCCTTATGCCACCGGGGTGGGATGTCGATCTCTCCGACGAGTACGAATGGGTGCCGCTTCGGTTGCCGCCCGACCTGACCAGGATCAGCGCGTCCACCCGGCTGTCGATCGAGGCGGAGTATCGCGGCTGGGAACTCACCCGGGTTCGGCTCTACACCGACGGCAGCCGCCGAGTGTTGTTGCGCCGCAAGAAGTCCGCCGTCAACAGCCTGGACATCACCGACCAGCCGGCGATGTAGGGCGTGATGTACCGCGCCCTGCGGCGGGCGCTGTTCCTCGTCCCCGCCGAACGCATCCACACCTGGGTCTTCAATGGTCTGCGGGTAGGCACCGCCCCCGCACCGGCGCGCCGCGCCCTGAAAAGGTCACTGGCGCCCCACGATCCGGTACTTGCCAGCACGGTGTTCGGGGTGCGTTTTCCGGGTCCGCTGGGCCTGGCGGCGGGGTTCGACAAGAACGGTCTAGGGCTGGCCACCTGGGGAGCGCTGGGCTTCGGATATGCCGAGGTCGGCACGGTGACCGCACAGGCACAGCCCGGAAATCCGCCGCCGAGGATGTTCCGGCTGCCCGACGACCGGGCGCTGCTCAATCGGCTGGGGTTCAACAACGAGGGCGCGGGCGCGCTTGCACTGAAGCTGGCCGGGCACAGCCCGGACGTGCCGATCGGGGTCAACATCGGCAAGACCAAGGTCGTTCCCGCCGACGCCGCCGTCGATGACTTCCGGGAGAGCGCGCGACTGGTCGGACAGCTGGCGGCGTACCTTGTGGTCAATGTCAGCTCCCCGAATACGCCCGGGCTGCGCGATCTGCAGGCCGTCGAGTCACTGCGACCGATCCTTCGGGCAGTACGGGAGGAGACGAACGCCCCGGTACTCGTGAAGATCGCACCCGATCTGTCCGACGCCGACATCGACGAGATCGCCGACCTCGCAGTCGAATTGGGGCTGGCTGGGATCGTCGCGACCAATACCACCGTGTCCCGCGACGGCCTGAAGACCCAAGGGGTCGACGAACTCGGACCCGGCGGGATCTCCGGGCCGCCGGTCGCCAAGCGCTCGGCCGAGGTGCTGCGACGGTTGTACAGCCGGGTGGGTGACCGGCTGGTCCTGGTCAGCGTCGGCGGCATCGAAACCGTCGACGACGCATGGGACCGGATCACCGCGGGCGCCTCACTGCTGCAGGGCTACACCGGCTTCGTCTACGGCGGAGGCCTGTGGGCCAAGCACATTCACGACGGCATCGCGGCGCGACTGCACGACGGCGGATTCGCGTCGCTTGCCGACGCCGTCGGTTCGGCCGCGCGCTAGTTCTGCTGTTCGTAGGTGCCGTGGATGATGGCGCGCGCGATCGCCTGCTGGAACAGGTTGAAGCCGAGGTAGGCCGGGGTGGCACCCTCGGGCAGGTCAAGCTTCTCGGCGCCGACGGCATGCACGACGACGTAGTAGCGGTGCACACCGTGGCCGGGTGGCGGCGCGGCGCCGATGAAGCGCTTGAGGCCGGCGTCATTAGCCAAAGTCATTGCGTTACCAGGTAATTCGCTGCCGTCGCCGACGCCTGCGGGCAGGTCGGTCACCGTCGCGGGCAGGTTGGCGATCGCCCAGTGCCAGAAACCCGACCCCGTCGGGGCGTCGGGGTCGTACACGGTCACGGCGAAGCTGCGGGTCTCCTCGGGAAACCCCGACCAGCTCAGCTGGGGCGATATGTCCTCGCCGCCGGCACCCATGATGCCGCTGACCTGGTCGTTGGACCATGCGTCGCCGTCGGTGAAAGACTCAGAGGTCAGCGTGAACGACGGCAGTTTCGGCAAGTGGTCATACGTGTTGTAAGGAAAAGCCATGATTGTCCTTTCGTGTGATCAGCAGTGAAGGAGGAAGTGCTCGAGAACCTCGGCACCGAAGGTCAGCGCATCGACGGGTACGCGCTCGTCGACGCCGTGGAACATTGCGGAGAAGTCGAGGTCCGGCGGCAGCCGCAGCGGCGCGAAGCCGAAGCAGCGAATACCCAAGCGGGCGAAATGTTTTGCATCGGTGCCCCCTGCAAGCATGTACGGCACAGTTCGGGCCTCGGGATCGGTGGCCAGGATCGCGGCGTTCATCGCGTCGAGCAGCCTGCCCTCATAATCGGTCTCATATGACGGCAGATTGACGATCCACTCGCGCGTGACGTCGGGTCCGATCACCGCGTCGACCTCCCGCTCGAACGCCGCCAGCCGGCCGGGCAGCACCCGGCAATCCACCACGGCCTCAGCGCTGGCGGGGATGACGTTCTCCTTGTAGCCGGCCTTCAGCATCGTCGGGTTGGCGGTGTCACGCAGCGTCGCCGCGACCAAGCGGCCGATCGAGCCCAGCTTGGCGACGGCTCCGTCCAGGTCGGGCGAGTCCACATCGAAGGTATAGCCCGTCTCCTCGGCAACGGCCTGCAGGAACTGCTCGACGGTGTCGCTCAACACGATCGGGAATCGATGACGACCCAGCCGCGCGACTGCCTCGGCCACGGCGGTGACGGCGTTGTCGTCGTGGATCAGCATTCCGTGCCCGGCGTTGCCATGAGCGGTAAGCCGCATCCACAGCATGGCTTTCTCGGCCGTTTGGATCAGGTAGAGCCGACGCTCACCGCCGTCGCGGCGCGGCACCGTCAGCGAGAACCCGCCGACCTCGCCCACGGCCTCGGTGACGCCGTCGAACAGGTCGGGCCGGTTGTCGACCAGCCAACCGCAGCCGTACTTGCCGCCGGCCTCCTCGTCCGACACGAACGCGAACACCAAATCTCGCGGGGGAACGATGCCCTCGCGCTTCAGGTGGCGGGCGACCGCGATCATCATTCCGACCATGTCTTTCATGTCAATGGCGCCGCGGCCCCACACGCAGCCGTCTTCGATCGCCCCCGAGAACGGGTGCACGCTCCAGTCGGCCGCCTCGGCCGGCACCACGTCGAGATGGCCGTGGATCAGCAGCGCGCCGCATTCGGGATCGGCACCGGGCAGCCGGGTGAACACGTTGGCCCGGCCCGGCGCTCCTGCCTCGATGTATTCGGTCTCGTAACCGACCTCTTGCAGTTGTTCGGCCACCCAGCGAGCACACTCGGCCTCGGTCGTGGTGGTGCCGGGATCGCCGGAGTTGGAGGTGTCGAACCGGATCAGCGCACGGACCAGGTCGACCACTTCCTCGACAGGTTTCGTCACAGTCACCTTTCCTACCACCCGCACTAGTCTCGGGTTTGGGCCTGGGCTGGCCGATCCGATAGCCTTAGCTGCCCAGAGCAGGTCCGAGTGGCGGAATGGCAGACGCGCTAGCTTGAGGTGCTAGTGCCCTATTAACGGGCGTGGGGGTTCAAGTCCCCCCTCGGACACCGCTTTTTATGCTCCTCGCGTGCGCGGTCAATACACGTCCCGCACATATCGCTTCGCCGCTACCAATTCCCGCTTGTAGTTGTGCGCGTGTTCGTCGGACATGCTGCCGTGGGTCTTGATGACGCTCGTCAGCGTCGCATCGACGTCGCGGGCCATCCGGCCGGCGTCGCCACAGACATAGAAGTGCGCGCCCTCCTGCAGCCAGCGCCAGAGGTCCGCGCCGTAGTCGAGCATCCTGTGCTGCACGTAGACGCGGTCGGCCTGATCGCGGGAGAAGGCGAGGTCGAGCCGGCTGAGGAAGCCGTCGCGGGCCATGTCCTCCAAATCGTCGCGGTAGTAGAAGTTTTCACTGCGCCGTTGGTCGCCGAAGAACAGCCAGTTGCGTCCGGTGTGGCCGCGGGCACGACGCTCCTGCAGGAACCCGCGGAATGGCGCGATGCCCGTGCCCGGTCCGACCATGATCATCGGCGTCTCGCCATCCGTGGGCGGCCGGAAGTGCGGCGACCGCTGCAGGAAGACCGGCGCTGCGCCGGCTCTGTCGGCAAGGAATGTCGAGCACACGCCGCCGCGCCGGCCGCCGCGGCGACCCCGGTAACGCACCACCGACACCGTCAGCTGTACTTCGTGCGGGCTGACCAGCGGACTCGACGAGATCGAGTAGCTGCGGGGCGTCAGCCGCACCAGCACCTCCTGCCATTGCGCCGGCTCGGCGCGCACCCTGAACTCATCGACGATGTCCAGGCCGTTGCGGCCCGCCAGCCATTTGTCCAGCCGGCTGGACGGCGCCCGCAACGCCTTGGCGGCCGTGGAATCGGCGCAGTTGTCGGCGACGAACCGAAGCAGGCCGGGTGTGACGCGGCAGATGTCATAGGCCGTCGTCAGTGCATCCCGCAGCGTCCGGGGAGCGCCGTCGACCTCGACCGTCTCACCGCCGTCCATCCCGGTCGCAGTGAGCCACGCGTTGACCACGGCAGGGCTGTTGGTGGCGCACACCCCGAGCGAATCGCCTACCGAGTATCTGACTCCATGTTCGGAGATGTCAAAACCGAACTGGCGCACTTCTTTTGGCGACAAGGGTGCGGTCAGCACGGTGTTGCGGCACAGCGGCGCAAGCACCGGATCGGCCCGGGTGAACGGCTTTTCGACATCCGTGCGCGGCTCGGTGATAATGCCCAGCGTCCCCGCGACCCGATCGGCCCATCGGGTCATCGGCCCGCTGTCGTAGGCATCGCACTCGGCGCGGTCCACGATCTTCGTCGCACCGAGGTCGGCCAGCCTGCCGTCGATCGATTTGGCGTGGCCGCAGAACTCGGCGTAGGACCGGTCACCGATGCCGAGGACGGCATAGCGCACTCCGTCGAGCGCAGGCGCGTCCGGCGCACCGAGCCGATTCCAGAAGTCGGCGCCGTTGTCCGGCGGCCCGCCGTCGCCGAATGTGCTGGTGACGACGAGAACGTCGCGAGCGGCGGCCAGCCGTGACAGGGGCACGTCGTCCATGTTGGCCAGCTGTGAACCGCTCAGCCGCCGGGCCAGGCGGGCGGCGAAGTCCTCGGCATTGCCCGTCTGCGAGGCCCACAACACGAGTGGTCCGCCTCCTTGGGCCGCAGTCCCGAGTTTCTTCACGAGGGTGCGGGCGGGGACCGGGCCGACGGGACGGGCGCTGACGGCACACGCCTTGAACTCCGGTTGCAGCGAGTCGGCGTCGACGGCGTCGTTGGTCACCGCGTTGATGGTGAGCAATTGACCGTGCTCGTCGTTCCAGTGGAACGGCGCAAAGCAGCTGCCCCGGCGCACGCGATCGGTCAGAACGGCGGGCAGCACCGCGCGACCCCGGCGCGACGTGAGCTCGACGGGCTGGCTCTCGGCGATGCCCATGGCCGATGCGTCGGCGGGATGGATCTCGACGAACGGCCCGCTGTCGAGCTTGTTCAGCGTGGCCACCCTGCCGGTCTTGGTCATGGTGTGCCACTGGTGTTGCAGCCTGCCGGTGTTGAGCACCAACGGGAAGTCGTCGTCGGGCAGCTCGCGGGGATCCATATGCGGGCGGGCGTGAAACACCGCACGCCGCGACGGGGTGGGAAACGCCAATCGGGGTCGGTGCCCGGCGGAGTCGACGAACTCGGGCTGGCTCACACCGTCGTTCAGATAGCGGATCGGGTGGCGGTCGCGGTCATCGTCGGGTGGGCAGGGCCATTGCACCGGCGTCTGCCGAAGTCGCGAATAGCTCACGCCGCGCAGGTCGTAGCCGGTCGCCGGGTTGGAGAATCGCCTGATCTCGTCGAAAACCTGCTCGCTGGAGGCGAAGTCGAAGTGCTGGGCGAAACCCATGCGGGCGGCGACATCGCAGATCAGCTGCCAGTCGGGACGTGCGTCGCCGGTGGGCGGAACGGATGCCCCAAGCAGGGTGAGGTTGCGTTCGGAGTTCACCATGACGGCGTCGGACTCCGCCCACAGCGTGGCGGGCAGCACGATATCCGCGTAGGTGTTCGTTGCGGTCGCCCGGTACGCGTCCTGGGTGATGACCAGCTCGGCCTTCTGAAGGCCTTCGATCACCGTCTTCCGATTCGCCACGGTGGCAACGGGATTCGTGCAGATGATCCAGCACGCCTTGATGTCGCCGCGGGCAAGCCCTTCGAACATCGCTATCGTGCCGGGGCCGACGTCGCCACGGATGGTCCCCGGCGGCAGGCTCCACTGCGTCTCCACGAACGTGCGGTCGGTCGTCGACAGCACGGAGCGCTGGCCGGGCAAACCCGGTCCCATGTAACCCATTTCGCGTCCGCCCATGGCGTTGGGCTGGCCGGTCAAAGACATCGGTCCGCTGCCCGGACGGCAGATCGCCCCGGTGGCCAGGTGGAGGTTGCAGATCGCGTTGGTGTTCCACGTGCCATGGGTGCTCTGGTTCAGCCCCATCGTCCAGCAGCTCATCCAGTCCCCCGCGTCGGCGATCATGCGCGCCGCCGTGCGGATGTCCGCCTCCGGGATGCCGGTGATGTCGGCGACCCGGTGCGGCGGATAGTCCGCGAGAAAGGCAGGCATGTTCGCCCAGCCGTCGGTGTGCTCGGCGATGAAATCGGCGTCGATGTCACCGTTGTCGACGAGCAGATGCAGCAGCCCGTTCAGCAGGGCCAGGTCGGTGCCGGGCTTGATCTGAAGGAAGAGATCCGCGCGGTCGGCGGTGGCGGTGCGGCGCGGGTCGACGACAACCAGCTTCGCGCCGGCCTTCATCCGCTCCGCCATCCGCAGGAAGAGGACCGGATGGCAATCGGCCATATTGGATCCCACGACGAAAAAGAGGTCGGTGCAATCGAAATCGCTGTAGGAGCCGGGTGGCCCGTCGGCGCCGAGCGATTGCTTGAATCCGGTGCCCGCGCTGGCCATGCACAGCCGCGAGTTGGACTCGATATGCACTGTCCGCAGGAAGCCCTTGGCCAGCTTCGTGGCCAGATACTGCGCCTCGATGGACATTTGGCCGGATACGTACAGCGCCACCGCGTCGGGGCCGTGCTCGTCGACGATGGCGCGCAGCCGACTGCCCGCCTCGGCGACGGCGTCGTCGACCGATGCAGGCAGCGGTTCCTCGTCGCGCGACGGTCGAACCAGCGCCGACGTCAGCCGCCCGCCGACGGCGGCCATCATCTCGGCGTGGGTCGCACCCTTTGTGCACAGGCGGCCGAAGTTGGCCGGGTGCAACCTGTCTCCTGAGACCCTGGCGATGACGGGTGCGCCGGTGCGGGCCGTCGTGGTGACCTCGATGCCGCAGCCGACACCGCAGTACGAGCACGCTGTGCGCGTTTTGGTCATCAACCCGCAGGCGCGGGCACCGAGCCGACGAGCCCGCCGGTGCGCGGCCGAGCCGACCGCATCCGCAGGAACACCGCCCATGTCACCACCGCGCAGACGACATAGAAAGCGAGAAATACCCAGAACGCGTTCGTCGCCGACTTCGCCTGTCCGACATAGGAGGCGCGCAGCACGACGTTGATGAAGACGCCGCCGAGCGCACCGACGGCACCGGCGAACCCGATCAGCGCACCGGACATGCTGCGTGACCACGCGGCCTTCTCATCCCGGTCCCACTCGTCGTGGCCCTGCGCCTTCGCCTCGAAGATCGACGGGATCATCTTGTAGGTGGAGCCGTTGCCGATGCCGGACAGGATGAACAGCAGGATGAATCCGACCACGTAGCCGGCCATCTGGCCGCCGGTGGGCGCTCCGGCCGCTCCGTCGTCGATCATGCCGGCGCAGACAAGGATCCCGGCCGCGGCGATCATCGCGGCGAAGGTGTACATCGTGACCTTGCCCCCGCCGACGCGGTCGGACAGCTTGCCGCCGTAGGGCCTTGCGATCGAGCCGAGCAGCGGCCCGATGAACGCGATCTGCGCCGCGTGCAGGGCGGCCTGCGCGGCATTGTCGGCGCCGGCGAGGAAGTTGATCTGCAGCACCTGGCCGAAGGCGAACGAGAAGCCGATGAACGAGCCGAAGGTGCCGATGTAGAGAAAGCTCATCACCCAGGAATCGCGGAATCGCAGCGCTTCGGCCATCGCGCCCAGGTTGGACCGCTGGTTACGCAGATTGTCCATGAACAGCGCCGCGCACATGGCCGCCAGTGCGATCGCCACAAGGTAGATAGCGCAGACGATTTCGGGCGCGGTGTTGCTCACGGTGGCGATAACCAGAAGTCCGACCAGTTGGATGACCGGCACGCCGATGTTGCCGCCGCCCGCGTTCAAACCGAGCGCCCAACCCTTGAGGCGCTGCGGGTAGAACGCGTTGATATTGGTCATCGACGATGCGAAGTTTCCGCCGCCGAGGCCGGCGAAGGCCGCGACCACCATGAACGTCGCGTACGACGAGCCCGGACGCGTCATCACCCACAGCGTCAGGAGCGTCGGCAGGACGAGCAGCAGCGCGCTGACGATGGTCCAGTTGCGGCCGCCGAACCTCGCGGGCGCAACGGTATACGGAATCCGCATAAACGCGCCGACCAACGTCGGCAGCGCAACCAGGTAGAACTTCCCCGCCGCATCGATGTGGTAGGTCGACTGCGGCATGAACAGCACCATCACCGACCAGATGGACCAGATCGAGAAGCCCACATGCTCGGCGAAGATAGACCAGATCAGGTTGCGTTTCGCGATCTTGGCGCCGCCGGCCTGCCAGGCCTCGGAGTCTTCGGCGTCCCAGTGCTCGATGTTGCGGTCGCGGCTCATTGTCTTCACGGCCATCAGCGTCACGCCGACCCATTCCGCACCCATTGCCCGGCCGTGTCCGAAACGTCAACACCCGCTCACTTCGGCGACGTGCTCGCGCGCGGAAGGACGAAACGCGGCCGAAACAAAAGTGACCTACGCCACGTCATCCGTCCTGCGGCTTCACGGCGAGAACCGGCTTCGGGCATTCCAGCAGGAGCTGCTGGGAAACACTGCCCAACAGCAGCTTGCCCACCGGATTGCGATGCCTGATGCCGATGACCAGGAGCTCGGCGTCGGCGCGGTCCATCGTCTTCAACAGCTCCCCGGCGGCATCGACCCCGACCGGTTGGGTGAGCTCGAAGTCGACCCCGCAGTTCGCGAGCTGCTCTTCGATGTCGTGTACCTCCGTCGACTGCGCGAAGCCGGCGTCGACGTAAGCGTCGCCCGCGGTCGCGTTCACCACCCGCAACGAGCTGCCGCGGAGTTTGGCCTCGGCGATGCCGTGTTCCAGAGCCGCCCGGCCGAATGGGTCGGCGCTGTATCCCACAACGATCATGTCTGCGCCGCCTTCGCTTTCTGGTCCGCGTCGTCCTCGACGACGAGGAGCGTTTCCTCGCTGCGATGCGTCAGCCGCAACACCAGCGGCGTCAGCAGCAGCAGTGCCATGAGCACGTACACCACGATCGCGACCGGCTCGGTGAACAGGCCCGTCCAGTCGCCATCGGCCAGCTGCAGCGACTGCCGAAGCTGGCGTTCGATGCGCGGGCCGAGGATGACGCCGATGATCAAGGGCAGCACGGGCAGCCCGAATCGCCGCATCATCAGGCCGAGCAACCCGAACACCAACAGCAGCGCGAGATCGAGCGGCTGGATGTTGACAGCGAGCGCACCAAGCGCGGCGAAGAACAGAATCCCCGCATAGAGGTACGGCCGAGGGGTGCGAAGCAGCCGAGCCCACAGCGGCGCCAGCGGCAGGTTCAGCAGCAGGAGCATGAGATTGCCGATGAACAGGCTGGCGATCAACGTCCAAATCAGCAGCGGCTCCTTCTCGAACAGTGTGGGGCCGGGCTGAATGCCGTAGGAGACGAACGCGGTGAGCATCACCGCGGCGGTGGCATTGGTCGGCAGGCCCAGCGACAGCATCGGCACCAAAGTGCCTGCGGCCGAGGCGTTGTTGGCGGCCTCGGGCCCCGCAACACCCTCGATCGCGCCCTTGCCGAACTCGTCCTTGTGCTTCGACAACCGCTTCTCGGTGATATAGGACAAGAATGTCGGCAACTCGGCGCCTCCTGCGGGCAGTGCGCCGAACGGGAAGCCGAATGCGGTGCCACGCAGCCACGGCATCCACGAGCGTTTCCAATCCTCGCGTCCCATCCACGGCCGACCGACCGGGATGACGTCGGCGGGACGACGGCGCAGATGGGCCGCAACCCAGAGTGCCTCTCCCACCGCGAAAATCGCGACGGCGATCACGACGATGTCGATTCCGTCGGACAACTGCGGCAGCCCCAGCGTCGCGCGTGGCTGCCCGGTCAGAAAGTCGATGCCGACGATGCCGATGGCCAGCCCGAGAAACAGCGAGATGGCACCCCGCAGCTTCGATGCTCCCAGCACTGCGGTCACCGCCACCAAGGCGAACAGCATGATCGCGAGATACGACGGCGCGCCAAGCGTGACAGCGAATTTCGAAATCGGCGGCGCGAAGGCCGCCAACAGGGCCGTGCCGATCGCGCCTGCCACGAATGATCCGATCGCAGCGGTCGCCAAAGCCTGTGCGGCCCGGCCCGCTTTGGCCATCTTGTTGCCCTCGATCGCGGTGATGACCGACGACGACTCACCGGGTGTGTTCAACAGAATCGACGTAGTCGAACCGCCGTACATGCCGCCGTAGAAGATGCCCGCGAACATGATGAACGCCGCGCTCGGGCTGACGTTGTAGGTGATCGGCAGCAGCAGCGCCACGGTCATGGCGGGGCCGATACCCGGCAGCACGCCGACCGCGGTGCCCAGGAGCACACCGATCGCCGCGTAGAGCAGGTTCATCGGCGTTGCGGCCTCGCCGAGGCCCTGAATAAACCAGTCCAAGCTGTTCATTTACAGAATCCCATCCAGAATTCCTGCGGGCAGCGGGATTCCGAGCCCGGAGTAGAACCCGTAGAAGCTGACGAGCGCGAGCACCGCTCCGATGACGATGTTGCGGATGTAGTGACGGCTACCGAGAATCGTTGCGGCACCGGCGAAGAAGAGAGCACTTGCGATCACCCAACCCAGCGGGTTGACGAGCAGGATCAGCGCGACGAACAAAGCGACCAGTAGTCCGACTGTGCGCCAGTCCCCCGGCGTGTTCGGGTCGACGTCCTCACCGGCGTCGGCCTCGCCCACCGAGCCGCGAGAGACCGCGATCGCGAGGATGACCGCCAGCACGATCAGGATGGCGCCAATGGCGATCGGGAACAGTTTCGGCCCAACGGGATCCACCTTGGCGAAACCCGCCTCCAGCGTCACCGAGTCGTAGATCAGGAACGCGCCGACGGCGACGAGAACGACACAGACCAGGTACTGCGCCTTGTCGACGGTCTTCTCGACGGCGTGTTCCTTGGGCTCTTCGGTGGTCGTCATAGCAGCCCCAGCTCGGTCAGCGTCGAGGAGACCCGCTCGTCCTGGTCCTTCAGGAACTGTTCGAACTGCGCACCGGTCACGAACGCGTCGGTCCAGCCGTTCTTCACCAGCGCCTCCTTCCATTGCTGCGTGCCGTGCAGGTCCTCGAGCACTTTGACCATCGCCTGCTTGGCGTCGTCGGAAATACCAGGCGGCGCAAGCACTCCGCGCCAGTTGGCGAATGTCAGGTTGATACCTGACTCCCTGAGGGTGGGCGCGTCGATGCCCTCGACGCGTTCGTCGCTGGACACCGCGAGCACCCGCAGTTGACCGGCCTCGATCTGGTCGGACAGCTCGCCGGGACTCGACGTGCCGACGGCGATCTTCTTGCCGAGCAGCGCGGTCAGCAGATCACCGCCGCCGTCGTAGGTGACGAAGTTGACTTGCCTGGGGTCGATTCCGACCGCCTTTGCGGTTTCCATCGGGAAGAGATGGTCGGGACCACCCGGCGAGGAGCCACCGCCGATCGTCACCTTGGACGGGTCGGCCTTCCAGGCCTTGATGAAGTCGTCGACCGTTTTGAACGGCGAGTCGGTGGGCACGAAGATGGCGCCGGGGTCCTCGATCAGCTTGGCGATGGCCGTCGCGTCGGACGCCTTCACCTTGGAACCGTTGGTGTAGGTGGCGCCGACGACGCCGAGGCCCATCGTCATCATCAGGTCGTCGTTGCCTTTTTCGTTCATCAGCCGGGCCATCGCGACCGTGCCACCCGCGCCGATGACGTTGAAGACCTCGACCCGTCCCGTGATGTCGTCGTCTTCCATGATCTTGACCGCGGTGCGGGCGGTGAGGTCGTAGCCGCCGCCCGGGCTGTTGGGCACCATCATCCGCAGCCGATGGAATCCGCGCTCCTCACCCCCGCGGGTGACTCCGCAACTGCTGACCAGCAGCGCAGCGATGGCGGCGATGACCAATACCGCCGTTTTCCTGGTTACCAACACGTCGTCCCCAATCACGTCAGGTGTGATGCTCAGCAATACTGGACCCCGGCGGTGATCCAAGTCACTGATGAGAACGCAAAGGAAGTATTGGTCATTAAGTACATGACCTGGTCTCGGAGTCTGGGCGGCCAGTTTCTGGTGTTCCAGCTGTTGGTGGTCGCCGTGGTGCTGGTTGCGATCGCGGTGGTGTCCGTCGCGCAGTCCACCCGCGAGTTCCGCGAGGTGCGCGGTCAGCGGATGATCGCGGTGGCCGAGAACATGGCGTCGACGCCGATCGTTCGGGACCGGTTCGCCGACCCGTTCGCCGCGCAGGTGCTCGCACCGGAGACCGATCGCGCGGTGGCGCTCTCGGGCGCTGGCCTCGCCGAGATCCTCGGTCCCGACGGCACGATCCGGGTGTCGTCTGATCCATCGCGAATTCGTTCGCGGATGGACCTCGGCCCGAGCCGGGCCGACGAGGGCCGGGCCTGGTTCGGCGACGACGACGTCGACGGCGTGCACAGCCTGCTCGGTCAGGTGCCGATCCTGTCGACCAATGGCGATGTGCTCGCGGTGGCGTCGGTCAGCGAACCGTATCCGTCGGTGTGGGAACTGCTCAGCGGGGCAGGCAGGCGGCTGCTGCTGTATCTGGGACTCGGTGCGGCGCTGGGGCTTTTCGCGTCCTGGTTGCTGTCGCGCCGCATCAAACGGCACACCCGCGGCCTCGAGGTCGCTGAGATCGCTGGATTGGCCGATCATCGGGAAGCGTTGCTGCACAGCATTCGCGAGGGCGTGGTCGCCGTGAACAACGAGGGCGACATCACGTTGCTCAACGACAGCGCTCAGGAGCTGCTCGGACTGGGACCCGACGCGGTCGGCCGGCGCGTCGACGGCGTCGGCCTCGACCCCGCGGTCGTCGAGTTCCTGCTGTCCGGCCATGACGAGCGGGATGTCGTGATCGCCACCCGCACAAAGGTATTGGCATTGAACAGACGGTCGGCCACGAGTCAGGGCGAGGTCATCGGGACGGTGACCACCATGCGCGACAGCACCGAGCTCGCGGCTTTGCAGGGCCAGCTGTCGTCGCACAAGAGCGTGACCGACACCCTGCGCGCCCAGACCCATGAGTTCGCCAATCAGCTGCACACCATCTCTGGACTCGTCCAACTCGGCGAGTACGACTCGGTCCGCGACCTCGTCGGCACGCTCACCCGGCGCCGCGCGGAGATCAACGACGCCGTCACGCGCCGGATATCCGATCCGGCGGTGGCTGCACTTCTGATCGCGAAGACCTCGCTGGCCGCCGAAAGCGGTGTAGCACTGGAGCTTGCGCCGGAGTCGCACCTGGCCGCGCTCGCGCCCGCGGTGGCCACCGACGTGATCACGTTGCTCGGCAACCTGATCGACAACGCCGTCGACGTATCGGTGGGTTCCGAACGGGCCAGGGTCACCGTGCACATCGACGATCGCGACGGCCTTACGATCTCGGTCGCCGACTCCGGACCCGGTGTGCCAGAACATCTCCGCGAGGAGATCTTCGCCAGAGGCGTCACATCGAAACCGGATGTCGCAGGCGGCCGGGGCATCGGGCTGGCACTGGTGCGGTTGGTCACCGCGCAGCACGGCGGCACCGTCGCGGTCACCGACGGCGAGGCCGGTGGCGCACTGTTCGTGGTGCGCCTACCGGAGATCGTCACGGCACAGGCCGCCCATGCGTGACGTGCTGGTCGTCGACGATGACTTCATGGTCGCCGAGATCCATCGCAGGTTCGTCGAACAGGTGGACGGGTTTCGCGCGGTCGGCGTGGCCCGCACTGGGGCCGAGGCGCTGTCGGCCGCCCGCGAGCTGCGACCCCAGTTGATCCTCCTCGACGTCTATCTGCCCGACATGACCGGGCTGGAGGTGCTGCAGAGCCTCCGAGCCGACGGCGACCGGGTGGGCGTCATCATGATCACCGCCGCCCGCGAGTTGGATACCGTCAGCGGTGCGCTCGACGGGGGCGCGGCCGACTACCTGATCAAGCCGTTCGAGTTCGACCAGCTCAAGGCGAAGCTCGAGGCGTTCGCAACACGCGCCGACGCACTGGAAACGGCCGAGGGCGTCGACCAGACACTGATCGACTCGCTCTTCGGCGGCACCGGCGCGGCATCTCCGAAGGAGGTGTTGCCTAAGGGACTCGGCGTGGAGACCGGTCAGCTGGTGTTGGACGCCGTGCGCGACGCCGGCGAGGTCTCCGCAGCGGAATGCGCTGAGCGGGTGGGCATCTCGCGGGTCAGCGCGCGACGATATCTCGAGCACTTCCTCGGCACCGGAGCGTTGGAGATCCGGCTTCAGTACGGCGTCGGCCGCCCCGAACGGCGCTACCGCCCGGCGCGCTGACGGACCGCCTCCTGGGCCAGTTGCACCCGCGACGTGATGCCGAGCTTGCCGTACACGTGCGTCAAGTGCGTCTGCACTGTGCGATGTGAGACGAACAGCCGAGCGGCGATGTCCCTGTTGCCCAGTCCTTCACTGACCAGGCGGACGACGTCGCGTTCCGTCGGCGTCAGGGATGCCCATCCTGACGACGGCCTCTTACGCTCCCCGCGACCGCGTTGCGCATATGCGATAGCCTCCTCGGTCGACAGTGCCGCGCCCTCGGCCCATGCGGCGTCAAAACCGTCTTCCCCCAGCGCATCCCGCAGAGTCGACATCGCTGCCGCATAGGCGGGCGCATAGATTGCCAGCCGTACCGTGCCGCCCTGCAGGTGCCGAATACCGTCCGCTGCACCGCCGAAGCGTGCCGCTTTGCGGTGTTCGCCTGCAGCACAGCCGATTTCCGCAAGGATCTCCAATGCATCGGGAGGGCTGCGCCATGGTTCGTTCCCACGCCACACTGCTGGCCTCGATCGCCGCGCTCAGATCGCCCGGCGGCGGCGTCAACAGCCTCGTTCGCTCGGACGCAGGCCTCGGCTATCTCACCCGAACTGGTCAGTGTGTGCGCCAACGCGATACGGCTCATGAGTCCGTGGAGCGCATCACCGGCAGCGCCCGCCTCCGCGCGGAGGTCTCGCAGGAGCGCGATCGCCGCCGCGCTGGCCATCGCCTACATGCGGCGCACCTCCGCTGCCGAAGCGGAACCGGCGGCGCCTCACCACTCGTTCTTCAGCCGAGCGCGATAGGACCGTCCGTCGGGGTCATAGATCGCGCGGTACACCGGAGCAGCCCACAACTGGGTGACCCGACCGAGTTTCTCCGGACGATGGGGACGCAGCCTGCCCGGCGGCCGGGAACCCCTGCAGCCGTTGGTATACCACTCCTCCAAGGCGCGAGCAGACGACTCGATCACGTCGACGACGGTGTCGGAGTCGACCAAACCGTCGTCCTCGGAGCCGTCAGCCGCGCGGTCCAGGTGTTCGCGCAACAGCCGCAGCCGCAAGTCCCGCGCGAACACACCCGTGTCATCGATGACCGCGCACGACAATTCACTGTCGTGCGTCCATGACCGGCGGTTGAGGTTGTCACTGCCGACGCTGGCCCAGGTGTCGTCGATGACGCAGACCTTCGCATGCACGTAGACCGGTGTGCCTTCGTGGTTCTCGACGTCAAAGATGTGGACCCGCTCCGGGCTTGCACTGCGGCACGCCTCGATGGCATGCTGGCGGCCAACGAGGTTGGGCGGCAAGGACAGCCGTCCGTCGACGTCGGGGTACCGCGGCACCACCGCGACCAGATGAAGCTGCGGGTTGTCGACCAGTGCGCGGGCGAACAGCTTGGCCACCCGCTTCGACCAGAGGTACTGGTCCTCGAGGTAAATCAGCCGCCTGGCCCGCCGAACCACCTTGGAGTAGCCGCGGGCGATGGTGCGCTCACCGTGCGGCGCGAAGTCGTATTCGAAGTGGGCATCCGGGTAGGTGCGCAGCACCTGCACGGCGTGCGGTCCGCACGGCGGTGGGTCCGGCGGTTGTTCCGGCAGTGTCCCCGGCTTCAGGTCGGCGCCTCGAAGCTTGTCCGCGACCCACGCTATCGGCGACAGCATGTCCAGCGGCGCCGGGTCATTCCACCGTTCCCTGAATGTGGTGTCCAGTGCACCGACCGCCGGGCCCTGCACCCGCAGTTGCACGTCATGCCACGGCGGGTGATCGCCGTACGCCGTGGACATCTGCTGCGCCTGCCGGTCGCCGCGGTGTGATTCATCGTCGCGTCGGGAGTGGCAGAGGTCGATGCCGCCTGCGAAAGCGACGTCACGCTCGGGTTGGTCGCGGTGTCTGATCACCACCAGCTTCTGGTGGTGCGAGCCGCCGAACCGCACGCGCTGGTCCAGCAGCACCTCTCCGCCGGCCTCTTCGATCGCCTCGCCGAGATGTTGGTTCTCCTCCTCGCTGTAGGAGAACTTGTCGAGGTGCGAGCGCCACACCAGTCCCTTGACCACCACTCCGCGCTCGGCAGCCTTGCAGAAGAGTTCTCTGATCGACGGGCCCTCGTCGCGGAGCTTTTCGTCGGGGTCGCCTCGCCAATCGGTGAAGAACAGATAGTCGCCCGCACCCAGCGTCTCCACTTCGCTGACCAACTGGTCGAAGTAGGTCGCGCCATGGATCAGCGGCTCGGCGCGATTGCCGACACACCAGACGGGAATCTTGCTGGCCGGGTTGCCTCGCTCCTCGGCGGTGAGAAACCACGCTGCGAGCTCCACCACGCAACCGGAATAGCCAAGGGTGATCATGTCCAAACTCGCCGGGTCCCGCCCTGGTCTGCCAAGATCGGGCATGCTCGCGACCCGTAGAGCCCTCGGCCTTGCCTGCGCGCTGCTGCTCGTTGTCGTCGGCTGCGCGCCCGCGACGCCGCCTGAAGAGTCACACGCGCCGACAGCCAACACCGCGAAGGCTGACGCGGTGATGAAGATCGTGCGCGACACCATGGCCGAAACCCACCTGAAGGCCGTCATCGTCCGAGCCACCGTCGACGGCAAGGAGGTCGTCACCCAGGCCGTCGGCGATTCGATGACGGCGGTTCCCGCGACGACGAACATGCATTTCCGCAACGGCGCGGTCGCGATCTCGTATGTCGCCACGCTGCTGCTGATCCTCGTCGACGAGAAGAAGGTCAGCCTCGACGACAAGCTGTCCAAGTGGCTGCCCGACGTGCCACACACCGACCGTGTCACGCTCGGTCAGCTGGCCCAAATGACTTCCGGCTACGTCGATTACGTGATCGGCAACACCGACTTCGAGAAGGCGCTGTACGAGGACCCGTTCCGGCAGTGGGAGCCCGACCAGCTCCTCGGCTTCGCGACGTCCAAGCCGCTGCTCTACGAGCCAGGCACCAACTGGAACTACGCCCACACCAACTACGTGCTGCTCGGCAGGGCGCTGGAGAAGGCGACGGGCAAGGACATGCCGACGCTGTTGCAGGACAAGGTGCTGCGACCGCTGGGACTGACCAACACCGCCAACTCGTTCACGCCGGAGATCCCGGTTCCCGTGCTGCACGCGTTCACCAGCGAACGGCGAGCAGCGCTGAAGATACCCTCTGGCACACCGTTTTACGAAGAGTCGACGTACTGGAACCCATCGTGGACGATCACGCACGGCGCGATCCAGACGACGAACATCTACGACATGGAGGCCAGCGCGTCGGGCCTTGGCTCCGGCAAACTGCTGTCGAAGGAGTCGTACGCGAAAATGGTGTCCACAAATCTGCGCGGCAAGACCCACGCCCTTCCCGGCTGCACGACATGCATGGAGCAGACCGACGGCTACACCTACGGCATGGGCATCGTGATCTCCGGCGACTGGCTGCTGCAGAATCCGCTGTTCGCCGGGGAGGCCGGGGTGATGGCGTATCTGCCAAGCAAGAAGGTCTCGATCGCGATCGCGGTCACCTACAAGCCCGAGGCGTTCGACGATCAGGGCAACTACCACAACGAAGGCGACACCCTGTTCCGCAGGATCGCCAAAGAACTCGCCCCGGATGACGCCCCGCCGGTGCCTCCGAAATAATGTCCCACCATGGCACCGCAAGTCTTGTTCATCCACAACGAGCACCTCGCGACCGCTGGGTTGCTCGGCGAAGCGTTCACCGAATGCGGCTATGACATCGCCACTTTCGACGTGGTGCCCGCCGAACGGGTGGACTCCCCCGCGCGCGACGTGGCGTTTCCCGACCCGACGCACTACGACGTGATCGTCCCGTTGGGCGCCCGCTGGCCGGTATATGACGAGGCGCTGCGCCGGAGTTGGGTCGACGCCGAGATGCAGATGGTGCGAGATGCCGCCGACGCGGGCGTGCCGACCCTCGGCGTCTGCTTCGGTGGTCAGCTGCTGGCTCAGGCGTTCGGCGGTTCCGTCGCCAGGGCGGCGACCCCGGAGATCGGATGGCACGACGTGTCGAGCGACGACGAGAACCTGGTGCCGGGCGGCCCGTGGTTTCAGTGGCACTTCGACAGCTGGACGCTGCCGTCGGGGGCCACCGAAATCGCCCGGACCGCCAACGCGTCACAGGCATTCGTGCTCGGCAGGGCGCTCGCGTTGCAGTTCCACCCCGAGCTCGATCACGACCTGCTCGAGGGCTGGCTGGCCGACGACCGCGACGGTGAAGTCGAAGGCGTCGGCGGCAGCCACGACGAACTACGTTCGGCGACAAAGAGACTCGAAGAGAGTGCCGCGCACCGCATTCGTGGTCTGGTGCGGGGTTTTCTGTCCGGCGTGGCCCGTCAGCCGTGCCCCAGTTGATGCGCCAGCGCGTCGTCGACGTCCGCGTGCCTGAACCGGTGACCCAGCTCGGCCAGTTTCGTCGGCACCACCCGCTGGTCAGCCTCGGCGAGTTCGCGCGCACCCTGGCCGCCCAACAGCAGCCGAGGGCCGAACGACGGCACCGGTAGCACCGCGGGCCGGTGAAGCACGCCGGCCAGCGCACTGGTGTAGTCGACATTGCGCACCGGCTCGGGCCCGACGGCGTTGACCGGCCCGGAAAGCCGGGTGTCGTACAGCGCCCGGTAGTAGATGTCGACGAGGTCGTCGAGACCGATCCACGACAGCCACTGCCTGCCGCTGCCCAGCCGCCCGCCAAGCCCGGCAAGGAAGAGCGGTCGCATGAGCCGCAGCGTGCCACCCGCGGCGGCCTGCACGATTCCGGTGCGCACATTGACGACGCGCAGGCCGGCATCGGCTGCCGGCCGGGTGGCCGCCTCCCAGTCGGAGACCACGTCGGCGAGAAATCCGTCGCCGCGCACGCTGTCCTCGCATAGCACCGCATCGCCGCGGTCGAACCCGTAGATGCCGACCGCCGATGCGCAGACAAACGCGCGCGGGCCGTCTTCGCTGTCGGCCGAGGCCTGTGCGAGCAGCCGCGTCGGCTCGATGCGGCTGTCCCGGATCGCCGCCTTGTGGCCTGCGGTGAACCGCCCGGCGATCGAGGCGCCGGCCAGATGCACCACGGCGTCCACCCCGGACAACAGATCGGGTGCGGGAGCGTCGGCGCGCCACTGCCGTTCGTCCTTCGACCGCGCCGGGCGGCGCACCAGCCGGATCACCCGATGCCCGCCCGTCGTGAGAAACGCCGTCAGCGCGGACCCGACAAGGCCCGTCGCGCCGGTCACCGCGACGACCATCGGCGTAATGCCCGCTGCGGCCGCATCACGGTGTGCGGCAAGGTCATCGGCGAGTTGGCGATGACGGTAGACAAACGTCGGCCGCAGTGCGGCACCGGGCACCGTGGTGTCCACCTGGTCACGGACCCGTGTGCCGCCACCTGGCGCGTCGGCGAATTCGTGGGTGTGCCGCCACCAACCGATCACGCGCGGCGGCAGGGAACGCGGCCCCGCCGACGACAGCGCGTCGACGAAGCGGTGCGGCGGATCGAATTCATCGCGCTGATGCTGGGCTACCCAGCGCAGCCCTCCCGGCAGGCCCAGCACCGCACTACCGTCGGCCAGCGACTCGGTTTCGGCCACCACGCTCATCGGCTGCCACGGTGGGACGAGGCGCGTCATCGCGCCCGGCCTGGTGTGCCAGGCGAACACCTCGTCCAGCGGGTGATCGACGACGCTTTCGTACTCGATGCCCATAGTCTCCTTTCACAGACCCCGGTAATTCGGAGTCGATGCGTAGTTGGATTGCCCGTCGTAGGCTAAAAGAGTCCCCTGAATGGGAAAACATAGTCATGGCCGGATGGAGTGGGCTCGCGCGACGAAGTGCGAGCCGAAGCTTCCGGGACCGCCGCGAAGCCGGCCAAGTCCTGGCTGAGTCGTTGTCGGCCTATCACGGACGAGAAGACCTGCTGGTGCTCGGCCTTGCGCGCGGAGGCGTCCCCGTCGGCTGGGAGGTCGCGTCGGCTCTGCGGGCGCCGCTCGATGTGTTCCTGGTTCGCAAGCTCGGCGTGCCGCATTGGCAGGAGCTCGCGATGGGCGCCCTGGCCAGCGGCGGCGGCCTGGTCGTCAACGACAACCTGATCCGCAGCCTGAGCATCAGCGACGAGGCGCTACGCGAGACGATCGACCGGGAAACCGAGGAGCTGAACCGCCGCGAGAAGGCCTACCGCGGGGATAAGCCGCCCGCCGATCCCAAGGGCAAGGTCGCGATTCTCGTCGACGACGGGATCGCCACTGGCGCAAGCATGCTCGCCGCTGTGCGCGCGGTTCGCTCGGCGGAACCAGCACAGGTGGTGGTCGCCGTCCCCGTCGGTCCGCCTTCTGCGTGCAATCAGCTCGGCACCGAGGCCGACGACGTGGTGTGCGCAATGATGCCGCCGTCGTTTGAAGCAGTCGGTCAGGTGTACTCGGATTTCCACCAGGTGTCCGACGACGAAGTACGCGAACTGCTGGCCAAGCCGACCGGTTAGCGCTTGTTGCGGTCTTCCTCCGCGACTTCTTCCTCGGTGGTTTTGGCTGGGGCCGCGGCGGTTTCGTCTTCCGCGTCGGCCGCAGGCTCGTCGGGATAGTCGGCGTCGAACTCGGCGTCGTCGTCGGCCTGGGGCTTGTCACTGCGCGCCTCGCTGGAGCCGCGCGAGCGTTCCCGCACCGCGTCGACGATCAGCAGGACGACCCCGATCACGCTCGCGGCGATGCAGACCCAGGCGATCAGTTCATTGCTCGTGACGACCGCGGTCACCAGCGCTGCGAGTCCGATGACGGCAAGCACGAGCGCGATGATCAGCATCGATCACATCCCTTCGCCGAGGGGCTGGGGGCTCAGTTGTTGCCGCGGTTGAACTGGTTGAATCCGCCGCCGCCGTCGTTGGCGCTCGAGTCGACAGGTGCGGCTGAACCGCGCTGGCCGAGCTCCTCGAGCTGGGACTCCAGATAGGTCTTGAGCCGGGTGCGGTACTCGCGCTCGAACGTGCGCAACTGTTCCAGCCTGCCTTCCAGCACGGTGCGCTGCTGGTTGATCGTTCCCATGATCTCGGAGTGCTTGCGCTCGGCGTCGGCCTGCAGCGCGTCGGCCTTCTCCTGGGCCTGACGCAGCTGTGCCTCCGAGCGAGTCTGGGCGTCCGCCAGCATCGTGTCCGCCCGCTGCCGGGCCTCCGACACCGTCGACTCCGAAGTCATACGTGCCTCGCTGACCATCTGGTCTGCCTGGGCGCGCGCATCGGAGAGCAGCTTCTCCGACTCGGCCTTGGCGGTCGTCGTCAGCCGGTCGGCAGTGTCCTGCGCGAGGCTCAGCACGCGCGCGGCCTTCAGATGCTGGTCCTCGCTGACGGGGGCCGCAGGAGGAGGTGTCGGCGGCGCCTCGAAGACGGGCTGCGGCGCGGGCTCCGGTTCCGGCTCGGGCTGATACAGCGGAATGGCCTGCGTTGGCTGCCCTCCGCCGCCACCTGCCCGCGCAGACGACAGCTCCTGGTCCAGCTCGGTCACTCGCTGGCGCAGATCGGCGTTCTCTTCTACGAGACGAGTGAGCTCGTTCTCGACCAGATCGAGGAAGGCATCGACCTCGTCCTCGTTGTAGCCGCGCTTGCCGATGGGTGGCTTGCTGAACGCAACGTTGTGAACGTCGGCTGGAGTTAGCGGCATTTTCTGCCCCCTAGATGGTCTGGACCGTCAATTGATCTCAAAGTGTAGAGCGTCAGTGGAGTAACTGGCGTCCATCCTGTCACACCAGACCCGGCGGTTGCAGGTGAGGCCAATAATTAAGAGCGAAATTCAAACTTCTTAGCGCAATTCTGATGCCGGCAAACGCCTATGGTCGCGTTCTCAGGCTGCCGCGCTGAACGCCAGCTGCATGCCGATGAAAGCGACGAGCAGCAGCACCATGATCGACAGGTCGAAGCGGATCGCCCCTATCGTGAGCTGCGGAATGAGGCGGCGCAGCAGCTTAACCGGCGGGTCGGTGAGCGTCATGATCACCTCGAGGATCACCACGGTGAAGCCGCGCGGGTGCCAGTCGCGGCTGAACGAGCGGATGAACTCGACAACGACCCTGGCGATGAGCAGCAGCCAGAAGACGAACAGCGCGAAACCCAAAATCTCAAAGAACAGGGCCAACCGAGCGACCTCACTACAGCCGATGTGTGACGTTCAATACAGGCCGCGGGTCGATGCCGGCCAGCGCGACGCCGCCAGCCTACCTGCCTGGCGCGGATGCGAGGGGCCCAGACAGCCCGAGCCGGCAGGGCCGACCTACTGATATGCGTAGAAGCCGGTCTCCGCGATGCGGCGGCGGTCGTCGGGCGTCACATCGACGTCGGCAGGCGACAGCAGGAACACTTTGGTGGCGACCTTGTCGAACGACCCGCGCAGCGCGAAGGCCAGCCCTGCGGCGAAGTCGACAAGCCGCTTGGCGTCGGCGTTGTCCATCGTCACCAGATCCATGATCACCGGGGTGCCGTCGCGGAAGCGCTCACCGATGGTGCGGGCCTCGCTGTAGTCCTTTGGCCGCAGCGTCGTGATCTTCGACAGCGGGCTGCTCTCGTCGAACAGCATCGCCATCCGCCGGGGATCCATCGCCAGCGCGCCCCTGGTGGAGCCGCGCAGCGGCGCGAACCGCGGTGGCTGCCGGTCGAATTCGCGGGGCCGGAACCGGCCCTCGTCGGCGTAGCCACCGCGGTACCCACCCGGGATGTCCGCGTCGTCGTAGCGATTGTCGTAGCGGTCGTAGCCCTCGTCCGCGAAGCGCTCGCGCCGCGGGTAACCACGCCCTGGCCGGTCCTCGTCGTCGTAGTACTCGTCGTCGTAGTCGTCCATAGGCGCCATACCGAAGTACGCCTTGACCTTGTGCAGTGTGCTCATCGCTGGACCCTTCTTGAAGAGCTGATGCCTGTGATGAAGATGTGACTGGAGTGACTACTCATGGTGACGTTAGAGGACGTTGCCCCAATAGCGCGGTACCGACACGCACACACGTGGAACCATGTTCGACTGCCGCCTCGAGGTCGCTGGACATGCCCGCCGACAGCTCGAGGCGCTGCTGGTAGGCCTGTTGTACCCGCTGGTGCTCGGCCTGCAAACGTGCGAAGGCTTCCTCGGAATCCGAACCCAGCGGCGGGATGCCCATCAGGCCGACAAACTCCAGAGCCTGGGCCGATTGCGCCTGCGCGCACAGTTCGTCGACGAGGTCGGGGCGTCTGATGTCGACCCCACCGCGCTCGACGTCGCCGTCGAGGCTGACCTGGATGTAGATGCGCAGCGGCTGCGACCGTCCGCCCTCGTCCAGCGCGCGGGCAGATGCGCGGTCGAGCGCGGCGACCAGTTTGGCGCTGTCGACGGAGTGTGCGGCGTACGCCCAGCTCGCAATCGATCGTGCCTTGTTCCGTTGAATCCGCCCGACCATGTGCCAGCGAATCAGCGAAGCGGGATCGACGGAATTGCATTCCGCCGATTTCGCGACCGCTTCTTGTTCGCGCGATTCGCCGAATGCAGGACACCCCAAACGCGACAAAATAAGGACATCACTCGCCGGAAAGAATTTCGTAATCGGCAACAATTCAATTTCGTCGCTTTTGCGTCCCGCGGCCTCCGCGGCGCGTTCCAGACGTTCGCGCACGAGGGTCAGCGCGTTGGCCAGTTCGACATCCCTCGTGGTGGCCAAGGCCGTCATTCCATCCACACCAGCGACGCGAGCCGTCCCGTCGGCGCGTCGCGTCGATGGCTGAACAAGTTGCGATCGGCCACCGTGCAGCGCGGGTCGATGTCGATGGCCGTGATGCCCAAATCCGTTAATTGACGGGCGATTCCGGCCCGCAGGTCCAGTCCCGGGGTGCCCCGCGACGTGCTGGTCCTGCTTCCGGGCAGCGCGGACTCGACCTCGTCGGCCATCTCCGCGGGCACCTCGTAGTTGGGGCCGCTCACCGACGGGCCGAGCAGCACGGACACGTCCTCGACATGCGCACCGGCATCGAGCATCGCCTCGACGGCGCGGGCCACGACGCCAATCTGTGCGCCAACCCGACCGGCGTGCACCGCGGCGATCACTCCCGCGCGGGCATCGCCCATTAATACGGGAACACAATCGGCGGTTACGACCGCCAAAGCCAATCGCGGTGTCGCCGTCACCAATCCGTCGGTTCCGTCGACAGCAGAGCTGGTCGGTTCGTCGACCCTTACCACCCGATCGCCGTGAACCTGATTCATCCACACAACCGAGTCGGCGCCCAACCCGATCGCTTGCGCGAGCCGCTTCCGGTTGGCCGCGACGGCGGCCGGATCGTCGCCGACGTGGTCACCGAGATTGAACTTGTCGAACGGCGGCTTGGAGACGCCGCCGGCGCGGGTGGTGGTCACGCGCCGAACCCGAACACTCACATTCCCAGTATCCGGGCCCACCCCTTAGTGCCGCATGAACGGCGGGACGTCGACGTCGTCGTCGTCATCCCCACCGATGCTGACCGTCGCGCCGTTGGTGTGCACCGGCACGCTGGCAGCGTCGACCGGCTCGAACAACGACGTGCTGACCTTGCCCGCCTTGCCGGGGGCGATCGCCTGTCCGGGGCCGACCACCGGCTTGCGGCTGGGCCCGGTCGCGTCGAAGCCGGCCGCGATCACGGTCACCCGAACCTCGTCGCCGAGCGAGTCGTCGATCACGGTGCCGAAGATGATGTTGGCCTCGGCATGCGCGGCATCCTGCACCAGCGAGGCGGCCTCGTTGATCTCGAACAAGCCCAGGTCGCTGCCGCCCGCAATGGACATCAGCACGCCCTGCGCGCCCTCCATGGACGCCTCGAGCAGTGGCGAGTTGATAGCGATCTCGGCCGCTTTCAGGGAGCGACCGTCGCCACGAGCGGAGCCGATACCCATCAACGCGGTGCCCGCACCGGACATGATGCCCTTGACGTCGGCGAAGTCGACGTTGATCAGACCCGGCGTGGTGATCAGGTCGGTGATGCCCTGCACGCCGTTGAGCAGCACCTCGTCGGCGCTGCGGAACGCGTCCATCAACGACACCGCTGCGTCGCCCATCTGCAGCAGCCGGTCGTTGGGAATCACGATCAGCGTGTCGCAGCTCTCGCGAAGCGCGGATATGCCCGCTTCGGCCTGGTTGCTTCGCCGCTTGCCCTCGAACGAGAACGGTCTGGTCACCACACCGACCGTGAGCGCGCCGAGCTTCCGCGCGATGGTGGCGACGACGGGCGCGCCGCCCGTGCCGGTGCCGCCGCCCTCGCCTGCCGTCACGAACACCATGTCGGCGCCGCGCAGCAGCTCTTCGATGTCGTCCTTGGCGTCTTCAGCCGCCTTGCGGCCGACCTCCGGGTCGGCGCCGGCACCCAGGCCACGGGTGGAGTCGCGCCCGACGTCGAGCTTGACGTCGGCATCGCTCATCAACAGCGCCTGCGCGTCGGTGTTGATCGCGATGAACTCCACGCCCTTGAGGCCTTGCTCGATCATCCGGTTGACGGCGTTGACGCCGCCGCCGCCGATGCCGACCACCTTGATGACGGCGAGGTAGTTGTGCGGGGGGGTCATGATCGTCCCTTCTTGGCGCGAGCGCTCATCTGCGATCCCCTTCGTGCCTGGTTGTGTTTCGGTTCGAACCTCCCTGGCAAACCCTCAACCTCAACCAGAGGCTTAGAGTTATGTCAAGTTGGTCCGCGCAAACAGAACGGTAAGGCGAGGTCAAGCACTAGCCATGCAGGCGCGCCGACGCCGACGTCAGGAATTTCGGACGATTTGGCGCGACGGGCTCTACTTGACCGTCGGCAAATCGGGGCTCGACACGTCGTAGGTGTGGCCCGGCTGCGTCAGCAGTGCCGCGAGCTTCTGGGCCTTCTCCTCCGTGCGGTCGGTGGTCCCCCACACCACCTCCCGGCCGTCGCCCAGCGTCAGCGTGATCGCGGCGACCGACGGCGCCGATATCCGGGCGATCTGTCCGGCCACGTCGGGCGGCAATGCCGTCATCACCGCGAGCGCCGCCTTCGTCGGCGGGTCGCTCGGGCCGGGGTTGTCGGCCTCGAGGTAGGCCAGATTCGGCGGCGGCGGCGCGATCGCGAAGTCCACGCCGTCCTTGTCGAACAGGTGCGGGCCGTCGGGATAGTCCTTGACCACCACCGGCGTCCGCTCCACCACCGTGATCCGAAGCGTCGACGGGTATTCGCGCTGCACGCGGGCGGTGGCCACCCGCCGGATCGTGGCCACCCGCTCGGCGACGTCGTCGCTGTTGACCTGAAGCAGCGGGGTGCCCTGTTTGACGTCGGCCGCGGCGATGATCTCCTCCTGGGTCACCGAGCCGAGTCCGGTGATGACGATATTGCGTGCCGCCATGATCGGAGTGAAATACAGCAGCAACCCCAGGCCGACGAACGCCGCGACAAGGCCAACCGTCCACACCACCACCTTCAGGCCTCGAACCTTGCCCCGGCCAAGGGTTTTGGAATCTTGCGCGGGCTTGCCCTGCGCGCGGCGCTTGGCCTCGCGGCGCGCCTGCTCGATCGCGGTGGCGCGGGCCTGGGCCTCGCGGCGCGCTTCGCGTTCCCGACGGGCCCGCCGTCGCGGTCCCTCGAATTCCTCCGCGGGAGCGGCTTCGTCCGGCTCTGCCGCGGGCGCGGCGCCGTCGTCCGGCTCGACGGTGGCCTCGGCGCCGTCCTCCGGTTCGGTCACCGCGCGCCCGCCTCGGGCCTGCGCGGCGCCAACCGGTTGGCCCTGACCCTAAGCGCCGCAACGATCTCGGGGCCCAGCATGGTGACGTCGCCCGCGCCCATTGTCACGACGACATCGCCGGGTCGCGCCGCGTCGGCCACCAGGCCGGCAGCAGCGGAGAAGTCCGCGATGTAGTGCACGGGCTTGCTGACGTGTTCGGCCACCGTCGCGCCGCTGACACCGGCCATCGGCTGCTCCCGCGCCGCGTAAACGTCGAGCACGAAGACCTCGTCGGCGGTGTCAAGCGCCTGCCCGAACTCGCGTGCGAAAGCAGCTGTGCGCGAATACAAGTGCGGCTGAAACACCACCACCGAACGACCGCTTCCGCTCTGCTCGGCCAGCGTCCGCACCGCACCGAGTGTGGCGCGGACCTCTGTCGGATGGTGGGCGTAGTCGTCGAAGACCCGCACGCCGTGCGCGGTGCCGACCAACTCGAAGCGGCGGCGCACTCCCTCGAAGCCGGCCAGGCCGTCGAGCACCGCCTCGGCAGGCGCGCCGACCTCCATCGCCGCCAGCAGCGCGCCGAGCGCGTTGAGCGCCATGTGCCTGCCCGGCACCGACATTCGCAATGCCCTCGGGTGTTTCTCGGCGGCCAGCTGGATGTGTGCCACCGCTCCGGTGTGCTGCTGTTCCCAGCTGACCAGCCTGCCCGCCAGGTCCGGCCCGTCGCTGCCGTACTTGAGGACCCGGATCCCCAGCGCCTCGGTGCGCTCGGCAAGAGCCGCAGCGCCCGGGTCGTCGGTGCACACCACCAACGCGCCGCCGGGCGCAAGCCGCTCGACGAAATCGTCGAACACCGCGCCGTATGCCTCTGCGCTGCCGAAGAAGTCGAGATGGTCGGCCTCGATGTTGGTCACCACCGCGACGTCAGGGGTGTACTCGAGCAGGGAGCCGTCGCTCTCGTCGGCCTCGGCGACGAAGCAGTCGCCGCTGCCGTGATGCGCGTTGGTGCCCGCCTCGCCGAGGTCCCCACCGACGGCGAACGACGGGTCGAATCCGGTGTGCTGCAAGGCGACAATGAGCATCGAGGTCGTCGATGTCTTGCCGTGGGTGCCGGTGACCATCAGCGTCTTGTAGCCCGCCATCAGCTTCGCCAGCACGACCGGTCGCAGAATTACCGGGATGCCGCGGCGCCTGGCCTCGACGAGCTCGGGGTTGGTCTTGGGGATCGCCGCATGCGTGGTGACCACCGCCGTCGGGCCGCCTGGCAGCAGATCGAGGGAGGACTCGTCATGGCCGACGCGGATCAGCGCTCCGCGCACCCGCAGCGCCGCGACACCGCGAGACTCCTTGGCGTCGGAGCCGGACACCAGGCCGCCGCGGTCGAGCAGGATGCGCGCGACGCCGGACATGCCCGCGCCCCCGATGCCGACCATGTGCACGCGCTTCAGCTCGTCGGGTAGCGAATTTCCGTTCACCGGCGTCGCTTTCGGCTACCCCGCCCGCTCTTGGCGACATCCAAAGCGACCTCGGCCACCCGCTGCGCAGCGTCGCGGTGGCCCGCCATCGCCGCCGCCACCGTCATCGCCGTCAGCCGCGCCTGGTCGCCGAGCAGTCCGGTGACCGTGTCGCCGACGAACTCGGGCGTCAGATCGGCGTTGTCGACCAACAGTCCACCGCCCGCGTTGACCACGGGCAGGGCGTTGAGACGCTGTTCGCCATTGCCGATCGGCAGCGGGACGTACACGGCGGGCAGGCCGATGGCCGACACCTCGGCCACCGTCATCGCCCCCGACCGGCACATCGCCAGATCAGCCGCGGCGTAGGCCAGATCCATCCGGTCCAGATACGGGACGGCGACATAGGGCGGGTCACCCTCCGCGGGCTCGCGCAGATCCAGCGTGTTTTTCGCACCATACGCGTGCAGCACCGAAACACCGCCTGCGGCAAGATCTTTGGCGGCTGCGGAGACGGCTCGGTTGATCGACTGCGCGCCCTGCGAGCCGCCGGTCACCAACAGCACGCGGGCGTCCTGGGCGAACCCGAAGTAGGCACGCGCCTCCGCACGCAGCGCCATCCGGTCGAGCGAGGTGATCGCCGCGCGCACCGGAACGCCGACGACCTCGGCACGGCGCAGCCCAGGTTCGGGGACGGCGGAGAGCACGCGGGACGCCGAGCGAGCGCCGACCTTGTTGGCCCAGCCCGCGCAGGCGTTGGCCTCGTGGACCACCACCGGCACCCGGCGACGGCGGGCGGCCAGGTAGGCGGGCACGGCCACGTAGCCGCCGAACCCGACGACGACGTCGGCGTCGACGTCATCGAGTACCGCCCGGGTCTCTTTGACAGCGCGACGCACCCGCAGCGGCAGCCGCAGCAGGTCACCGCTGAGCTTGCGCGGCAGCGGCACCGGCGTGATGAGCTCGAGGTCGTAGCCGCGTTCGGGAACCAGCCGGGTTTCCAGACCCCGCCGGGTGCCGAGCGCGGTGATCCGCACGTCGGGGTCGAGCGCGCTGAGCGCGTCGGCGACGGCCATGGCGGGTTCGACGTGACCTGCCGTCCCGCCACCGGCGAGCACTACGGAGATCGGCCCATTCACCCGTGACGTTGACCTTCCAATGTGCGAGCCCGTTGGCCCTGGTGGCGCTGTCCAGCTGCGCGGGACGCACGCTGGCCGCCTCCATGATGCCCTGAGCGTCGCACCGGCCGGTCGGCCGCATGGGGTTTGCGCCTGTTGTCCGTGGCGGGTTTGCGGGTCTTCTTGGGTGCAGGCTGGTCCGGCCGCCTTCGCAGCCGGTCGCGCAGCGCCTCGGTACGCGTCGGCGAGTATGGCGCCGGCGGCGGCAGCCGCAGCAGCCGGTTGACCGGATCGTCGCGACCGGCCCGTAGCGCAGCCACCGCCTCAGGTTCGTGTCGGGCCGCGTTCGCGATCACGCCGATGATCAGAAGCGTTGTCGCCGTTGATGTTCCGCCCGCCGAGATAAGCGGTAGCTGCAGCCCGGTGACCGGCAACAGCCCGATGACATAGCCGACGTTGATGAACACCTGGCCGAGCACCCACATGGTGGCGGTGGCGGTGAGCAGTCGAAGGAACGGGTCAGCCGATCGGCGTGCGATCCGCATCCCGGTGTAGGCGAAGAGGCCGAACAGGCACAACAGGCCCGCCGCGCCGATGAAACCGAGCTCCTCGCCGATGATCGCGAAGATGAAGTCGTTGTGCGCGTTGGGCAGGTAGTTCCACTTCGCGGTGCCCTGCCCGAGCCCGTCGCCGAAGATGCCGCCGTTGGCCAGCGCGAACCTGGCCTGTTTCGCCTGGTAGCCGGAGCCCTGCGAGTCCGCGCCCGGGTTCAGCCAGGACATCACCCGGTCGGACCGGTAGCCCTCGGAGACCGCGAGGATGGCCGCTGACACCACGACGGCAAGCAACGAGGACAGGAACACCCGCAGCGGCAGGCCTGCGTACCACAGCAGGGCGAGCAGGATGATGCCGAGCGACACCGTCTGCCCGAGGTCCGGCTGGGCGACGATGAGAGCAAGCGCGATCACCGCCGCGGGCACCAGCGGGATGAGCATCTCGCGCAGAGATGCGTGCTCCATGCGCCGCGCGGCCAGCAGGTGCGCGCCCCAGATCGCGAAGGCGATCTTGGCCAACTCGGACGGCTGCATGGAAAAGCCGGCAACGACGAACCAGCCACGGGAACCGTTGGCCTCCTTGCCGATCCCGGGAATCAGCACCAGCACGAGCATCACGACGGTGATCGCGAAGCCGGTGAACGCGAGGCTGCGCATGGTCTGCACTCGCATGCGCATCGCGGCATAGAAGGCGAACAGGCCGACCAGGGTCCAGATCAACTGCTTGCCGAAGATCACCCACGGCGAGCCGTCCTCGTCGTAGGAGTGCACGCCGGACGCCGAGAGCACCATGATCAGGCCGAGCGTGGTGAGGAGCGCGGCGACGGCGATGATCAGGTGGAAGGACGTCATGGGCCGGCCGAGCCAGGCGCCGAAGCGGGTGCGCGGCGCATCGGTGGACGCCGCATCCGCGGCAGTGCCTGCGGTACCGGACCGGCGGAGCCGCAGCCGGGTGACGAGGGAGCTCACGGCCGCTACCGAGTCGCGCGCACGGCGGCCGCGAAGGCGTCACCGCGGTCGGCGTAGCCGCTGAACTGGTCGAAGGACGCGCCTGCAGGGGCAAGCAGCACGGTGTCGCCCGGGCGGGCCAGCCGCCGAGCGGCGTCGACCACGGCGTTCATGAGTCGAGTCACAGAAGACTCATTAGGCTCATTTGTCTCAGGCACCCCAGAATCCTCCCCCGTCACAACCTCCACTACGGGGACATCCGGGGCGTGTCGCGATAACGCGTTGACGACCTGCGCCCGGTCGCGACCGATCAACACGGCGCCGACCAGGCGATTCGCCACCCGGGACACGAGGTCGTCGACGGACGCTCCCTTGAGCAGCCCACCGGCGATCCACACCACCCGGGGATACGCCGCGATCGACGCGTGCGCGGCGTGCGGATTGGTCGCCTTCGAGTCGTCGACGTACGTCACGCCGTCGAACTCACCGACCACCTCCGCGCGGTGCCGCCCGACGTGAAAAGACGCGAGCGCATCGGCGATCGGCTGTGCGGGTACGTCGACAGCGCGCGCGAGCGCCGCGGCCGCCAACGAGTTGAGCACACCGATCGGCCCCGGCACCGGGATGGCCGCGGTGTCGGCGAGCGTCAGACCATCGGCGAATGCGTTGTCAACGAGCGCACCGCCTCGGACTCCCAACTCCCCCTTCGACGGTTCGCCGAGCCGGAAGCCGACCCGCACCGGCGCCGCGGCACGGTCGAGCAGCCCGGCCGCGACCGGGTCGTCGAGCCCGACGACGGCCACCCGGCCGTTCAGCGCGCGCGCCTTGTCGCGGGCGTAGGCGCCCATCGAGCCGTGCCAGTCGAGGTGGTCCTCGGCCACATTCAGCACGGCGCCTGCCGCCGGCCGCAGCGACGGCGCCCAGTGAAGCTGAAAACTGGACAGCTCGACGGCGAGCAGCTCGGTGGGCTCGGCGAGCATGTCGATGACCGGGTTGCCGATGTTCCCGCACAGCAGCGCCCGCCGGCCCGCAGCGACCAGCATCGCGTGCAGCATCGACGTCGTGGTCGTCTTGCCGTTGGTGCCCGTCACCACGAGCCATTGCTTCGGCGTGCCGAACCAGCCCGCCTGATCAAGGCGCCACGCCAGTTCGACGTCGCCCCAGATCGGTACCTTCGCTGCGGCCGCGGCCGCCAAAACCGGTGCGGTGGGCGGGAAGCCGGGGCTGGTGACAACGAGTGCGTAGTCGGCCATCTGCGCGAGGGCCTCCGCGGTGGTGACGACGGACGCGGGCGTGACGAGGCGCTGCAGCGCAAGCGGGTCGTCGTCGCAGATGGTCAGCCGCACTCCCGTCGGCTCCAGCGCGGCGCTGACCGAGCGGCCGGTGATACCCGCCCCTGTCACCAGCACCCGGGTGCCTGGCGCGAGCTCCGCGATCGCGGGTCGGCTCACCTCAAGCCCCGACGGCCGCGAGCCACTCGCTGTAGAAAAGCGCGACGCCGAGGCCGCAGGCGATCGCGGTCAACAGCCAGAACCGGATGATGACCGTGGTCTCGGCCCACCCGACGAGTTCGAAGTGGTGGTGAAACGGCGCCATCCGGAACACCCGGCGGCCGGTGGTGCGGAACGCCAGGATCTGCACCACGACCGATGTCACCTCGGCGACGAACAGCGCACCGATCACGACTGCGAGCATCTCGGTTCGGCTGAGCACCGAAAGGCCGGCGATGATGCCACCGAGCGCCAGCGAGCCGGTGTCGCCCATGAAGATCTTGGCGGGCGCGGCGTTCCACCACAGGAACCCGACGCAGGCACCCGCGGTCGCGGCGGCGATCAGCGCGAGATCCAGCGGATCGCGCACGTTGTAGCAGCCGACACCCGGCGCCGTCGCGCACGCGTTGCGGAACTGCCAGAACGTGATCAGCACGTACGCCGCGCAGACCATCGCCATCGCGCCTGCGGCCAGCCCGTCCAGGCCGTCGGTGAAGTTCACCGCGTTGGACCACGCATAGACGATCAGGATGCAGAACACCACGAACAGCGCGGGAGCCAGTGTGACCGTGGCGATTTCGCGTACATACGACAGCTCGGCGCTGCCGGCGGTGAGCCCGTCGGCATTGCGGAACTGCAATGCGAGCACACCGAAGATGACGGCGGCCAACAGCATGCCAACGGTCTTCGCGGTCTTGTTCAGTCCCAGGTTGCGCGACCGCCGGATCTTGATCAGGTCGTCGACGAACCCGACGGCGCCGAGCGCGGTCGCGAGGCCGAGGATCAGCAACCCCGACGCGGACGGCCCGGCGCCGTCGAGCGCCATCCCGACGAGTTGGGTGCCGAGGTAGCCCGCCCAGATGCCGGCCAGAATCGCCACTCCGCCCATCGACGGCGTGCCGCGCTTCTTGTGGTGACTCGGCGGTCCGTCCTCGCGGATCTCGTGCCCGAAGCCCTGGCGGGTGAAGAGCCCGATGAGCACGGGGGTCAGCAGGATCGACACCGTCAGCGCGATGCCGACGGCGATGAGGATCTGCCTCATGAGGCAATCAACGCCTCGGCCAGCTTCCCCAACCCGGCCGCGTTGCTGGCCTTGACGAGCACGACATCGCCCGGCCGCAGCTGGGCTTGCAGCAGTGTCAGCGCCGCGTCACGGTCGGCGACCATGGTGGCCTCTCCTCCCCATGAACCCTCCATGACCGCGCCGTGATGCATCGCGCTCATAGATCTCCCGGTTCCCACGACGATGAGTCGACTGATATCTAATCGCACCGCCAGCCGGCCGATGCGGTCGTGTTCCGATATCGCGTCGTCGCCGAGCTCGGCCATCTCGCCCAGCACCGCCCAGCTGCGCCGGGTCTCGGTGCCCTCGCGGGCCATCCAGGCCAGCGATTTCAGGCCGGCCAGCATCGAGTCCGGGTTGGCGTTGTACGCGTCGTCGATCACCGTGACACCGTCTGACCGGGTGGTGACGTGCATGCGGTGCTGCGACACCGGCCCAGCCCCCGCCAGCGCCGCGGCCACCTGAGCGCCGGTCGCCCCGCACTCGAGGGCCACCGCGGCCGCGCACAGCGCATTGGACACCTGATGGTCGCCGTGCACGGCCAGCGTCACCTCGACGTCGACGCCGTCCGCGTGCAGCGTGAAGCTTGGCCTGGCGACGGCGTCGAGTGCCACCGGGCCCGCCCACACGTCGGCGCCCGGCGAGCGCGACACCCGAACCACCCGGGCCGCGGTCTGTTCGGCCATCGCCGCGACCTCGTTGTCATCGGCATTGAGGATGACGACGCCCGACGCCGGAACAGCCTGCGGCAGTTCGGCTTTCGTTCGAGCAATGGCCTCTCGTGAGCCGAACTCGCCGAGGTGGGCGGTGCCGACGTTGAGTACCACCGCGATCGACGGCGGGGCGATCGCCGCCAGGTCGGCGATATTGCCAGGGTGGCGTGCCGACATCTCCAGGATCAGATAGTCGGTGTCCTCCCCCGCCTGCAGCACCGTCCACGGATGACCGAGCTCGTTGTTGAACGAGCCGGGCGGGGCGACCACCTCGCCGAGGGGTGCGAGCACCGCGGCGACCAAGTCCTTGGTCGACGTCTTTCCCGACGAGCCGGTGATGCCGACGACCGTCAGGCCGCCCGCCACCAGTTCGGCGGCCACCGCGGCGGCAAGGCGGCCCAGTGCGGCCAGGACCGCCGCACCCGAGCCGTCGGTGTCGTACTCCAGAACGCTGGCGGCGATGTCGGTCTCGTCGCCGATGTGCGGGCTGACGACGATCGCGGGCACCCCGACCGGGCGGGCAGCCAGCACCCCGACCGCACCTGCGGCCACCGCGGCGGCGGCGAAATCGTGGCCGTCGGCGCGTGCGCCGGGCAGCGCGAGGAACAACCCGCCCGCGGTCAGCGCGCGCGAGTCGAACTCGACGGTGCCCGTCACCTTGGTCGCGGCGGCGTCCTCGCCGGAGATGTCGGCCAGCTCACCGCCCACGATGTCGCAGATCTGCGCGAGGCTCAGTTCGATCACGCGCGCGATCCCAACGCCTCGAGGGCCTGCGCAAGCTCGTCACGGTCGTCGAACGGCCGCGTCTTGCCGTGGCTGGTCTGGCCGGCCTCGTGCCCCTTGCCTGCGATCAGGACCACATCCCCGGCACGGGCCCATCCGACAGCGTGTTCGATGGCCGCGCGCCGGTCCCCGATCTCCACCACCTGCGTCCGGCCGTCGATGGCGCCTGCCGTGATCGTGGCGCGGATCGCGGCGGGGTCCTCGTCGCGGGGGTTGTCGTCGGTCACCACCACAAGGTCTGCCAACTCTGCGGCCACCCGGCCCATCGGCTCGCGCTTGCCTGGGTCCCGGTTGCCGCCCGCGCCGAACACCACCGCGACACGACCGGCGGTCTGCCCGCGCAGCGTTTCCAGCACGGCGCGCAGCGCGCCCGGCTTGTGCGCGTAGTCGACAAGCGCAAGGAAGTCCTGGCCGCGGTCGATGGGCTCGAGGCGGCCGGGCACACGCGCATCCCGCAGACCCGGCGCCGCCTGTTCGGGCGACACCCCGACCGCGTCGAGCAGGGCCACCGCCAGCAGACAATTCGCGACGTTGTAGCGGCCGGGCAGCGCGATGCGCAGCCCGTGGTGCACTCCGGCGGGATCGACGGCGAGGAACTCCTGCGCGCCGCGATCGACTGCGGTGACGTTCTCCACCCGCCAGTCGGCGCCGACGCCCGTCGTGGCGACCGTTACCGGATTCTGCGCGAGAGCCGCCATCGCGCGGCCCGCATCGTCGTCGACGCACACCACGGAAACGGCTGCACGCGTTGGTGATCCAGGCGCGAACAGGCGCGCCTTGGCGTTGAAGTAGTCCTCCATGGACGGGTGGAAGTCCAGATGGTCTCGCGACAGGTTGGTGAAGCCACCGACCGCGAAGTCGACCCCGTCGACCCTCCCGAGGCTCAGCGCGTGGCTGGACACCTCCATCACCACGGTGTCGACGCCGTGTTCCACCATCAGCGCAAGCAGCGCCTGCAGATTGGGCGCCTCGGGTGTGGTCAGCGCGCTAGGCAGATCCTCCCCCGCGATCCGGATGCCGACGGTGCCGATCAGCCCGGCGACGCGATCGGCCGACCTCAGCCCGGCCTCGATCAGATAGGTGGTGGTGGTCTTGCCCGACGTGCCAGTCACTCCGATCACCCGCAGGCGCCGCGACGGGTTCCCGTACACCGTCGCGGCCAGCTCGCCAAGCACCGAGCGGGGGTCGGGATGCACCAGCACGGGCACCGAGGGGTCGGCGCCCATCAGGGCCAGTCCGTCGGAATCGGTCAGCACCGCGACCGCGCCGCGCTCGACGGCGTCGTTCGCGAACCGCCCGCCGTGCGACGACGCACCGGGCAACGCGGCGAACAGATCACCCGGCGACGCGTCGTGGCTGCGCAGGGTCACGCCGGTGACGACGGTATGGCGGGCCTCGTCAGCGGGCTGGACGACCGCGCCCACCTGGTCGGCCAGTGGCCCGAGCGCCTGGCCGGCGGGATGCGAGGGACGCAGCTTCATGGCCTTGACACAGTACCGGCCCCCCGACGGGCAGCCCCGCGCTCAGGTGGCTTGCAGCGTCAGCGGCGGACCCGGATCGGGCGAGAGCGGGACGTTCTCCCGCTGCAGCAACCAGCTCGCGATGTTGTGGAACAGCGGCGCCATCGTGGTGCCGGGCTGACCGTCGGCGGTGCGGTGCGGGTTGTCGGCCATGATGCCGATCACGTAGCGCGGGTCGTCGGTGGTGACCATGCCCGCGAACGTGATCCAGTAGACATCGCTGAAGTAGCAGCCGCACGCCGGGTTGATCTGCTGTGCGGTACCCGTCTTGCCGGAGAGCTGATACCCCTCGACGGCGCCCGTCGATCCCGTGCCCTGCTGGTAGCCCATCGGATCGCGTTGCAAAACCGCGCGCAGCATGTTTCGTACGGTCTGGGCCGTCTGCGGCGAGACCACCCGGACACCGTCGGGGTGTGGCGCCTCGGTGCGCGTGCCGTCGGGTGCGATGGTGGCCTTGACGATGCGGGGCGGAATTCGAACGCCGTCATTGGCGATCGCCTGGTACATGCCCGTCATCTGCAGCAGCGTCATCGAAAGGCCTTGTCCGATGGGCAGGTTGGAGAATGTGCTGCCCGACCACTGATCGATCGGCGGGACCAGGCCCTCGCTCTCGCCGGGCAGCCCGACATCGGTGCGTTGACCGAGGCCGAACTTCTGCAGCATGTCTGCGTAGCGGTCGGGGCCGATCCGCTGTGCCAGCATCAGCGTGCCGACGTTGGAGGACTTACCGAAGATGCCGGTGGTGGTGTATGGCATCACGCCGTGCTGCCACGCGTCGTTGACCGTGACGCCGCCCATGTCAATGGACCCGGGGACCTGCAGCACCTCGTCGGGGTTGGACAGGCCGAACTCGATCACCGACGACGCGGTGACGATCTTGTTCACCGAGCCCGGTTCGAACGGCGAGGAGACGGCGGGGTTGCCCAGCTGCTTGCCGGTCTGCCTGCCGATGTCCTGGCTCGGGTCGAACGTGTTGTCGTTCGACATCGCCAGCACCTCACCGGTTTTCGCATCCAGCACGACGGCCGAGAGGTTTCCGGCGCCGGAGGCGTCCTTGGCCTGCTGCACCTGCTGCTGGACGTAGAACTGGATGTCGTCGTCAAGGGTCAGCTGCACCGTCGAGCCGTTGACCGCGGTGTGCCGGTTGCGGTAGCTGCCGGGGATGACCACCCCGTCGGAGCCGCGGTCGTAGGTCACCGAGCCGTCGGTGCCTGCCAGCTTGGCGTCCATCGAGTCCTCGAGGCCGAGCAGCCCGTGGCCGTCCCAGTCGATGCCGCCGACGACGTTGGCCGCCAATGAGCCGCCGGGATACTGGCGCAGGTCCTGCCGTTCCGAGCCGACCTCAGGAAACTTCTTCGAAATCGCCTCGGCGACAGCGGGATCAACAGCACGCGCGAGGTATACGAACGTCTCGTTGCTCTTGAGCTTCTTCAGGACGGTCTTGGCGTCGGGCTTGTTGTTCAACCGGGTCGCGACCTCCGTGGCGATGTCGCGCAGCCTGGCGTCGGGATCGGGGGCATCGGACGACTTGGCCCTGGCATCGGCCAGCTGCTTGCGGACCTTCACCGGCTGGAAAGTCAGCGCCCGCGCTTCGATGGTGAAGGCCAGCTTGTCGTTGTTCCTGTCGACGATGCTGCCGCGCACGGCCTTGTCCACGTCGGTGACTTTGAGCTGACCGGCCGCCTCGGCGCGAAGGCCCGCCGCAAGCGGCACCTGCAGGTTGAACAACTGCGCAGCGGCGACGATGAGCACAATGAAGATGACGGCGTTGCCCGCGCGGTGCCGGAACACGAAAGACGCACTGCGCAAACCGGAGTCGGTCACCGGCTTGCGGGTCCGGCGGGCGCGGGCCGACCGTTCCTGCGGCGCGCTTGTGCGTGGTTGCCCCTTGCGGCCGCGTCGACCGTTGCCGCGGCTCACGTCGGGGCGCCGGGTGTGGTCGCGGTGACCGGACCGAACTGCTCGGCTGGGGGCGCGGCCTGCGGCACGGCCAGCGGGTCGGCAGGCGGTTCAGAGGGCCCGAGCGCGGGCGGCACGCCGGTGCTGCCGTGCGGCGCTTCCGGCAGCGGGGCCGTCACCGGAGCGACCGCCGGGTCGGGCGCTGCAGGCGTGGGAGCGGCCGCCGGAGCAGGCTCCGCCTGGGCACTGCGTTCGGGCTTCCGGACGACGACTTCGCGGGGATCGACGACCGGCGGTGCCGGCTTGGCGGCGGCCTGTGCGGGGGGCGGCGCGGTGTCGTCGGGCAGCGGGGTGTTGAGCGGCGGCGGTGGAACCCCTTCTGCGGGTTTGGGTGTGCCGACCACGATCCAGTTACCCGACGGGTCCTGCACGAGGTGAGCGGTGTCGCGTGACGGGATCATCCCCAGCTGGCGGGCGGACTCGGCGAGCGCGGGCGCGGCCTGTGCCTCGAGGACGTCGCGCTCGAGGGCGTCCTTCTGCTGCATCAGCGCCTGCGTGGTCTCCCTGGCGGTGCCCAGCTGATACGACCGTTCGGCGGAGTCGGTGGACAGCCACAGCGTGACGCCCAGCCCTAGCCCGAGCGATCCGATGACCAGCACCACGAACGGAACTCGCGCCGCAAGCGTGCGTGGGTTGAGGTCGATGGCCGAAACCCGGGTGATGATCCGCTCTTTGAACGACGGGCGGACGACCTTGGGCGCCTTGGCCTTTCGCGCCTTTGCTCTGGCCTTCGCCTGGCTGGCGTTCTTCGGCCGGACGGGCTTGATCTGCGGCCTGGTGATCGGCGCGGTGTCCGTCGCGCGCGGACGCCCCCGACGCTGTGGCGCATCCGGGGACCGGCGATGCGTGCCGCGGGCGGGCTGACGCTGAGTGCGGCGGCGCTCTTCGCTGCCGCGCACTGCGTTCGGTCGCTTGGCCTTCATGAGATGTCCCTTCCAGCAACCTTTTCCAGAGCCCGAAGCCGGACCGAGGCGCTTCGTGGATTGACTGCGATCTCTTGTGCGCTGGCGCGCTCGGCGCCACGGGTCAGGCTGCTGAACTCCGGTTCGTGACCGGGAAGCTCGACGGGCAGACCGGGCGGCGTGCGGGACGCCGTCGCGCCGGCGAACAGGTTCTTGACAATGCGGTCCTCCAGTGACTGGTAGGACATCACCGCGATGCGACCGCCGGAGCTGAGCGTTCTCAGCGCCGCGGGCAGCGCATCGCGCAGCGTGTCCAGTTCCCCATTGACGGCCACCCGCAATGCCTGGAAGGTGCGCTTGGCTGGATGCCCGCCGGTGCGCCGGGCAGGCGCCGGTATCGCGTCATACAGCAACTCGACGAGATCACCGGTGCGTGCGAACGGCCTGCGGGCACGCCTGCGAACGATCTGGGCGGCGATCCGGCTTGCGAACCGCTCCTCGCCGAACTCGCGCAGGATGCGGGTCAGCGCCCGCTCGTCGTAGGTGTTCACGATCTCGGCTGCGGTCAGCTCCGCGTCGGGATCCATCCGCATGTCCAGCGGCGCGTCGGCGGAATAGGAGAATCCCCGCTCGGCGCGATCCAGTTGCATCGACGACACCCCGAGGTCGAACAGCACGGCGTCGGCTTCGGTCCGCCCGGATTCGCTTGCCCAATAACCGGATTCGGCCAATACGCCCTCGATCCCGTCGAATCGGGTGCGGGTCAGCAGGACGCGGTCGGCGAACGGGGCGAGGCGCTCGCCCGCGATCCACAGCGCGTTGGGGTCGCGATCCAGCCCGATCAGCCGCAGGCCCGGCAGTTCCTCGAGGAATCGCTCGGCATGACCGCCCGCGCCCAGCGTGGCATCGACCAACACGGCGCCGGAGCCGTCCGGGCTGCGCCGCGTCAGCGCGGGCGTCAACAGCTCCACGCAGCGATCGAGCAGAACGGGCATGTGTCCGTGTCCGCCAGCAGCCATGGCAAGGCCTCCGAAGAATGGCCGCCCTGCACCGGGGTCTCTGTCCGAGCGCGCGGACCTGGCGTTGGGGAAGTACGCCAGGGCCGGCTCGGACAGAGGCCGCGATGCACGGTCGGCCGCCGGATCAAATGATGTCGCGGAGAGTTTCATCGCTGGCCGCGGAGAAGTTCTCTTCGTGTGTCTCTTGGTATTCCCGCCACGCGTCGGCGTCCCAGATCTCGAGGTAGTCGACCGAGCCGATCACCACGCAGTCCTTCGAAAGGTTGGCGTAGCGACGATGGTCGGCCGACAGCGTGATCCGGCCCTGCGAGTCGGGATGCTGTTCATCGGTTGCGGCGGCGAGGTTACGGAGGAACGCGCGGGCGTCCGGATTGCTTCGCGACGCCCCCGACGCCCGCCTGGCCAGTGCCTCGAACTCCGCCCGCGGATAGACGGCAAGGCTGTGATCTTGGCTCTTGGTGACCATCAACCCCCCTGCCAGCGCGTCGCGGAACTTGGCGGGCAGCGTGAGCCGCCCCTTGTCGTCGAGCTTCGGCGTATAGGTGCCGAGGAACATCTCGCCACCTCCCGCCACTCCGGAGCTCCGGTTGCTCCGTTGTCCGCCACTTTACCCCACAATTCCCCACCATGCTCCAAATGGCAGCTGATGTTGCGACCGTTTCCCCACGAATAGGGCAGCCCATGGCAGGAGCGAGGGAACGGCGTCCTACCGACGGCCTGAATACGCTGGTAATCCCCGTGTGGGGCGAAGTGGGGCGGCAATCGGACAAAAGATGGGGCAGCCGAGATCGGCTACCCCATCGTGATGATCGCGCTATTCGTCGAAACGGCGGCGGAAGCGGTCTTCCATCCGGCTGGTGAATGATCCGCCCGAGCCCTTGGCACGCTTCTGCCGCGAGCCGCCCTGCTCAGCGCCCGAGCCGTCCCGCCCGCGGGTCATCCTCGGCCCGGTGATCGCGAACACGACACCGCCGAACATCACCAGGAAGCCGAAGACCGAGAGGATCGGGAAACTTCCGATCATGGTGGCCTTGAACGCCACGCCGCACACCAGCATCGCGAGGCCGATCACGAACAGGGCCGCGCCCTGCAGCCGGCGACGGGCCGATGGAGCACGAAGCCCGCCACCACGCACGCTCGACGCGAATTTGGGGTCCTCGGCGTAGAGCGCGCTCTCGATCTGGTCGAGCATGCGCTGCTCATGATCGGAGAGTGGCATGCGTCCCTCCTTGCCGCCCGTCACTTGTTTCAACGACGTTTATGCCCGCATTCACGGACATCTGAGAGCCATGATACGAGGTGAATCTGAGCCTTACCACCTAGTTCGCGCCCTGATTGTATGACGTGCACCGCCCGTGTGACGCACCGCCTCGTCACGCCGATAATGGCCTTGGTTTCCCGACACTGCGGAAGGAAGGGCTTGATGCGTTGGCGACATTTCTGATCGATCTGTCGCCGGACGACATGCGACACCGGCTCACCGATGCTCTCGGCGTCTACGTGGATGCGATGCGCTATCCGCGCGGCACCGAGGACCAGCGGGCGTCGATGTGGCTCGAGCACACGCGCAGGAGCGGCTGGAAGGCCGTCGCGGCGGTCGAACCAACCGACACCGGAGACCAGGACCCCGCCGACCTGCGCACCGCGCCGATCGTCGGTGTCGCGTACGGCTACGGCGGCGCCCCCGACCAGTGGTGGCAGCAGCAGGTCGTGGCAGGGCTGCAGAGAGTCGGCACCGACCGATCCAGCATCGCCGAGTTGATGTCGAGCTACTTCGAGCTGACCGAACTGCATATCCATCCACGTGCTCAGGGGCGCGGGCTCGGCGAGGCGCTGGCCCGCCGGCTTCTCGCGGGCCGCGTCGAGTCGCACGTCCTGCTGTCGACTCCGGAGATCAACGGGGAGTCCAACCGCGCGTGGCGGCTGTATCGCAGGCTCGGCTTCACCGACGTCATCCGCGGCTACCACTTCGCAGGTGACCCGCGCGCCTTCGCGATCCTTGGGCGGTCACTGCCGCTCTAGCGCCTTTCGTCTGGCACGATGACCTGGTGCCGAGTCGCCGCCGCGTCCGCCTGCTGGCGATCGTGGCGCTGCTTGTGATACTTCCGACGGCCGTCGGCTGCGTGCGCGTGCGGGCCAGCATCACCGTCTCCCCCGACGACCGGGTGTCCGGACAGATCGTCGCGGCCGCCAAATCCCGTGCTGCCGACGACAAGGGCCCGCAGCTGCTGAACAACCTGCCGTTCTCCAACAAGGTGGCGATCTCCGACTACAACAAGGACGACTACGTCGGCTCGCAAGCCGTGTTCTCCGACCTGACTTTCGCCGAGCTGCCCCAGCTGGCCAACATGAACCGCGACGCGGCGGGCGTTGACCTATCCCTACGTCGCGCAGGCGATCTGGTGATTCTCGACGGCCGCGCCGACCTGACGTCGCTGACCGATCCGGACGCCGATGTGTCGCTGTCCGTGTCGTTCCCCGGCGAGGTGACCTCCACCAACGGCGACCAGGTGGCCACGGAGGTCGTCGAGTGGAAACTGAAGCCCGGCGTGGTGAGCACGATGAGTGCGCAGGCCCGCTACACCGATCCGAGCGCGCGCTCGTTCACCGGCGCGGCGATCTGGTTGACGCTGGCGTCATTCCTGGTGGCAGGCATCCTTGGGACCCTGGCGTGGGTGAACCGCGACCAGTCCCCGCGCCTCGTCGATCCAGCGGCCTCCTCCCGCGACTAGCAGCCGTCTCGGCTTGCTACAAAGCCGGTGGCAGGCTCTAGTCTGGATGCACTCACGGCGAAATCGACCGAAAGGGGCGCCGCGCTGAGCGTGGACACAGCGGCACCGTCAGCCATTGAATTGGCCAGCGCCGTGACCGACCAACTGCGGGATTACCTCAAGGAGCGCCGCAGTCACTGCGCGTACATCGGCACCGACTACGCCGAGCTGACCGCGGCGCTCGAGGAGTTCGTGCTGCGCGGCGGTAAACGGCTGCGCCCCGCATTCGCCTACTGGGGTTGGCGCGCGGTAGCCGACCGCGAGGCGGATCCGTCGATCCTTCGGTTCTTCGCGGCGCTCGAGCTGCTGCACGCCTGCGCGCTCGTGCACGACGACGTGATCGACGACTCCGCCACCCGGCGCGGCCTGCCCACGGTGCACCGGTTGTTCGCCGAGCAGCACCGCGACCGGCACTGGGGCGGTTCGGCCGACCAGTTCGGGATGTCGGCGGCGATCCTGCTCGGTGATCTCGCCCTGGTGTGGGCCGACGACATCGTCGCGACCACTGAACTGTCCCCGGATGCCCGACGCCGCGTCCAACAGGTCTGGTCCGACATCCGCACCGAGGTGCTCGGCGGTCAGTACCTCGACATCGTCGCCGAGTCCAGCGGTGCGACGACGGTCGCGTCGGCGATGACCGTGAACACCTACAAGACGGCGTCCTACACCGTCACCCGGCCGTTGCAGCTGGGCGCCGCGGCCGCCGCCGACCGCCCCGACGTGCAGGCGATCTTCCACGAGGTGGGCACCGACATCGGGGTGGCCTTCCAGCTTCGCGACGACGTGCTCGGCGTGTTCGGCGATCCCGCCGTGACCGGCAAGCCGTCCGGCGACGACCTGCGGTCCGGCAAGCGCACGGTACTGCTCGCCGAAGCCGTCGAGCTCGCCGAGAAATCCGATCCGGCTGCCGCCGAGCTGTTGCGGTCCTCGGTCGGCACGCAGCTCTCCGATGCGCAGGTGCGCGAGGTGTGTCTGGCCATCGAGTCGGTGGGCGCGCTGGCCGCAGTCGAGCAGCGCATCGACATGCTCACCACGCGGTCGCTGGAAGCCCTGAGCGCCGCACCGATCGACCCACAGGCGAAGGCGGGCCTTTCCAAGCTCGCCAGGTTGGCCGCCAACCGGTCCGCTTGAGCCCGTGACGCCCTTCGCGCGGCTGTCCGCGTTCACCACATCGCCGGAGGCGCGGCCCGCGCTGCTCGGGTGTCTGGGCGCGATACTGATCACCGCGGGCGGCCTCGGCGCAGGCAGCACCCGGCTGCATGATCCCGTGCTGGAGTCGTTGCACCTGTCGTGGCTGCGCTTCGGGCATGGACTGGTGTTGTCCTCGATTCTTCTGTGGGGCGGCGTCGCGTTGATGCTGTTCGCCTGGTTGTGGTTGGGCCGCAAGGTGATCGACGGCACCGCGCGCGAGTACACGATGGTGGCCACCACCGGCTTCTGGTTGGCACCGCTGCTGCTCTCGGTGCCCGTGTTCAGCCGTGACACCTATTCGTACCTGGCGCAGGGCGCGTTGTTGCGCGACGGTTTCGACCCGTATCTTGTCGGGCCGGTAGACAACCCGAACTCCTTGCTGGACAACGTCAGTCCGATCTGGACGACGACCACCGCGCCATACGGCCCTGCGTTCATCCTGATCGCGAAGTTCGTCACGATGCTCGTCGGCGACAACGTCATCGGCGGCACGATGGTGCTGAGGCTGTGCATGCTGCCCGGCCTCGTGCTGTTGATCTGGGCGGCGCCGCGGGTGGCCCGTCACGTCGGCGCCAACGGGGCTGCCGCACTGTGGATCTGCGTGCTCAACCCGCTGGTGATCATCCATCTGATGGGCGGCGTGCACAACGAGATGCTGATGGTCGGCCTGATGGCCGCGGGCATCGCGTTGATCTTCCAGCGCCACCCGATCGCGGGCAACGCACTGATCGTCGTCGCGGTGGCGGTGAAAGCGACGGCGGGACTTGCACTTCCGTTCATGGTGTGGGTGTGGGCGCGTCAGCTCTCCGAGCGGCGAAACCTCTCCCCGCTGAAGGCGTTCGCGGCGGCTGCCGCGGGTGCGATCGTCATCTTCGTCGCGGTGTTCGCCGTGCTGTCCTGGCTGGCCGGTGTCGGCATCGGCTGGCTGACCGCGCTTGCCGGCTCGGTGAAGATCATCAACTGGCTGACGGTGCCCACCGCTTTCTCGAATGTCGTCAACGCCGTGGGCGGGCTGTTCTTGCCGGTCAACTTCTACGGCGTGCTGGAAGTCGCCCGCATCGTCGGCATCGCGATCATCGCCATCTCGCTTCCGATGCTGTGGTGGCGGTTCCGGCACACCGACCGTCAGGTGCTGACCGGCATCGCGTGGGCGATGGTGATCGTGGTGCTGTTCGTGCCCGCCGCACTGCCCTGGTACTACAGCTGGCCGCTGGCGCTGTTGTCGGCGCTGGCGCAGAGCAGACAGGCCATCGCGGCCATCGCCGGCTTCTCCACCTGGATCATGGTGATCTTCAAACCCGATGGCTCACATGGCATGTACTCGTGGATCCACGTGGTGCTGGCGACGGCCGTCGCGGTCGGCGCGTGGTATTCGCTGTACAGGACGCGGGAGCCACCGCAGGACAAGGCGACCGACGACGACCCGGCCGAACAGCCGGTGACCAGTCAGTAGGCCATCGCCTGGGCGCGGCGCACCACCTCGCGGGCCTGGTGCGAGTGAAGGGCGTCGACAGGACGCGCGTTGTTCTGCCGGTCCATCGATCCGTCCCGCCTGATGGTCAGCGACGGATCCGGGGTGAACAGCCAGCGCACGATCTCGGTGTCGCGGTAGCCCCCGTCGTGCAGGACGACGAGCAACCCCGCCAGGCTCTTGACGACGTGGCCGGTGTCGTCGAAGAAGACTCTCGGCACGACAACCGCGCCTTCGCGGCGGACACCAACGAGATGACCTTCGCGCAACTGTTGTTGGACCTTCGTCACCGGGACGCCCATCAGTTGGGCGACGTGGGGCAGGTCGTACACGTCCTCGGCAGGATCGAGCACGTCTTCGGCGGCCGGAATACTGCTCACGGCCCCGAGTGTAGGACGCGCGACGCCGTCTCGGAGGCAGTCGGGCAACCACATTTCGCTCCGTACCATGAGTGCGGTGGAGGCCCACCAGCAATCCGACCCGCTCGCCGGGGTCGTGCTGGACGGGCGGTACCGCGTCGACACCCTGATCGCGACCGGCGGGATGTCGGGGGTGTACCGCGGCCTCGACCTCCGGCTGGATCGGCCGGTCGCGCTGAAGGTCATGGAGTCCCGCTATGCGGGCGACAACCAGTTCCTCACCAGGTTTCAGCGCGAGGCACGCGCGGTCGCCAAGTTGAAGGACCCCGGCCTGGTCGCCGTCTATGACCAGGGCATCGACGGCCACCATCCGTTCCTGGTGATGGAGCTCATCGAGGGCGGCACCCTGCGCGAGCTCCTGGTCGAGCGCGGGCCGATGCCGCCGCATGCGGTGGCCGCCGTGCTGGGCCCGGTGCTCGGCGGCCTTGCCGTCGCCCACCACCAGGGACTCGTGCACCGCGACGTAAAGCCGGAGAACGTGTTGATCTCCGACGACGGCGACGTGAAGATCGCCGACTTCGGGCTGGTGCGGGCGATCGCGGAAGCCAAGATCACTTCCACGAGTGTGATTTTGGGAACCGCGGCGTACCTCTCGCCCGAGCAGGTCAGCACCGGCGACGCCACGCCCGCCAGCGACGTCTACGGTGTCGGCATCCTGGCCTACGAGCTTCTGACCGGCCGCACCCCGTTCACCGGCGACACCGCATTGGCGGTGGCCTATCAGCGGATGGACCGCGACGTTGCCCCGCCAAGCGCGGTGATCGGCGGTGTGCCACAGCAATTCGACGATCTCGTGTTGCGTGCGACGAAGCGGAACCCTGCCGACCGGTATGCCGACGCCGACGAGATGGGGGCCGAACTCGAGGAGATCGTCGACGAGCTGGGGCTACCGGACTTCCGCGTGCCCGCCCCGCATGAGTCGGCTCAGCATCTGTCGGCGGAGGTGCACCGCAGCCGCGTCAACGAGCACGCCACCACGGTCGGCACCCCCAAGCCGCCGCCGCGGCAGCACACCCGAGAGCTGACCCGGGGACCCGACGACTGGGTGTCGGACGACGAACCCGCAGCCGAATACCAGGGCGTTGCAGGACAATTCGCCGGGATCGACATGAACGAGTTCTACTGGGCCCGGCAACGCGCCAAGCGTGTGCTGTTTTTCTGGGTGGTCGCCGTGCTGGTGCTCACCGGAGCACTCGCCGCCGCCGCATGGACGATCGGGAGCAACCTGACCGGCTTGCTCTAGTCGCGCAGCATTTCGGCGACCAGGAACGCCAGCTCCAGCGACTGCTGGGTGTTCAGCCGCGGATCGCACGCCGTCTCGTAGCGGCCCGCCAGGTCGGAGTCCGAGATGTCCTGTGCACCACCGAGGCATTCGGTGACGTTCTCGCCGGTGATCTCGACGTGCATGCCGCCGGGATGGGTGCCGAGCGCCCTGTGCACCTCGAAGAAGCCCTGCACTTCGTCGACGATGCGGTCGAAGTGCCGGGTCTTGTAGCCGGTGGACGACTCGTGGGTGTTTCCGTGCATCGGGTCGCACTGCCAGATCACCTGATGACCGGTCGCCTGCACCTTCTCGATGATCGGCGGCAGCAGGTCGCGCACCTTGTTGTTGCCGAGCCTGCTCACCAGCGTGAGCCGGCCGGGCTGGTTGTTCGGGTCGAGCCGCTCCACGTATTCGACGGCCAGCTCGGGCGTCATCGTCGGGCCGATCTTCACACCGATCGGGTTGGCGATCACTTCGGCGAAAGCGACGTGGGCGCCGTCGAGCTGACGAGTGCGCTCGCCGACCCAGACATAGTGTGCCGAAAGGTCATACAGCTTCGGCTTGCCCTCGTCGTCCTCCGCCAGCCGCAACATCGCGCGCTCGTAGTCGAGCACCAAAGCCTCATGACTGGCGTAGATTTCGGCGGTCTGCAGGTTGCGGTCGTCGACACCGCACGCGCTCATGAACGTCAGGCCGCGGTCGATCTCACCGGCCAGCGCCTCGTAGCGCGCGCCCGCGGGCGAGGTCCGGACGAACTCCCGATTCCAGTCGTGCACCAGGTGCAGCGATGCCAGGCCCGACGACGTCAGCGCCCGCACCAGGTTCATCGCGGCGCTCGCGTTCGCGTAGGCGCGGACCAGGCGGGACGGATCGTGTTCGCGCACCGCGGCGTCCGGGGCGAAACCGTTGATCATGTCGCCGCGGTAGGACTTCAAGCCGAGCGCGTCGATGTCCGCCGACCGCGGCTTGGCGTACTGGCCCGCGATGCGGCCGACTTTGACCACCGGCATGCTGGCGCCGTAGGTCAGCACCACCGCCATCTGCAGCAGGGTGCGGATGTTGGCGCGAATGTGCGGTTCGGTGTTGTCGACGAAGGTCTCGGCGCAGTCGCCGCCCTGCAGCAGGAAGGCCTTGCCGAGGGCCACATCGGCCAGCAGCCCCTTGAGCTTCTCGATCTCCGAGGGCACCGTCACCGGCGGCACGCTCTCCAGCACGGTCCGCATCGCCTTGGCCTGATCGGCGTCCCAGCTGGGCTGCTGCGCGGCAGGCTTGGCCAGCGCGGCGTCCAGCCGGTGCCGCAAATCGTCAGGCAGCGGCGGCAGCGCCGGCAGCTGGTCGATGGGTACGTCGACGGTCCAGTTCACCCGACCATGGTAACCGGGCGGGACCAGCCGATTTTTCAGTGAGGTGGGGCGACGTCTCCCGAGGTCATCACCTGAAACCGCAGCAGGTTGTGCCTCGCGTCGACCAGGGCGTCGTGCGCATCCCGGGGTCGCGGCGGCATCCTGGGGCAACCGCGCTCCTCCCAGAACTGGCGCAGTTCGCGGGTGAACCGCGGAATCGCCGGCGGCAGCGCGGTCATCGGCCCCCAGAGCTGGCACAGCACCACATGGTCGTAGGCACCGACCCAGGCCCACAGTTCGATCGGCTCGTCACCGTCGACGCCGAAGAAGTCCTCAAGCTCCGACCGGATCTGCTTGCGCGACCGGTACAGCTGCGACGATGGCGACGGCAGCTTGGGCAGCACGTTGGTGCGCACCCAGCGTCCTGCCCGGTCCGGGTTGAATTCGGTTGATATGCCGTAATATTCGCGACCGTCCTCGGCTGCCACGCCGATCGAGATGAGGTCGATGGTGCGGCCGTCGTCGATGAACTCGGTGTCGTAGAAGTACTTCACGCGGGGCCTACACGGTCGCTTTCTCGGCGACCGGCGGGCCGCCCGACGGCGGCGCGGGGGCGGCGTGGATCTCGCGGTCCAGCTGCGCATTGACCTCGTGGTCGTCGGGGAAGTGCGGCTCGCCGGCGATGACGTGCTGCAGCCACAGCTTGGCCTGCACCACCGGCCTGCGCAGGATTCGCTCCCGGACCAGCGCGCGGTGCATCTTCCGCGGCTTGTTGGTATAGCGCCAGCGGGCCCACGGTGCGTGTGGTCGGGACAGCCGGAGCGCCCCGATGAACAGCAGCGGGGTGATGAACATGCCGACCAGGCCGGTCCACACCTTGCCCTTGAGCAACACGATCACCGCAAGCGCCAGCGTGAGGCCCGCCAGGGCGATGACCGCCGCCCGCGCCGCCACGCTGGTGTCGCTGCGCCAGATCCCGATGTCGAAGAACGACAGCGGGTTGAAGCCCAGGATCAGCAGCCCGGCGACGGCGACGGCCGCGAACACGGCGTCGACCGATGTGCGGCCGTCCTCGGACCAGTAGACGTCCTCCAGATGCAGGATCAACGCGAACTCGTCGAGTACCAATGCTGCACCGATTCCGAAAAAGATTGCCGCGACCGTGAATTCGGGTACTCCCCCGTCGACAGCCAAAGTCACCATCGCGATCCCGGAGAGCATGACCAAGATCACGCCGATCACCACGTGGTGGACGTGGACACCGCCGCCCGCCGAGATGTTGCGGGGCTGCCACCACTTCTTGGGCTTGTCGCTGTCGGCATGGCTGCGGATGTAACGGACGATCGTGCGCGTGACGAAGAAGGTCAGGAGGAAGGCCACAAGGCAGAAGACGAGCGGCAGCCGGCCATCCGGGATGCCAATGCCGAGGTCAAGCTTCACATGCACGCAGAAAACTTACGCCGAGAGGGGCGCGACGTGCCGGGGATATGGTCCGACGCGCCGCCGTCGGCCGATAGTCTGGTTCCGACATGAGTAGGTGGCGGTCGCCCGACGAGGCTGGTAGATGGCCAACCGTCGCGTGGCGGCTGTTTCAGCTGCTGACGCTGGCGGCGCTGGTCTGGGCCTGCTGGCGGCTGCTCGGCCACAGCACCTACCGGATCGACATCGACGTCTACCGAATGGGCGGGCGGGCCTGGCTGGACGGCAGGCCCCTGTACGACGACGGCACCATGTTCGAAACCCAGGCAGGACTCGAGCTCCCGTTCACCTATCCACCGCTGGCCGCGATCGTCTTCGCGCCGTTCGCGGTGCTGCCGCTGCCGGTGGCGAGCACGGCGATCACGGTGACGACGTTCGTGCTGTTGATCGTGTCCACGGTCATCGTCTTGACCCACCTCGACGTGTGGCAGACGACATCGGTCACCACCGAGCCAGCATGGCTGCGCCGGTGCTGGCTGGCCGCGGCAATCGTGGCGCCCGCCGTGGTCTACCTCGAGCCGATCCGGGCGAATTTCGACTTCGGCCAGATCAACGTCGTGCTGATGACGCTGGTCATCGCCGACTGCGTGCCCCGCAAGACGCCATGGCCCCGCGGCATCCTGCTCGGCGTCGCGATCGCCCTGAAGCTCACCCCTGCGGTGTTCCTGCTGTACTTCGTGCTGCGCAGGGACACCCGCGCGCTGGTCGTCACCGCGGCGTCTGCGGCCGTCGCGACCGTCGTCGGCTTCGTATTCGCATGGCGGGACTCCCTGCAGTACTGGACCGACACCGTGCGCAACACCGACCGGATCGGCACAGCGACGCTGAACACCAACCAGAACATCGCAGGGACACTGGCGCGGCTCGGCCTCGGCGAGGGCGAGCGGTTCGGGCTGTGGGCTCTGCTGTGCGTTGTCGTGCTCGGCGTGACGATCTGGGCGGCCAGGCGGTTGCTTAGGACAGGCGAGCCGATTCTGGCGCTGATCTGTGTGGCGATGTTCGGACTCGTGGTGTCGCCGGTCTCCTGGTCGCATCATTGGGTGTGGGCGCTGCCCACGGTGCTGGTGTGCACCGTGGTCGCCTATCGGCGACGGAACGCGCTGCTGGGTGTGGTCACCGCGGCAGGCGTGGCGCTGATGGTGTGGACGCCGATCACCCTGATGCCCGAACACCACGAGACGACGGCATCGCTGTGGCGTCAGCTAGCGGGCGGCTCCTACCTGTGGTGGGCGCTGGCCGTGATCGTGGTCTCCGGGACTGTGGCGGCGCATTCGGCCGAGCGTCGCCCGGCGGCCGTCAGCGGCGCCGCACCCGTACCTGCTACGAGCTAGGCGGCAATCCCCGCGGGTTGTTTGCCCTCCTTGATGTCGGCCGCATACAGGTCGACGTACTCCTGGCCGGACAACCGCATCAGCTCGTACATCACCTCGTCGACGACGGCCCGCTCGATGAACCGATTGCCCTCGAGGCCGTCGAACCGGCTGAAGTCCATCGGCTTGCCGAACCTCACGGTGACCCGCGCGAACTTCCACATCTTGCTGCCCGGCGGGTTGACGGCGTCGGTGCCGATCATCGCGACCGGGATGACCTTCACACCGGTGTTCAGCGCGACGCGGGCCAGCCCCGTCTTGCCCTTGTACAGCCGCCCGTCGGGTGATCGTGTGCCCTCGGGATACATCCCCAGCAATTTGCCCTCGGTCAGAATCCGCGCGGCGGTCCCCAATGCGGCCGAAGCGGAGTCGGCGTCGGTGCGGTCGATGGGCACCTGCCCGGCCGCGGTGTAGAACCAGCGCTGGAACCAACCCTTGATCCCGGCTCCCGTGAAGTACTCCGCCTTGGCAAGGAAGGTAATCCTGCGCTTGACGACCAATGGTAGGTAGAAGCTGTCCGCGACGGCCAAGTGGTTACTCGCCAGGATGACGGCCCCGGAGTCTGGAACGTATTCCAGCCCTTCGACTTTCGGTCTGCCGAGCAGGGTCAGCAACGGGCCCATGAAGATGTACTTGAACAGCCAATACCACATGGACCCTCCCGGATTGGGCGCACCGGACGGTGCTTGGGCTTTACTCTACCGTCACTCCTCGACGGTCACGGGGATGTGTTGATACCGGCTCGGGCCAGATGGCGGCGGCCCGTCGGGCGGCGGCTCAGGAGGCACCGGCGTCGTCTCGACGTCGTCGACCATCGCCCGCACCACGGTCAGCAGCGCGACGCTGTGCTCGGCGATGACGGCCAGCAGCGGATGCTGCTCGCCGCTCACGAGGGCGGCCAGCGCACACACCGGGCACCACACCTGCTGGCACTTGCCGGGCCCCTCGGCGCCCGCGGTCGCGGCGGCCGCGGCCCGCACCGCGGGATCGATCCGGTTCAGGATGGACCGCGCAAGGGCCCGCAGCTCTGGGCCCAGATCGGGGTGAGTATCCGTCAAGCGGGCCACACCTCCGGATCTGGTCTAAAGCGCACGGTCAGCTCACTGCCTTTGAGCTGGGCGTCCATCACGATGCACCGGCGTAGGACGGATGCCAGCCGAACCCGGCGCCGCATACCGCCTGCGCCGATGATCAAGTCATCGTCGACCCGGCCCAGGGTGAGTGCGCCGGAATCGACCTGGGGCAACTCTAGCCGCAACCGATACACCGCCTCCAATCCCGAGCCCGACTCGCGGTCGACCACCGGCCGCAGCGGCCCGGGCGGCGGGGAGCCGTCGCGTTTGCCCGCGAACTCGAGCAGCTCGCCGAGCGCCTTCGGCCCGATGGGTTCGCCCGCCAGGTGCGGCACCATCACCAGTTGTACATCGCCGATGGTCGTGTCCAGCTCGTCGAGCACCGTCTGCTGTTCGGAGATGCGCTCGGAGTACCAGTCGAACGCCGGATGCTCGGGCAAGTTGCGGTATTCGTACGAATCGTCCTGAAGCAGAATCTGATTGACGATAAGTTCCTCGACGCGCACGCCCATCAGCGCCAGCGAGCCCAGCGTGCGGGCGGCTTCGGCGGCCACCACCCGCTCGGCGGTCAGCACCAGGTGTGCGCTCACCCGGTCGCCGTCGGTGAGCAGGCCGGTCAGCGCGGCGGTACCCGCGTCCACGCGTTCCATCAGCGCCACGATCGCCCCCGTGCGGACGTCGTCGCCGCCCGAACTCAGCCTGCGATGCCGTGGCCAGGCCCGCTCCAGATACAGCCCGAACGTCGCGGGCAGCGTGAGCATCCGCAGCGCATCCGCCGTCGACGCGCAGTCGACCACGACGTGATCCCACTCCCCCGACTTCGCCAGCTCACCGACCTCGTGAAGGCCGAGAACCTCCTGGATACCCGGCAGCGCCGAAAGCTCTTCGGGGGCAACCTGTCCCAGCTCGGATTCCTCGAATCTGGCCGACAGCAAGCCTGCGATCTCGCGCCAGCGTCCCTCGAGCAGTGCCAGCGTGTCCAACGCCAGCGCATCGAGGAAACCGCCGCCGGCGTCGGCGTCGTCGGCCATCACCCGGGTCGGTGCCCGGCTGCCGGTCGGAGTCACCGGCGTGCCGAGCACGTCGCCGAGCGAGTGCGCCTGGTCGGTGGACACCACGAGAACCCGCAGGCCGCAGCGCGCATCGCGCACCGCGGTCGCGGTCGCCAGCGTCGACTTGCCTACGCCGCCCTTGCCAACGAAGAGACTGATTCGGGCCTGGGTAGGCGAGGGGGATTCACTCAGCCTCGACTCGTTTCTTGAGGTCCTTCAATGCGGTGTCGGTCAGCCGGCGCTCGGCCTTGCGTTTGAGAAGGCCGATCATCGGAATGATCAGGTCGACCGACAGTTCGTAGGTGACATCGGTGCCAGATCCCTTGGGCGACAGGCGATATGCTCCCTCGAGTGACTTAAGCAGCGAGCTCGACACCAGCTTCCATGTCACCGAGCCGTGATCGGCGGGCCAGGCGTAGGCCAGCACCATGGTGTCTTTGAGCACCGCGGCGTCCAGCACCAGCCGGGCGGTCTTGGGGTAGCCCGCGTCGTCGGACTCCAGAACCTCGGTCTCCTTGTATTCGGCAACCCAGTCCGGGTATGACCCGATGTCTGCGATGACGTCCATCACCGTCGAAGGGTCAGCGTCGATGTAGATGGTCTGCGCCGTCTTGTCCGCCACGTCGTCGTTCCCCTGATCGCATCCGCTCGATGGAAAGAAAATCTACCTGCCGCCACTGGGTCTGACCCAGTATCACGCCAGCGGGGGCATCCCCACCGGCCGTGCCGCCTCCAGTGTCCTCTTCAGCTCGAAGGACATCTTCTTGCCCGCAACGCGGCGCTGGTGGTTCAGCTTGGCCAGGTTCAACTTGGCCAGCTGCCAGGCCGCCACGCCCGCGGGCTCCGCGTGCAGGAAGTAGTGCAGGATCACGCCGTCCAGCGACGGCTCCAGCCACACCTCCATGGTGCCGGTGAGGGCGCCGTGGACGGTCCAGCGATGGCCGAGCTGGCCGCGATCCTCGACAACCGTCAACAGCAGATCCGGCCACCAGCGCCGCCAGCTCGCTGGGTCGGCGACCGCCCTGCCGACCGCGACGGGGTCGGCAGCCACGAACGTCTGATCGGCGACCTGGATGCTGTTCATCGCCCCTAGCTTCACATATGGCACCGCCGCGGCGGCCCCCGGCCGACTAGGCTGAGCCGAAAACAAAGCCGCTACCACCTCGGAGGCCACGACTGTGCGCGAGTTCAGTGTTCCGGCATCGTTCGAAGTCGGCGAGCACGACAACGTCGTCAGCTCCGTCTACTCGCATGAGCGCGACGACCCCGACCACGTGATCTTCCAGCGCCTCGTCGATGGCCGGTGGGCCGACGTGACGGCGACCGAGGCGGCAAGCCAGATCCGTTCGGCGGCACTGGGCTTGATCGCCGAGGGCGTCAAGCCCGGCGACCGCGTGGCATTGCTGTCGGCGACCCGCTACGAATGGCCGATCATCGACTTCGCGATCCTGTCCGTCGGCGCATTGACCGTTCCGATCTACGAGACCAGCTCGGCCGAACAGGTGAAATTCGTGCTCGGCGACTCCGGCGCCGTATTGGTGTTCGCCGAAACCGACGCGCACGCCGAGAAAATCGAGGCGCTCCAGGGCGACCTGCCCGACCTGCGCAAGGTGTTCCGCATCGACGGGACGGGTCCCGCGGCGCTGGATGCGCTCGCCGAGGCCGGACAGTCGGTCGAGGCGGGCGAACTGGATGCCCGGCTGGCCGGAATCAAGTCGACCGACCCCGCCACGCTGATCTACACCTCGGGCACCACCGGCAGGCCAAAGGGCTGCCAGTTGACGCACTCCAACCTGGTCTACGAGATCCGCGGCGCCAAGGCGTGCTTCCCGACGCTGCTGGACAAGGGCGAACGCCTACTGGTGTTTCTGCCGCTGGCGCACGTGCTGGCCCGGGCGATCACCATCGCGGCGTTCTCGAACAAGGTGACGCTCGGCTTCACCAGTGACATCAAGAACCTTGTGCCGATGCTCGGGGTGTTCAAGCCGACGCTGGTGGTGTCGGTGCCGCGGGTGTTCGAGAAGGTCTACAACACCGCCGAGCAGAACGCCCGCAACGACGGCAAGGGCCCGATCTTCGCCGCAGCGGTCAACGCCGCGATCGAGTGGAGCCAGGCGCAGGACAACGGCGGCGCAGGTCTGCTGCTGCGCGCCAAGCATGCGCTGTTCGACCGGCTCGTCTACGGCAAGCTGCGCGCCGCGCTCGGCGGCAACTGCCGTGCCGCGATCTCCGGAGGCGCGCCGTTGGGCGCGCGGCTCGGCCACTTCTACCGCGGCGTCGGGCTGACCATCTACGAGGGCTACGGGCTGACGGAGACCAGCGCGGCGATCACGGTGAACCAGATCAACGGCGCGAAGGTCGGCTCGGTCGGAAAGCTGTTGCCTGGCAACAGCATGCGGCTCGGTGATGACGACGAGCTGCTGGTGCGCGGTGGCGTGGTGTTCGCCGGCTACTGGCACAACGAGGAGGAGACCAAGGCGGTGTTCTCCGACGGGTGGTTCCACACCGGCGACCTCGGCGCCATCGACGACAACGGCTTCCTCACCATCATCGGCCGCAAGAAGGAGATCATCGTCACCGCCGGCGGCAAGAACGTCGCACCCGCCATCCTCGAGGACCGACTGCGGGCGCACCCGCTGATCAGCCAGGCGATGTGTGTCGGCGACGCCAAGCCGTTCATCGCCGCGCTCATCACGATCGATCCCGAGGCGTTCGGAGGCTGGAAGGAACGCAACAGCAAGAGTGCCGACGCGACGGTGGCCGACCTGGCCGACGACCCCGACCTGCTCGCCGAGATCGACCTCGCGGTCAAGGACGCCAACCAGGCGGTGTCGAAGGCCGAGGCGATCCGCAAGTTCACCATCCTGCCCGTCGACTTCACCGAGGACACCGGCGAGCTGACCCCGACGCTGAAGGTCAAGCGCAAGGTGGTGGCGGAGAAATTCGCCTCCGACATCGACGGTCTGTACAGCTGACGCGCAGATTGTAGGGAAACACCCGATTCCTCGAGGGCACCTCCGCGCCTACCGTGAACCCATGAAAACGGTGTTCGCCGCCGCGGCCGGCCTGACGGCTACGACGTTTCTCACCGGGACCGTCGCCGCGGCAGCCCCGATGGTCCCGCTGGCCCCCGCTGACTGCCAGAGCTACCAATTCTCCGGGCTGGGCCAAATCATCGAGGATGGCGGACCGACGCTCTTCACCGGGTGGGGTCCTGACGGCAGGTCGGGCGCCGTCAACACCCGGGACGGCTTCACCGTGTCCAACCGCCCCGACATGAGTGTCCCCGCGGGCACGCCCATGAACGGGACCATCAGGGGCGGAATCGACGGCCGACATGTCCAGTTCACTGTCACCTGGGATGACGCCGGAGGCCTCACCGGCACGATCGACACGTTCTATGGCCAGGTCTACAGCGTGACCGACGTCAGGGGTGAGCTGGCACGCGCGAACAACCAATTTGTGAGCGACAAATGGCACTGGCAGGGCGAGGTCAAGTGCACTGATCCGACGTCCGCCGCTGCGAATAAGCCTCCGACCCAGGCCACCGTCGATGTCGCGACGGACATCTACGACAAGCCCGACGGCACGGGAAAGAAGATCGGCACCCTGTATCCCGGCGAAGTGCATCCAGTGATGGAGCCCTGCCATGACGACTGGTGTCGCGTCGGCCAGATCGAACTCGGCGGCTACGAAGGACTGCCGAACGGCACGGCCTGGGTCTACACCAAGGGCTTCATCACGTTGTCCTGATTGCTAGCCGCTCAGCAGAGCCCGCAGTCTCGCCGCCTGGTTGCGCCACTGCCAGTTGTCGACGGCCCATCGTCGCCCCGCAGCGCCCATCTGTGATGCGCGCTCCGGGTCGGCGAGTATTTCACTTACGGCAGTGGCGATTTCCTCGGCATCGGTGCCGTTGACCACCCGGCCTGTTTCGCCGTCCAGCACGGTCTCCGGCGCGCCGCCCGACCGGCCCGCGACAACGGGCACACCCGTCGCCGACGCCTCGAGGAACACGATGCCGAGGCCCTCCACGTCCAGGCCCGCGCCGCGGGTTCGGCACGGCATCGCGAACACGTCGGCCATCGCGTGGTGGGCGGGCAGTTCGGCGCCGGGCACCGCGCCGGTGAACACGACGTGATCGGTCACGTCCGCTTCCGCCGCCAACCGGTGCAGCGTGTCCGCGTACGGCCCGGCACCGACGATCACCAAGGCGGCGCCGTCGACGCGCTCGCGGATCGTCGGCAGCGCCCGGATCAACATGTCCTGGCCCTTGCGCGGCACCAGCCGCGAGAGGCACACGACCACGGGCCGGTCACCCAGGCCGTACCGCGAGCGCATCTCGGCGCGGGCCGCCGGATCCGGCGCGAACCGATCGATGTCTACGCCCGGCGGCAGATACTCCAGCGCGGCCCGCGGCCCGAACGCCGACGCGAACCGGCCCCTGGTGTAGTTGCTGACGTAGGTCACGACGTCGGTGCCGTCGCCGATGCGGCGCAGCGCATTGCGCGCCACCGGCAGCATCGACCAGCCGACCTCGTGGCCGTGGGTGCTGGCGATGACGCGGCGCGCGCCTGCGGTCCGGGCCCGCGGTGCCAGCAGCGCCAGCGGCGCGGCCGCGCCGAACCAAACCGTCTCGATGTCGTTGTCCGCGATCAAGCGCCGCATCCGGTCGTCGACGCCGGGCCCCGGCAGCATCAGCGTCGTCGGATGCCGAACGACCTCGTAACCGGTGGCCGTTGCGTCGGCGTCGAATTCCTCGCAGCCCTTCCACTTCGGCGCATACACCGTGAGCGGGTAGCCGTCGCCGGAACCCCCCAGGTGCCCGACGAGTTCGTGGAGGTACGACTGGATCCCGCCACGCCGTGGCGGAAAGTCGTTGGTAACCAGCAGAACGCGGGTCATCGGCTCAGGTTATCCGGCCAGCCAGCCGCGCCAGTCGGCCAGCACCTCGCCCATACCGGCGCCGAGCGTCTGCGAGATGGCCGTCTCGACATCGGGGTGCCCTGGGCCGCAAGCTTTTTCGTAGAGACGACGCAACGTGTCGGTACCGTATCGGTCGGCGACGTAGCGGGCGAACCACCACGCGCGGTCGTAGGCCAGGCTGCGGGTCGCCCCTTCGGTGTCGAGATCGGCGTCGGTGGGCAATTGCGCAATGTTCGCGGCCTGCGCCGGCCCAGGCCGCGGGCTCGCGGGCCTGCCCACGAAGTCGGCGACGCCTTCGGTCAGCCAGCGCGGCGCGTCGAGCGCCGTCCTCGACCGCGCCGCGTAGTGAAAAAGCTCGTGGCGCAACACGATTCGAAGGGCGTCATCGCTCATCGCCGAGGCGCCGGGCGCGAACACGATCCGCTGGGCGGTGGTGGCCGCTGCGATGTCGGGGCCGCCGCCGCCCAGCGCGCGAAACTGCTCGTCGGATCCGGTGGCGACGACGACGATGTCGCGCGGCCAGTCGTCGCCCCAGAACGCCGTTACGGCGCGCGCGGCGCCATCCATCTCAGCCGACAGCCGGTCCAGCAGTGGGCGGGCCTCCGGGCCGCCCAATTTCATCAGCTCGACGGTGCGGCCATCGGCGAGCACAGTGGTGCTCGATGCCGCGACGGACGTGGTCGGCGTGAGGGCGGGAGCCGGCGCGACGGAAGGCGCGGCAGACCTGCCGACGAGCGTCACCGCGACGATCAGCTCGACAACGAGGAGGAAGCCCAGAAGTGGACGGCTAGTACCGGCGGACGTTGTAGATCGGGGCATCGTTCACCGGCGCAACCCGCACCGGCGTGCCGTAGGTGGACGCGTGCACCATCATCCCGTCGCCGATGTAAATCGCGACATGCGACGCGTCCGAGTAGTACGTGACGAGGTCACCCGGCTGGATCTGGTCCATCGAGACCGCCTGGCCACCGTGGGCCAACGCCTGGCTGGAGTGTGGCAGCGAAATGCCCGCCTGCTGGAATGCCCACATCACCAGGCCCGAGCAGTCGAACTGGTTGGGACCGGAGCCACCCCACACATACGGTGACCCGATCCGAGTGAGGGCGGCCTGGACGGCGATGGTGCCCTCGCCGGTGCCGGAGCCGGGAGTGACGGCTCCTTCCGGCGGGGCGATGTCGCCGGGCGGGATGCCGCCAGGAGGGGCAGCCTCGATCGCGGGATCGTCGGGAGCCGGAGCCGGCGGTGCCGCCTCCGGCGGCGGCGGGGCGGGCGGAAGAGCGGCGAGGGCGTCCCGCTGGGCCGGGGTCAGCGCCGTGTACTGCGATTTGACGATGGCGATCTGCACCTGCAGCTGGCTTTGCTTCTTTTGCAGATCCGCGCGCACGGCGGCCGCTTGCTCAGCGGCGGTCTTGGCATCGGCGGCCGACTTGGCGGAGGCCGCCTCGGCCTCGGCGGCCTGATCGCTGACGCTGCGGTAGTTGCGCATCTGCTCGGACATCTCGGCGGCCATCACCCGCTGCACCGAGAGTTGTTCGATCAGGCGCTGCGGCGAATCGGCGGTGAGCATCGCATCCATGCCGCTGGTCCTGCCACCCATATATTGGGCAGCAGCAAATTTGTCTACAGCAGTCTGGAACATTGCCAACTGTGCTTTTGCTGTGTCCACCGTGGCCTGGTCGGCGGTGTGCTTTGTCTCGGCCTCTTGCTGCGCTGCCAGCTTGTTGTTCAGATCGAGCTGCGCCGAATGCATGGCCTCTGTGGTCCGCTCGGCTTGCCGCGACAACTCGTTCAGCTTTGCCAATGCATCGTCGGCGGGTTCTGCCTGCACATTGGCGGCGAGCACGCCCGCGAACACAGTCAATCCTGCAATTGCACCGATGATCGGTCGCTTAACTACGCGCGTGATCCGTTGCCTACGGTCGAGCGTCAAGATTTTGCGTCCTTAAACTGCCGCTGGCGAGCCGCCACGAACTTGTCTTAGGTCTCAGACAGGTTACGAAACAGCATCGGCCTTGTCCAAACAAGAGACGCAAATTTAACAGGCTCTCAGAGTTTTTCGACTTGCTGGTGTTGCATGGCGTGTCGTCAGGCAACCACCCCCGGATCGCCGGGGCGGTGTATCGGCACCAACCGCAGCCGAGGCGCAAGGCCGGCTTCGGCGAGCACCTCGAGCGCAGCCCGCTCGTCTTCGAGCAGAGTGTCCGGCACCCCCAGCAACACGCTGACGACACAGTCCTTGCAGCCGAAGCCGCGGACCGCGCAGTCATCACAATCGATGGTCACCGCGCCGGTATCGCTGGTCTCGTCCATCTGACCGTCCTCTCGTTCGGTGTTAACCGCACGGTATCGGCCACTACCGACAATTCCGCGTGGCAACCGCGACCTGTCGGTCCGACTGCCTACCTTCAGCGCATGGGTCAGCTCAGCTTCGCCGACGTGGACCCCACGGCGGACGTGTCGCTCCACGAGACCACGTTCGTGGTGGTGGACCTCGAGACGACCGGCGGCCGCGCAACCGGCGACGGAACGAACTTCGACGCCATCACCGAGATCGGCGCCGTCAAAGTGCGCGGCGGCGTGGTGCTCGGCGAACTCGCGACGCTGGTCGACCCTGGCCGAAGCATCCCACCGCAGATCGTCGCGCTGACCGGCATCACGTCGGCCATGGTGTACAACGCGCCGAAGATCGAAGTCGTGCTGCCCGCGTTCCTCGAATTCGCCCGTGGCGCAGTCCTGGTCGCGCACAACGCGGGGTTCGACATGGGCTTTCTGCGGGCCGCAGCGGAGCGCTGCGAGATCGCGTGGCCGCGGCCGCCGATTCTCTGCACCGTCCGGCTGGCCCGCCGGGTGCTCACCCGCGACGAGGCTCCCAGCGTGAAGCTCTCCGCGCTGGCCCGGCTCTTCGCAGCGGCGACGAAGCCGACGCACCGGGCGCTCGACGACGCCAGGGCCACCGTCGACGTGCTGCACGGGCTGATCGAGCGGGTCGGCAACCAGGGCGTGCACACCTACACCGACCTGCGCTCGTACCTGCCCGACGTGACACCCGAGCAGAGAGCCAAACGGGTCCTCGCTGCCCGGCTGCCGCACCGGCCCGGCGTCTATCTGTTCCGCGGTCCGTCGAACGAGGTGCTCTATGTCGGCACCGCGGTCGACCTGCGGCGCCGGGTCGGCCAGTACTTCAACGGCACCGATCCGCGGCCGCGCATCAAGGAGATGGCCACGCTGTGCACCGCGGTCGACCACGTCGAGTGCGCACACGACCTCGAGGCGGGCGTACGCGAGCTGCGACTGTTAGCCGCGCACGCGCCGCCGTACAACCGGCGTTCGAAATTCCCGCACCGGTGGTGGTGGATCGTGTTGACCGAGGAGGCCTTTCCGCGGTTCTCGATAGTGCGCACGCCGAAGGGGCCGTGTGCCGTCGGGCCGTTCCGGTCGCGTGCCGACGCCGTCGAAACCGCCGACCTGCTCGCCCGGTTCACCGGGTTGCGCACGTGCACCAGCCGGATTGCGCGGTCGGCGCATCACGGCCCTGGCTGTCCCGAACGTGAACTGTCACCGTGTCCAGCCCTCCGCGACATCGCGGCCGCGGCATACGCAGAGGCACCCCTTCGTGCCCGGGGGCTGATCGACGGCGCCGACGACAGCGCGCTGGCTGCCGTGCTGACCCGCATCGCCGAATTGGCAGGCCGCAACCGCTACGAGACCGCCGCGCGGCTGCGCGACCACGCCGCAGCGGCCATCGACGTGCTGTGGCGCGGGCAGCGGCTGCGTGCGCTGGCGTCTGTCGCCGAACTGGTCGCGGCGCGCCCGGACGGTGACGGCGGCTGGCATCTCGCGGTGATCCGGTGCGGACAGCTCGCGTCGGCGGGCGTCGCGCGCCGCGGCGTTTCGCCGATGCCTGTGGTCGACGCAATAAGCGCTGCGGCACAAGCGATTCTGCCCGTTGCAGCACCGCTGGGCGGCGCGCTCGTCGAGGAGGTCGGGCTCGTCATGCGCTGGCTGACCCAGCCCGGCGTCCGCATCGTGCGGGCCGAGCCGGGTTGGGCGTCGCCGCTCGGGTCGGCCGGGCGGTGGGCGTCGTGGGCATCTTCGGCACGGTCGGCCAAGCTGGCCGATGCCGAGCTGGGCCCGCGCGCAAGCAGGGGAATCATCGACGGCTCAGGCCTCCTGAGTGAACCGCACCCAACGCGCGAGCAGCTGTTCGGCCGCCCCGGAGTCGATCGCCTCGGTGGCCCGGCTCAGTCCGGACTCCCACGCCGACAGCCATTCGGCGCCGCTGGTTAGTCCCGCGTGCGCCACCATCGCACCCGCGGCGTTGAGGATCACCGCGTCACGGACGGGCCCCTTGGCGCCGGCGAGCACGTGCCGCGCCTCTGCGGCGTTCTTGTCGGCGTCGCCGCCGACCAGCTCGGAGATCTCCGCGCGCGCGAAGCCGAAACCCGCGGGGTCGAACGACAGCTTCTCCACGGTGCCCGCCTGTACCCGCCAGATGGTGCTCGTCGTCGTGGTGGTCAGCTCGTCGAGCCCGTCGTCACCGTGCACCACTAGCACGCTGGAGCGTCTGGTGGCGAACACGCCCGCCATCACCTCGGCCAGATCCGCCCATGCGCATCCGATCAAGCCCGCGCGCGGCGAGCCCGGATTGGTCAGCGGCCCAAGCAGATTGAACACCGTCGGCACACCGATCTCACGACGCGCCGCGCCCGCGTGCTTGTAGGAGGGGTGGAAGGTCTGCGCGAAACAGAAACCGATCCCGATCTCCGCGACGCTCCGGGCCACCTGCTCGGGCCCGAGGTCGATGCGCACGCCTAGCGCCTCGAGCGTGTCCGCGCCGCCACTGCGCGACGACGCCGCCCTGTTGCCGTGCTTGACCACCGGCACACCCGCGGCGGCGACGACGATCGCGGACATCGTCGACAGGTTCACTGTGTTCGCGCCGTCGCCCCCGGTGCCGACGATGTCCACGGTTTCGGTGCCGATCTGGTCGGTGGGCACCCGCAGCGCGTAGTTCAGCATCGTGTTGGCCAACTCGGTGACCTCGGCCGACGTCGGGCGCTTCATTTTCATCGACACACCGAAGGCGGCGATCTGTGCCGAGGTGGCTGCGCCGGTCATGATCTGGTCCATCGCCCAGGCCGCCTCACCGGTCGCCAGCGGTTGTTGGGTGGTCAGCCTGCCCAGAATCTGCGGCCACGTGGGGGAAGTCACGACGAGATTATGACGAATTGCTCGACCCGGGTGGAGATGAACAACTACAAAGCGTCATACTTGCGGTGTGACGAGCGCTGTAGGGACCTCGGGAACCGCGATCACGTCGCGCGTACATTCGCTGAACCGGCCGAATATGGTCAGTGTCGGCACCATCGTTTGGCTGTCCAGCGAGCTCATGTTCTTTGCTGGACTGTTCGCGATGTACTTCACCGCGCGCTCGCAGGCGGGCGGCAACTGGCCGCCGCCCCCCACCGAACTGAACCTCTACCAGGCCGTACCGGTCACGATGGTGCTGATCGCCTCGTCGTTCACCTGTCAGATGGGTGTTTTCGCCGCCGAGCGCGGCGACGTGTACGGGTTGCGGCGTTGGTACGTCATCACCTTCATGATGGGGCTGTTCTTCGTGCTCGGCCAGGGCTACGAGTACATCCACCTCGTCGAGCACGGCACCACGATCTCCAGTAGCGCCTACGGCTCGGTCTTCTACCTGCCCACCGGGTTTCACGGCCTGCACGTGATCGGGGGGCTCGTCGCGTTCATCTTCCTGCTGGCGCGCACCACGATGAGCAAGTTCACGCCCGCACAGGCCACCGCAGCGATCGTCGTCTCGTATTACTGGCATTTCGTCGACATCGTCTGGATCGCGCTGTTTGCCACCATCTACTTCGTTCGATGATCAGCCTGCCGATGAGAAGGGGTTCGATGAGCAGGAAGGCCCTCGGAGCAGGAAGGCCGGCGACATTGAAGCGCCGTCGGCTTCGCCGGCGACTCTCGGCAGCGGTGCTGCTGCTGATCGGACTGGGCGTTGCGGGCGGACTGGCCGCCACGCTGACGCCGACGCCGCAGGTGGCCGTCGCCGACGAGTCCGCCTCGGCGCTGCTGCGGACCGGCAAGCAGTTGTTCGACACCTCGTGCGTGACCTGCCACGGCGCCAACCTGCAAGGCGTGACCGATCGCGGTCCGAGCCTGATCGGTGTCGGCGACGCCGCTGTCTACTTCCAGGTGTCCACCGGACGCATGCCCGCGATGCGCGGCGAGGCCCAGGCGCCGCAGAAGCCACCGCAGTTCGACGCGGCGCAGATCGATGCCCTCGGCGCCTACGTGCAGGCCAACGGCGGTGGTCCGACCGTCCCGCGTGACCAGAACGGCAAGGTGGCCCAGGAGTCGCTGCTCGGCGGCGACGTCGCCCGCGGCGGTGACCTGTTCCGGCTGAACTGCTCGTCGTGCCACAACTTCACCGGCAAAGGCGGTGCGTTGTCGTCGGGTAAGTACGCGCCGGAGCTCGCCGGCGCCGAGCCCGCGCAGATCTACACCGCGATGCTGACCGGCCCGCAGAACATGCCCAAGTTCTCCGACCGCCAGCTGTCTCCTCAGGAGAAGCGCGACATCGTGTCCTACGTCCGGATGGCGTCTGAGGCGCCCGATCCCGGCGGCTACGGCCTCGGCGGCCTCGGGCCGACCTCTGAGGGCATGGCCATCTGGATCATCGGAATCGTCGCGTGCATAGGTGTCTGTCTGTGGATCGGAGCCCGCGCATGAGTGACGACGTGAAGGGGACTGACGTTCCTGGCCATGGCGGCGAACCCGGTCAGCCCACCGACGCCGAACTGGCGACGATGTCGCGCGAGGAGCTGCTCGAACTCGGTGGCAGGATGGACGGCGTCGAGATCGTCTACAGGGAGGACCGCTGGCCGGTTCCCGACACCAAGGCCGAGAAGCGTGCTGAGCGCGGAGTCGCGAATTGGCTTCTCCTCGGCGGCCTTTCGGGCCTGGCCCTGCTGGTGGTCTTCGTGTTCTGGCCGTGGGAGTACAAGGGCAAGGACGAACCGGGGCACTGGTGGTACGACCTGGCGACGCCGCTGTACGGCCTGACGTTCGGGCTGTCGATCCTGGCGATCGGCATCGGTGCGCTGCTGTACCAGAAGCGGTTCATTCCTCAGGAGATCTCCATCCAGGACCGCCATGATGGTCGCTCCCCCGAGATCCAACGCAGGACCATCGCGGCCAACCTGGCCGACGCCCTCGAAACCTCAACGATCAAGCGGCGCAAGCTGGTTGGGTTGTCGCTCGGCATCGGTCTCGGCGCGTTCGGCCTCGGCACGCTGGTGGCGTTCGCCGGCGGCCTCATCAAGAATCCGTGGAAACCCGTGGTGCAGACCGCCGAAGGCAAGAAGGCCGTGCTGTGGACGTCGGGTTGGACCCCGAGGTTCAAGGGCGAGACCATCTTCCTCGCGCGCGCCACCGGAAACAACGAAAGCGGGGCACCGTTCGTCAAGATGCGGCCCGAGGACATCGACGCCGGCGGCATGGAGACCGTGTTCCCGTGGCGCGAGTCCGACGGGGACGGCACGACCGTCGAGTCACATGAGCGGCTCAGCGAGATCTACATGGGCGTGCGTAACCCGGTGATGCTGATCCGCATCAAGCCGGGCGACATGTCCCGCGTCGTCAAGCGCAAGGGCCAGGAAAGCTTCAACTTCGGCGACCTGTTCGCCTACACCAAGGTGTGCTCGCACTTGGGTTGCCCCTCTTCGCTTTACGAGCAGCAGTCCTACCGCATCCTCTGCCCATGCCACCAGTCGCAGTTCGATGCGCTGCACTTTGCGAAACCCATATTCGGTCCGGCTGCGCGCGCGTTGGCTCAGCTGCCCATCACCATTGACAAAGACGGGTATCTGGTCGCCAACGGCGACTTCATCGAGCCCGTCGGACCGGCGTTCTGGGAGCGGAAGTCATGAGTCCGAAATTGCCGAAACCACCGAGCCTGGCCGAGATCGCGGCCAAGCAGGGCGACGACATCGATTCGCGGTACCACCCGTCGGCGGCGGTGCGCCGTCAGCTGAACAAGGTGTTCCCCACCCACTGGTCGTTCCTGCTGGGTGAGATCGCGCTGTACAGCTTTATCATCCTGCTGATCACCGGCGTGTACCTCACCCTGTTCTTCGACCCGTCGATGGCCGAGGTCACCTACAACGGGGTGTACCAGCCGCTACGCGGAATCGAGATGTCGAAGGCCTTCGCGTCCACGCTGGACATCAGCTTCGAGATTCGCGGCGGTCTGTTCGTACGTCAGGTCCACCACTGGGCCGCACTGCTTTTCGCGGCCGCGATCATGGTGCACCTGGCCCGCATCTTCTTCACCGGTGCGTTCCGACGTCCGCGCGAGACCAACTGGGTGATCGGCTCGCTGCTGCTGATCCTCGCGATGTTCGAGGGCTACTTCGGCTACTCGCTGCCCGACGACCTGCTCTCCGGCATCGGGGTGCGCGCGGCCCTGTCCTCGATCTCGCTCGGCATGCCGGTGATCGGAACCTGGCTGCACTGGGCGCTGTTCGGCGGCGACTTCCCGTGCGGCGGCGTCGGATACCAGTGCTCGGCCGACGGTGTGATCATCCCGCGCATGTACGGCCTGCACATCCTGCTGATTCCCGGAATCATTCTGGCGCTCATCGGGGTTCACCTGGCGATGCTGTGGTTCCAGAAGCACACCGACTTCCCCGGACCCGGCAAGACCGAGACGAACGTCGTCGGCGTTCGCGTCATGCCGGTGTTCGCCGTCAAGTCCGGTGCGTTCTTCGCGATCATCACCGGCATGCTCGGCCTGATGGGTGGCCTGCTGCAGATCAACCCGATCTGGCAACTCGGTCCGTACAAACCGTCGCATGTGTCGGCGGGCAGCCAGCCCGACTTCTACATGATGTGGACGGAGGGCCTGGCCCGTATCTGGCCGGCCTGGGAGTTCTACCCGTTCGGCCACACCATCCCGTCGCCCGTATGGGTCGCCCTCATCATGGGGCTTATCTTCGTCCTGCTCATCATCTACCCGTTCATCGAACAACGGTTGACCGGTGACAAGGCCCACCACAACCTGTTGCAGCGGCCGCGAGATGCCCCTGTGCGCACCGCAATCGGCTCGATGGCGATCGCGTTCTACATGGTGCTGACGCTGTCCGCCATGAACGACGTCATCGCGCTGAAGTTCCACATCTCGCTGAACGCGACGACGTGGATCGGCCGCATCAGCATGGTGGTGCTGCCAGCGATCGTCTACTACATCGCCTACCGGTGGGCGGTCGGCCTGCAGCGCAGCGACCGCGCGGTGCTCGAGCACGGCATCGAGACCGGCATCATCAAGCGGCTGCCGCACGGTGCCTACATCGAGCTGCACCAGCCGCTCGGCCCGGTCGACGACCACGGCCACCCGATTCCGCTGGAGTACCAGGGCGCTGCCCTTCCGAAGCGGATGAACAAGCTCGGGGCGGGCGGTGCGCCTGGCTCAGGCAGCTTCCTGCGCGCCGATCCGGTCGAGCAGAACGAGGCGCTGGCCGAGGCGGAGCACGCCGCAGAACGCAGGGCGCTCACCGCACTTCGCGAGCACCAGGAGCGCAACGGGTCGTCGAACGGTGAGACGAACGGGGAGACGAACGGCCACCACTAGCCGCGACGGCTAGTGACCGGATGCGTCCATCAGCTCGTGCAGCTGGCGTAGGTAGATCCACGGAATGGCGGGCATCGCGAGCGTGACGAGCCCGGCGATGACGTAGGCGGCCCACGCGAAAGCGTCGTGGCCCGCCGCCATCAGATACGTGGCAATGCCTATGGCCAGCAGCGCGATCCCCATTGCGCAGGCGATGACCACCGAGCAGCGCAGCCAGAGCCGGTCCACCGCGGGCGGGAGCGCGGCATCGAACGTGCTGACCGCCGACGGCGCCACGTAGCCGGCGCGCGGCCTGCTTGGTTCGCCGCCTTGGCGAGACGACCGCAGCTGCTGTGTCTGCGGTTCAGCGATCCGCGCCGTCGCCTGAGTGCGCGGTGCGATCGGCCGGGCACCCGCGCCCCGATTGTTGGCTCTGGGGTCCTCAAGGGCGGTGCGGCGGGCGCGTACAAGCAGCGGGATGGCCCCGACGATGACCAACGCCGAGACCCCGATCACGGCGTAGAGCAGCCACGGCGTGCCCGACGTGCTGGACGACTGCGGATGGCCCCTGCCGAGGTCGACCAGCGCGACGGTGGCAGCAACGGCCGAGCCGAGCACGGCGAGCCAGATCACCGCGCATGCAGCAAGCAAAATCCGGTCCAGGTTGTCGCCGTTGTCCAGCGACGCTACTAGCCGCGAACGGGCCGCGGCGCCAGTGTTGTATGTCATCAGCAGCTTGTCTGTGGGGAGTTGCCTGTATTGGACGACAGTACGGTGCCGTCGCTGGTCGTGATCGAGCAATTCAGCCTGCTGAACCCGAAGAGGCTGGAGGCCTGCACCGAGCCAACCTCGGACTGCGAGATCGGCGTCACCGTCAGCGACCACGGGATGTAGACGTTGCGCTGCGTGCGACTGCGGCCGGACGCGTCGACGTAGGTGACGGTGATGATGTCACCGGGCGACTTGGTCCCCGTCACCGAGTACGTGACCTGGCGAGGTCCCGCCGGGGTCGCCGAGGTCGGCGGCGGAGGCGCAGGCGGGCTGGTCTCGGCGGGCGCGGGCGCGGGCGCGGGCACAGGCGCGGGTGCCGGTTCCGCGGGCGCCGGCGCCGGTGGGGGCTCGGTCACTGTGACCGTCTCCGGTGGCGGAGGTGGCGGCTGTTCACTCGTCGGCGGCGGTGGCGGAGGCGGCGGTGGCGGCGTCGTGGTGGTGATCTCGTCCTGCATCGGCGGTGCGGACGTGGTCGTGCTCGTCGGGCCGCCGTTTGCGAGATTGTCCGACTTCGTGCCCATCACCAGCATCGAAACGGAGACGACGAGCGAGATCGCCGCGATGATCGCGACGATGCCAACCACCCAGGGCCAGCGGGGCGGCCTTGCGGTGGTGCCGACGAGCTCGGTGGCCTCGTAGTCGTCGTAGTCGTACAGGTCCGGATCGGCGGGCACGTAGGGACCCGCGGTGAACTGCTCGGACTCCGGCGCCGAATATGCGCGAATCTCGGTCTCGCCGGTCTCATCCGCGACGTCCAGATCCTCGGGGGCGGTCTGCTCGCCGGGTTCCCGATCCGGGGTGTCCGCCCCTTCGGAATCCGCCTCCGGGGGATTCGGCCCGCTCATCTACGCCTATCCTTCTCCATTACTTCATCGGCAGGACAGCAAGCGGCTGACGTTGCCTCGGCAACACTACCCAAACCCATGAGCGGATCGAATTCGCACACTGCGGTGGCCGGCCAACTGAAGCCCAGATGTGACCTTTCCCTGCCGTCGGCGCGGGAACAGGCCTCGGCTAGTGCTTCTCCGGACCGGTGTAGTACTCGAACACCAGGCCCGCGGCCGAGGCGAGGACGAAGCACACACCGGCGACGATCAGCCAGGGCAGCCACAGCGCCACCCCGACGGCGGCCACCGAGGCGGACAGCGCGACGATGATCGGCCACCAGCTGTGCGGCGCGTAGAAGCCCAACTCCCCCGCGCCGTCGCTGATCTCGGCGTCCTCGTAGTCCTCGGGTCTGGTGTCGAGCCGTCGCGCGACGAACCGGAAGAAGGTCCCCGTGATCAGCGTCAGCCCCGCGGTCATCACCAGGGCCGTCACTCCGGCCCACTCGATACGGCCGCCGTACTGGAACAGCTTGGTCAGCGTGCCGTAGACGATGGCCGCCAGCACAAAGAAAGCGGTCAGGAACTCGAACAGCCTGGCTTCGATATGCATGGGATCCCTACTTGCTCGCCTGGGGTGCCCCCGCCTGCTCACCGCGGCGGGTGTCGAACGGATGGGTCGTGACCGCCGTCGGCGGCTGATCGATGGCCGCCAACGCCTCGGCGTTGGTCTTGCCCGCGATCCGCTGCTGCAGGTAAGCCTTGAAGTCGTTGGGATTCACCACGCGCAGCTCGAAATTCATCATCGAGTGGTAGGTGCCGCACATTTCTGTACACCGGCCGACGAAGGCGCCGGTCTTGGTGATCTCGCTGACCTGGAAGACGTTGTCGGAGTTGTTCGGCACCGGATCGGGCATCACGTCGCGCTTGAACAGGAATTGCGGCACCCAGAATCCATGGACCACGTCGGCGGATGCGATCTCGAACTCGATGCGCTTGCCGGAGGGAACCACCAGAACCGGGATCTCGGTGCTGGTGCCGAGGGTCTCGACCTTGTCGAAGTTCAGGTAGCTGCGGTCTTCGGGGTTCTTACCGTTGACGACGCCGAACTCGCCGCCGTGTTCGCCCTGCAGGCCCTCAGGGCCCGATGCGACGGCCATTTTCCGCGCGGGGTCGGCGCCGTCGAAGTTGAACGTGCCGTCGGTGAACGCGACCTTCTGGTAGCCGAACTTCCAGTTCCACTGGAAGGCCGTCACATCGATCACGACCTCAGGGTTGGGCTCCTTGTGCAGCATCTTCTCCTGCACGACCACGGTGAAGTAGAAGAGCACCGAGATGATCAGGAACGGGACCACCGTGAGCACCAGTTCCAGCGGCATGTTGTAGCCGAACTGGCGCGGCAATTCGGTGTCGCCCTCCTTGTGCCGGTGAAACGCCGAAGCCCAGAAGATCAGACCCCACACGATCACACCGACGACGAGGGAGGCGATCACAGAGCCGATCCACAGCTCCCTGTTCAGGTGCGCCTGCGGGGTGATGCCGTCCGGCCAGCCCAGACCGAGTACCTCCGACCAGCTACACCCGCTGAGCAGCAGCGCAGCGCCACCAAGGACGACCGCCAACGCCGCTCTCCGTGCCACCACCCAGCGTCCGCGAGGTGTCACGTTGGAGCCTCCTAGAAGTCGGTAGGACTAGCCGAATACTACGCAGCGTAGACCACCCGCGGGCACCGGTCTCGACACACCTCCGTTAACTCGCGACTCGCAGCCATTCGGCATACTGGCGCGGTGTGCGGACTGCTGGCCCTGCTGACTGACCCGTCCGCCGACGTCTCCCCCGATCTCGTCGACGCGGTGTCGGGCGCCGCGCATTTGATGCGGCACCGCGGGCCGGACGAGCCGGGCACGTGGCAGGACTCCGACGTGGTGCTGGGATTCAACCGGCTGTCCATCATCGACATCGCCCACAGCCACCAGCCGCTGCGCTGGGGCCCCTCGGATTCGCCCGACCGCTACGTGCTGGTGTTCAACGGCGAGATCTACAACTATCTGGAACTGCGCGAGGAACTGGCCACCGGCCACGGTGCGACGTTTCACACCGACGGCGACGGCGAGGCGATCATCGCCGCCTACCACTACTGGGGCACCGACGCGCTCCGCCGGCTGCGCGGCATGTTCGCGTTCGCACTGTGGGACACCGTGGAGCGTGAGTTGCTCTGCGCGCGTGACCCGTTCGGCATCAAGCCGCTGTACATGGCCACCGGCTCGAAGGGCACGGCGGTGGGCAGTGAGAAGAAGTGCCTGCTGGACCTCGCCGACGGGCTCGGCATCGACACCGGCATCGACGAACGCGCGGTGCAGCACTACACGGTGCTGCAGTACGTGCCCGAGCCCGAGACGCTGCACAGCGGTGTGAGACGGCTGGAGTCGGGCAGTTATGCGCGGATCCGGCCGGGCGGGCAGCCGCAGGTGACCCGCTACTTCATGCCGCGGTTCGCCGCCAAACCGTTCACCGTGGGCGGTGAGCAGAGCCGCTACGACGAGATCACCGCGGTGCTGGAGGACTCGGTCGCCAAGCACATGCGCGCCGATGTCACCGTCGGCGCGTTCCTGTCCGGCGGCATCGACTCCACCGCGATCGCCGCGCTGGCGATGCGGCACAACCCGCGGCTGATCACCTTCACGACGGGCTTCGAGCGCGAAGGCTTCTCCGAGGTCGATGTCGCGGTGGCCTCCGCCGAGGCGATCGGCGCCAGGCATGTCACCAAGGTCGTCAACCAGGCCGAGTTCGTCGCCGCTCTGCCCGAAATCGTCTGGTATCTCGACGAACCCGTCGCCGACCCCGCGCTGGTGCCGTTGTTCTTCATCGCCCGCGAGGCACGCAAGCACGTCAAGGTCGTGCTGTCCGGCGAGGGCGCCGACGAATTGTTCGGCGGGTACACGATTTACCGAGAACCGTTGTCGCTGAAGCCTTTCAACTATCTTCCCCGGCCGGTGCGCCGATCGATGGCCAAGGTATCGGCCCCGCTGCCCGAGGGCATGCGCGGCAAGAGCCTGCTGCATCGCGGCAGCATGACGCTCGAGGAGCGGTACTACGGCAACGCGCGCAGCTTCTCTGACGTGCAGCTGCAAGCCGTGCTGCCGGGTTTCCGTGCGGACTGGACGCACACCGATGTGACTACGCGCGTGTACGCCGAGTCCGAGGGCTGGGATCCGGTCGCGCGGATGCAGCACATCGACCTGTTCACCTGGCTGCGCGGCGACATCCTGGTGAAGGCCGACAAGATGACGATGGCCAACTCGCTGGAGCTGCGGGTGCCGTTCCTCGATCCCGAGGTGTTCGCGGTAGCATCTCGGCTGCCGCTGGACCAGAAGATCACCAGGTCCACCACCAAATACGCGTTGCGCCGTGCGCTGGCGCCGGTCATTCCCGCGCATGTGCTCAACCGGCCGAAGCTGGGCTTTCCCGTGCCGATCCGGCACTGGCTGCGAGCGGGCGAGCTTTTGGAGTGGGCCTACGCAATGGTGGCGAGGTCGGGTGCGGGCGAGCTGATCAATATCACGTCGGTGCGCGCGATGCTCGACGAACATCGCAGTGGCGCAAGCGATCACAGTCGGCGACTGTGGACGGTGTTGATCTTCATGCTCTGGCACGCGATCTTCGTCGAGGGCACCGTGACGCCGGACATCAAGGAGCCGACCTACCCGGTGCAGCTCTAAGCCAGAGCCGAGGCGATCTCCGCGCCCGCGTCGTCGCCGTATGCATCCCTCAGCCGCGTGATGCCTGCGTCCTTGTCCCAGGTCCACTCCTGCGGACCTGGCGCTTCCAGCACCAGGGTGGCGACCAGCGACGCCAACTGCGCGGACCGCTCGATCGACAGCCCCTTATCGCGTCCGGTCAAGAAGCCGGCCCGGAATGCATCGCCGATGCCGGTCGGGTCGTCCTTGTGCGTCTCGGGAACGACGTCGACGTGGATGAACGTGCCGTCGCGGCCGACGATGTCCACGCCCTTCTCGCCGAGCGTGGTGACGCGCATCTGGATCTGGCCCATCACCTCGGCCTCCGACCAGCCGGACTTCTGCAGAAGCAGGTCCCACTCGTAGTCGTTGGTGAACAGATATGCCGCGCCGTCGATGAGCTTGCGGATCTGTTCGCCGGTCAGCCGGGCCAGCTGCTGGGACGGATCGGCCGCGAACTTCAGTCCGAGCGCGCGGCACTCCTCCGTGTGCAGGAACATCGCGTCGGGGTCATTGGCGCCGATGATCACCAAATCCGGTGTGCCCCTTCGTGAAACGACGTCAGCCAGCTTGATGTCGCGAGCCTCCGACATCGCACCCGGGTAGAACGACGCGATCTGGGCCATGTCCTCGTCGGTGGTGCAGACGAACCGCGCCGTGTATGCGGAATCCGACACCCGCACGCTGTCGCAATCGACACCGTGGCCGGTGAGCCACTTGCGGTAGTCGTCGAAATCCGTTCCGACGGCGCCGACGAGCGTCGGGTCCCCGCCCAGGATGCCGATGGCGTAGGCCATGTTGCCCGCGACGCCACCGCGGTGGATGACGAGATCGTCCACCAGAAAGCTCACCGAGATCTTCTGCAGGTGTTCGGGCAGCAGGCCTTCGGAGAATTTGCCAGGGAACCGCATCAGATGGTCGGTCGCGATCGACCCGGTTACCGCAATGGTCACGAAGCGTCACCCTTCAATTCATTTAACCCGTCTAGATAACCTTACCCGGACTAACGATCCGGCCCGTGCTCGGCCGGTTGCGCTAACCTGCCTACCATGGCTGGTCCGTATCCGCCCCAGTTCGGCCCGCCGCAGCCCTATCCCGAGAATCCCTTTGGGCCACCGCCATATCCGGGGATGTTGCCGCCGCCGATTCCGTATCCGAAGCGCAGTCGGTGGCGCGCTGTGGTCGCGACGCTGGCGGCCATCGTGGTCGTGGCCGCCGTTGTCGCCGCCATCGTGTTCGTCGTGCACTCGGACAACGACGACTCGACCGGGGGAAAACTGACGACGACCGCGGCGCGGTCGGCGATCCAGGACTACCTGGACGCGCTGCAGCACGGCGATGACGAAAAAATCGCCCGTCACACGTTGTGCGGGCTGTTCGACGCGGTCAAGGACCGCAAGTCCGACCTCGCGCTGGCGGACCTGAGCAGCGACGCGTTCCGCAAGCAGTTCGCCACAGCCCAGGTCACCTCCGTCGACAAGATGGTCTTCTCGTCGCCCTACCAGGCCCAGGTGCTCTTCACCATGCGGGTTTCTCCGGCGAACAGCCGTAGGCAACCTCCAGCGGAGGTCGAGGTGCAGGCGGTCGCGCAGATACTGGCCCAGGACCACGAGGTCCTGGTGTGTTCGTATCTACTGCGGGCGGCGGGCCAGTACTAGCTCAGTTGAACGAATCCCCGCACGCGCATGATCCGGTCGCGTTGGGGTTGTCGATGGTGAAGCCCTGCTTCTCGATGGTGTCGACGAAGTCGATCGTGGCGCCCTGCACGTAGGGGGCGCTCATCCGGTCGACGGTCAACGTGACGCCGCCGAACTCGCCGGTCAGGTCGCCGTCGAGGGTGCGGTCGTCGAAGAACAGGTTGTAGCGCAGGCCGGCGCATCCGCCGGGCTGGACGGCGATACGCAGCGCCAGGTCGTCACGGCCTTCCTGATCCAGCAGCGCCTTGGCCTTTCCGGCTGCGGCGTCGGTCAGGTTCACGCCGTGGGTGGCGGCGGTTGTGGTCGCCGACTCGTCCTGAACAGTCATTGCGTCTCCTGTGAATGGCTCTTGTCGCGGGCCGACTAACGGCCCACCTGCTCAACGGTACCTTGTTATCCCGGTATTCCCGAGTGCGTCGGCGGTGACCTTCGCCAACCCGGCCAGCTGGTTCGCCGCGTCATCCATCGCCCGCTGGACGGATCCGGCGTGGTCTGCGATCGCGTAGGCGGCGCTGATGCCCGCATCACGCAGGGTGGCCTCCGGCAACGTGACCTGACCGGCCAGCACCACCACGGGTGTGCCCCGCGCGGCGCCCGCCAGCGCACTGACGACTTTGCCGTGCAACGACTGGTCGTCGAACCGGCCTTCACCGGTGATGACGAGTTCGGCCGCCGCGACGTCGTCGGCGAGACGGGTGTGCTCGGCGATCACCGTGGCGCCGGACTCACGACGCCCGCCCAGTGCGAGCAGCCCGGCACCCAGGCCACCCGCCGCGCCTGCACCCGGTTTTTCGCTGACGCTGCTCCCGACTGCGACGTCGAGTTCGGCGGCCCACTCGGTCAGCCGACGCTCCAGCACCTGCACGGTGGCCTCGTCGGCGCCCTTCTGCGGCCCGAACACCCGCGCCGCGCCCATCGGCCCGAGCAGCGGATGCTCGACGTCGGTGGCGGCGATCAGCTCGACATCGGCCAGCAGCGCCCGTGCGTCCTCCAGGCCGCCCAACGCCTCGATCATGCCGCGACCACCGTCGGTACAGGCGCTGCCGCCCAGACCGACCACGATGCGGCGCGCGCCTGCCGCCTCCGCGGCCGCGATGAGCTGACCGACTCCGCGGCTGTGCGCCGCAAGGGCGGTCTGCAGGGTCGGCGGTCCGCCGAGCAGCGCCAGCCCGCAGGCCTGCGCGCACTCGATGTACGCGGTGCGCGGATCGGCATCGTCGAGCGCCCAGTCGGCATCCACCTCGGCGGCCAGCGGGCCGCTGACCCGCAGCGTGCGCCGCTCACCGAGGCGGCCCACGAGCACGTCGACGAATCCGGGTCCGCCGTCGGACTGAGGGGCCAGCGTCAGTTCGTCGTCCGGCCGGGCCTGTCGCCACCCGTCAGCGATCGCCTCCGCGGCCTGCACGGCCGTCAGACTGTCGCCGTAGCAGTCGGGCGCGATGAGCACACGGAGGCCGTCCTGACGGGTCATTCCAGCAGATTATGCTGGCAGGCGTGAACCTGCTGGGCCGCAAGAAGGACAAGCCGTCATCCGGCGAAATCGACGTCGCCGAGGCGGCCGCGGACAGCGAATCGGGCGTCACGGAAGCGGGGCGCACCACCGCCCCCAAGGGCAGGCCGACACCGAAACGGGACTCTGCCCGGCGCCGCGGCCCGATCGCGCCCGCGCCGATGACCACCGCCGAGGCCAGGCGCAGGCGCAAGGAGTTGCGGGGGCCCAAGCTGTCCCGCGATGAACGCCGCGAGGAGAAGGGCGAGCGTCGCGCCGCGATGGCTGATCGTCGCGAGCGGATGATGGCGGGCGAGGATTCCTATCTGCTGCCACGCGACAAGGGCCCGGTGCGCCGGTTCGCCCGCGACGTCGTGGACTCGCGCCGAATCAGCGTGCTCGGCCTCTTCATGCCCGCGGCGTTGGGCTTGATCTTCATCATGCTCGCGGTTCCGCAGGTGCAGCTCTACATCTCGCCGGCCATGCTGGGCTTGATGGCGATCATGGCGGTCGACGGTCTTCTGTTGGGCCGCAAGGTGAATCGGCTTGTCGCCGAGAAGTTCCGCGACAACACCGAAAGTCCTTGGAAGCTCGGGTTCTACGCCGCGAGTCGCGCCTCGCAGCTGCGGCGGATGCGTGCACCCCGGCCGCAGGTCAACCGCGGCGACAAAGTCGCCTGAGCGACGGTGCGCGTTCTGGTGCTCGGCGGTATCCGGTCGGGCAAGTCCGAATGGGCCGAGACCGCCATCGCCGAATCCGCAGGCAATGAGCGTTCGGTGCTATACGTCGCCACCGGTGCCGTCGCCGACGACGACGCCTGGGCGGAGCGGGTGCAAGCGCACCGAGATCGTCGGCCGCAACACTGGTCGACAATCGAAAACACCGATGTCGCAAAGCAATTGCGCGCGCGTGATATGGGCCCGATGCTGGTCGATGATGTCGGCGGCTGGCTCACCGCCGCGATGGACCGCACGGGAGCGTGGACGGGAGGCTTGGTGAGCGCCGAGATCGACGATCTCGTGGACGCCGTCGCCGGATTCGGAGAGGAACTGGTCCTGGTCAGTCCAGAGGTGGGCATGACGGTTGTGCCGGAAACGAACGCGGGCCGCAGGTTCGCCGACGAATTGGGCGCGCTCAATCAACGGCTCGCGGCGCTGTGTGACCGAGTGGTGCTGGTGGTGGCGGGTCAACCCGTCACGGTGAAGGGGCGGGCGTGACGGACTTCCCGCCGATCACGGCGCCCGACCAGGATGTCGCCGCACAGGCGCGCGCCAGGCAGAACACGCTGACCAAACCCCCGGGCTCGCTCGGTCGCCTCGAGGAGTTGTCGGTGTGGGTGGCGGCGTGCCAGGCGATGTGCCCGCCGCGTCAGTTCCAGCGGGCGCGGGTCGTGGTGTTCGCGGGCGACCACGGCGTCACCGCCGCCGGGGTGTCGGCATTTCCTGCCGAGGTCACCGCGCAGATGGTCGCCAACTTCGATGCCGGGGGCGCAGCCATCAACGTGCTGGCCGACGCCGCGGGCGCGACCGTGCGGGTCACGGATATCGCAGTCGACGTCGACAATCCGCATTCGCCGTCCATCGGCGCGCACAAGGTCCGCCGGAGCAGCGGCAACATCGCCGTGGAGGATGCGTTGTCCGACGACGAGGCGCGAGCCGCAATCGAGGCGGGGCGCCGGATCGCCGACGAGGAGGTCGACGCCGGTGCGGATCTGCTGATCGCGGGCGACATGGGCATCGGAAACACCACGCCCGCAACGACATTGATCGCCGCACTGACCGGCGCCGAGCCAGTCGCGGTTGTCGGCAGGGGAACCGGCATCGACGACGCGGGCTGGTCACGAAAGGTCGCGGCAATCCGCGATGCGCTCTACCGCGCCAGCGGGCTGTCGAATGATCCCGTCGGGCTGCTGCGGGTGTGCGGAGGCGCGGACCTGGCCGCGATGGCGGGGTTTTGCGCGCAAGCGGCCGTTCGGCGAACGCCGGTGCTGCTCGACGGCGTCGTGGTGACAGCAGCCGCAATGGTCGCCGAGCTGCTGGCGCCAGGCGCCAGGCAGTGGTGGCAGGCGGGCCACCGATCCACCGAGCCCTCGCACACGCTGTCGCTGGAAAAGCTGAACCTCGAGCCCATCGTCGATCTTTCGATGCGACTCGGCGAGGGCACCGGTGCCGCGGTCGCGTTGCCGGTGGTGCGGGCGGCCGTCGCCGCGCTGACGTCGATGGCAACGTTCGACGAGGCCAGCGTCTCGTCGTGATCCGTTCGGTCACAGGCGCTTTCGCGTTCGGCACCGTTCTACCGCTGCGAGCAGGCGCCGGCGTCGGCCGAGGGGTGTTGACGGCGCTGCCGGTGGTAGGCGTCGCGCTCGGTGCGCTGGCCGCCGCGGTTCTGTGGGCGGCCTCGCACGCATTCGGAGCAGGCAATCCGCTGAGCGGCGTGCTGGCGGTGGCGGCGCTGCTGGTCGCGACCCGCGGCCTGCACATCGACGGGTTCGCCGACACCGTCGACGGACTCGGCTGCTATGGGCCGCCGGAGCGCGCCCTGCAGGTCATGAGGGACGGGTCGACCGGCCCGTTCGGCGTGGCCTCCGTCGTCGTGGTGATCGCCGCGCAGGGCCTGGCGTTCGCGTCGTTGCCCATGGACGCCGCGGGCTGGATCGCGGTGATCGTCGCGGTGACCGCGGGCCGGGTCGCCGCCGTCGCGGCCTGTCGCCGGTCGGTCGCCGCGGCGGAGGGCAGCACGCTAGGCGCGATGGTGGCCGGCAGTCAGCACGCGGCGGTCGTCGCCGCATGGATCGTCGCGGTCGCGGCACTCGCGACGCTGGCCGACCCTCGCCCGTGGCAGGGCCCTGTCGTGGTGCTGGTGGCGGTCGGCTGCAGCGCCGTGCTGGTGGCGCACTGTGTCCGCCGCTTCGGCGGGATCACCGGCGATGTGATCGGCGCCGCGATCGAGGTGACGACGACGGTGGCAGCGGTCGGTCTGGCGATCCGATAGCCGCGCAAGCCTTTTCGCGCTAAGACAGCTGCGACATCCACCCGTGCGTGTCGGCGAACGTACCCCGCTGGATGCCGGTCAACGTGTCGCGCAGGGCCATGGTGATCTCGCCGGGTTCGCCGTCGGCGATGGTGAACTCGCCGTCGCCGTACTTCACGTGCGACACCGGTGTGATGACCGCGGCAGTGCCGCACGCGAATACCTCGGTGATCTCCCCCGCCGCCGTCTTCTTCTGCCACTCGTCGACGTCGATCTTGCGCTCTTCGACTGCGAAGCCGGCGTCAGTAGCCAACTGCAGCAACGAGTTTCGGGTGATGCCGGGCAGCAGCGACCCGCTCAGCTCCGGCGTGACCAAGCGGGCCGAACCGCCGCTGCCGAACACGAAGAAGAGGTTCATGCCGCCCATCTCCTCGACGAAGCGGCGTTCGATGGCGTCCAACCACACCACCTGGTCGCATCCGTTGTCGGCGGCCTGGGCCTGCGCGAGAAGCGAGGCGGCATAGTTGCCACCGAACTTCGCCGCACCGGTGCCGCCCGGTGAGGCGCGCACATACTCATGCGACAGCCACACACTGACGGGCTTGATACCGCGCGGGAAATAGGCGCCGGCCGGTGAGGCGATCACCATGTAGCGGTACTCCGAAGCGGGGCGCACCCCGAGGCCCGGCTCGGTGGCGAAGATGTAGGGCCGCAAATAAAGCGACTCCTCACCACCCGCCAGCGGCACCCACTGCTCGTCGACCGCGATCAGCTGCCGCAGCGAATCGATGAAGACCTCTTCCGGAAGTTCGGGGATCGCCAGCCTGCGGGCCGACGAGCGCAGTCGTGCCGCGTTGGCCTCCGCGCGGAACGAGACGATGGAGCCGTCGGCCCACCGGTAGGCCTTCAGCCCCTCGAACACCTCTTGCGCGTAGTGCAGCACGATGGCCGACGGGTCGAGTTCGATGGGGCCGTACGGAATGACCCGCGCATTGTGCCAACCCTTGCCGTCGACGTAGTCGATCGACACCATGTGGTCGGTGTGATAGCGGCCGAATCCCGGGTTGGCCAGGATTTGGGCGCGTACCTCGTCGCTCGCCGGATTCGCGTTGCGATCGACGGTGAACTCGAGGTGGTCGGCCATGCGCCGATTGTATCTCCGGGCGCTACCGGGTTTTTGCCTCGACAAACGGGGGTTTGACCACTTCACACTCGACCTGGCGGCCACGCACGTCGACGGCGACGCGCTGTCCGTCGGCGATGTCGCGATCGGTGTCGAGCAAGGCCAGCGCGATGCCGACTTTCAAAGTCGGAGAGAAGGTTCCCGATGTGGTCACGCCGACGGGTGTGGTGCCGTCGAGCACGGTCAGGTCCGGCCGCAGCACGCCGCGCCCGACGGCGCACAGACCCCGCAGCAACCGCTTCGGACCCGCTTCCTTCTCGGCCAGCAGCGCATCGCGGCCCCAGAACGCGTCCTTCTTCCAGCCGATCGCCCACCCGCAGCGGGCCGCCAGCGGTGAGATATCCAGCGACAGCTCGTGTCCGTGCAGCGGATATCCCATCTCGGTACGCAGGGTGTCCCTGGCGCCGAGCCCGGCCAGCTGACCACCTGCACTGGTCACGGCATCGACGAGCGCGTCGAACACCACCGGGGAGTCGTCCCAGGCGGGCAGCAGCTCGTAGCCGTGTTCGCCGGTGTAACCGGTGCGGCACACCCGGACCTCCACTCCGTCGAACTCGGCGTCGGCATAGCCCATGTAGTCCATATCGGTCGGCAGCCCCAGTGAACCGACGACCTCGGCCGACTTGGGACCCTGCACAGCGAGCACGGCCCGCGACCGGTGCTCGTCGGTGATGGACAGACCGTCGGGGGCTTGCTGTTGCAGCGCGGCGACGACGGCGGCCGTGTTTGCGGCGTTGGGCACCAGGAACATCTCCTCGTCGGAGACGTAGTAAACGATCAAGTCGTCGATGACGCCGCCGGATTCGGTGCAGCACAACGTGTATTGCGCTTTGCCAGGCCCGATCCGGCCGAGATCGTTGGTCAGCGTGGCGTTGACGTACTCCGCCGCCCCTGGTCCGCGCACCGCGGCCTTGCCGAGGTGGCTGACGTCGAAAAGGCCGACGGCGGTTCGTGTTGCGATGTGTTCGCCGACGGTGCCTTCGTAGGAGACAGGCATCAGCCAGCCGGAGAACTCGGCGAAACTGGCGCCGAGCTGACGGTGCCGGTCCTCGAGAGGGCCGTGCTGGATTTCGCTCACGCCGAACCACCCTAATCGTGGTTGCGACGCTGGCAGACTCCGGTGGGTGGTCGATTTCGATGCGCTGGAGGCGGCCGGAATAGCTAATGCGCGCGAGCGCGCCGCGCTGATCGAGTACCTGGATAGCCTCGGCTTGACCCCAGAGGAGATGGTGGACGCCGAGCGTCGCGGCCGCCTGTTCGGCCTCGCGGGCGATGTCCTGCAACGGTCGGGCCGGCCGATATACACCGTTAGCGAGGCCGCGGACCGGCTCGGCGTATCCGTCGAGGAGCTCACGCACGCCTGGTCCGCGCTCGGGCTCAGTGTTGCTGATACCGACGAGCCGGTGTTCAGCGAGGTCGACATCGATGGCCTGGGGGCATGGGTGGCGTTGAAGTCGTCGGTCGGCGACGAGGCGACGATGACTCTTCTGCGGGTGCTCGGCGCGTCGATGGCCCGGCTTTCCGAAGCTGGATCGACAGCGATCCGCCTCGGCCTGCCCGACATCCAGATGGAACACAGCAGAGACGAATTCACGACGGCGCAGGCATATCGGGCTGTCGGAGAGTTCATTCCGCGCCTGGCCGTCCTCATGGACGCTGTCTTCCGCCATCACACGATCAGTGCGCGCACGTACTTCGAGGGTGTCGTCCGCGACGCCACGGCGAGTGTCATATGCGGGATCGGGTTCGCGGACCTGACGGGGTTCACCTCTCTGACGCAGCGGCTGACCCCGATCGAGTTGTCGAACCTGCTGGTCGAGTTCGCGGGCGCCGTCAGTGACGTGGTGCTCGCCGATGGCGGCCGGGTGGTGAAGTTCATCGGCGACGAGGTGATGTGGGTGAGTCCGACGCCCGAACTGCTCGCGAAAGTGGCGTTCGACCTCGTCGAACACCCCGGTGCACGGGAGGCGAACCTGCAGGTGCGCGCCGGGCTCGGATACGGAAGCGTGCTGGCGATCGGCGGCGATTACTTCGGCACCGCAGTCAACCTTGCAGCGCGCCTCGTCGCCGCGGCCGCGCCTGGTCAGATCCTGGCGTCATCCGACGTGCGCGATGAACTGGTGGATTGGCCGGCGATCCCGCAGGATCCGTTGGTGCTCAAGGGTTTCGAGGATCCGGTCACGGCCTATGACCTGCACCTGTCGCGCTGACCGATAGGCTGACCGGTTGTGAGCACCGCAAACCCCGGATATCAGGCCCCCGCCGTCGCCGTCAGCTCGTCGCTGCCCAAGCGAAAGGCCGACAAGACGGTGCTGATCGTGCCCGTGGTGAACGGCGAGGAAGAGGACGCGACGGCAACCGTCGTCGCCAACCCCTTCCTCGACGCAGAGGCCGTCGGCGAGATCGAGGTCGCGCTCGAGTCGCTCGGCGCCAAGGGCGGAACCGACCAGCTCACCAGGGTGCTCGCACCGTCGCTTCCCGTCGCCAGCGTCCTCGCGGTCGGCCTGGGCAAGGACCGTGACGAGTGGCCCGCCGACCTGATCCGCCGCGCCGCGGGCGTCGCCGCCCGTTCGCTGTCGGGCACCGAGGCCGTCATCACCACGCTGTCCGATATCGACCTCGAAGCGGCCGTCGAGGGGTTGATCCTCGGCGCGTACCGGTTCAGTGACTTCCGCAGCGACAAGACCGCGCCGAAGGACAAGGGCCTGCGCGAAATCACCGTGCTGACGACGGACAAGAAGGGCAAGGCACGAGCCGATCGCGCGACGGCCATCGCCACCGCCGTCGCCACCGCGCGCGATCTGGTCAACACTCCCCCGTCGCACCTGTTCCCCGCCGAGTTCGCCAAGCGCGCAGCGGCTTTGGGCGAGGCGGCCGGACTCGAAGTCGAGGTGCTGACCGACAAGGAACTCGATAAGAACGGCTACGGTGGCGTCATCGGCGTCGGCAAGGGCTCGTCGCGGCCGCCGCGGCTGGTCCGGCTGATCCACAAGGGCGCCAAGCGAAAGGGCAAAAAGGTCGCGCTGGTCGGCAAGGGCATCACGTTCGACACCGGCGGCATCTCGATCAAGCCCGCCGCGAACATGCACCACATGACCTCCGATATGGGCGGCGCCGCGGCTGTGATCGCGACGGTGGTGCTGGCCGCAAAGCAGAGGCTCCCGATCGACGTGATCGCCACCGTGCCGATGGCCGAGAACATGCCGTCGGCCACCGCGCAGCGCCCAGGCGACGTGCTCACCCAGTATGGGGGCATCACGGTCGAGGTGCTCAACACCGACGCCGAGGGCCGGTTGATCCTGGCCGATGCGATCGTGCGGGCCTGCGAGGACAAGCCCGACTACCTCATCGAAACGTCGACGCTGACCGGTGCGCAGACCGTCGCGCTCGGTGCGCGGACGCCGGGTGTGATGGGCTCCGACGAGTTCCGCGACCGCGTTGCCGCGCTGTCGCAGGAGGTCGGTGAGAACGCCTGGCCGATGCCGCTGCCCGAGGAGCTCAAGGACGACCTGAAGTCGACGGTCGCCGACCTGGCCAATGTCAGCGGGTCGCGCTTCGCGGGCATGCTCGTCGCGGGCACGTATCTACGCGAGTTCGTCGCCGACGGGGTGGCGTGGGCGCACATCGACGTCGCGGCCCCGGCCTACAACACCGGCGGCCCGTGGGGTTACACCGGCAAGGGTGGCACCGGAGTGCCGACCCGCACGATGTTCGCCGTGCTGGAAGACGTTGCCGCGAACGGTTAGACCAGTTTCTTCCTAGCGGCGTTGCGCATCGCCTGCGGCGCGATCCGGGACGTGCCGTAGAGCAGGTATGCCTCGGGGGTGATCGGCCGGATCGGCTTGTTCTTCTTGACCGCGGAGACGATGGCCTTGGCGGCCTTGTCCGGCCCGTGGCTTCGCATCCGGAATGCCTTCTGCAACTGGTCGCGCCGGTTCTCGACAGCGTCGTCCGCTATGTCGAACCGGCTGTTCTGCAGGATGTTGGTGTCGGTGACGCCGGGGCAGATCGTGGTGAGCGCGACTGCCGCGGTATCGAGTTCCGCGCGAAGGCAGTCGGAGAACATGTACACGGCGGCCTTGGACGTGCAGTAGGCGTTCAACGACTTCGACGGCGAGTACGCCGCCATGGAAGAAACGTTGACGATATGGCCGCCGGTGCCGCGCTCCACGAGGCGCTTCCCAAATGACCTGCAGCCGTTGACGACTCCGCCGAGGTTGATGTCGAGCACCCGCTCCCATTGGTCGGCGGGCGTGTCGAGGAACTGTCCCGCCTGACCGATGCCCGCGTTGTTGACAACAATGTCGGGCACGCCGTGCTGGGCGCACACCTCGTCGGCGAACCGTTCCACCGCGTCGGCGTCCGCAACGTCGAGCACGTATGGATGCGCGACGCCGCCGCGCTCGACGATCTGGGCGGCGGTGTCCTTGACGCTCGCCTCGTCGATGTCGCTGACGACCACTTCGGCACCCTCGCGCGCGAACAACAACGCCGTCTCCCTGCCGATTCCGCTGCCCGCGCCGGTGACCGACACCAGCGTGTCTCCGAAGTCGTCGCGCTTGCGCCCGACTTGCGCCCGCAACAGCGATCGGGTGGCCGGCTTGCCTGTGATGAAGTCGACGAGTTCGCCGACGGCCGTTGCGATCACCTGCGGGTGCGACATCGGCGACCAATGGCGGGCCTGGATGTCGCGCCGCCACAGCCGAGGGACCCAGCGGGCTAAGTCGTCGAAGCCGTGCGGCCGCACCACGGGGTCCTTTGTGCCGACGATCAACTGCACGGGAACGCTGACGTACCGGTCCCGGGAGGGCTTGAGGGGCAGCGAGATGACGAGTGACCGGTAGATCTTCAGTGTGTTCACGAGGTCGGCGGCGGCAGTGTCGCCTCGTCGGCGTCGCGCGTCGGGCAGGCGATCGGTGAGCACCTTGTCCCCCCTGGCCCGGATCAGTAACCGGAACACCGCGGGCGCAACGAGCGGCACCGCGAGGGGGTACCAGTACAGAAAGCGGAGGACACGGTCCAGAGCACGGACGAATTTCACCGGGCGATACGGGCGCTTGAGGCTGTCGAAGATGTAGCCGCCGTACTGCGCGACCCCGGGACCCGACACCGACGTGAACGAGGCGATCCGGTCACTGGCGCCTGGGCGGCCCAGGTACTCCCACACCGACACCGAACCCCAGTCGTGGCCGAGGACGTGAACGGGCTCACCGGGGCTCACGGCTGCGATCACCGCCGCGAAGTCATCGGCCAGCTTGGCGACGGTGTAAGCCGAAACCGGTTTGGGCACAGACGATTTGCCCACTCCTCGGCTGTCGATTCGGATGATCCGGAACCGGTCGGCCAGTTGCGGAACGACGCCGTCCCACAACACGTGCGAATCTGGCCAGCCGTGGGTCATCACCACCGTCGGCCCGTCGGGGTTACCTTGCTCGTAAACGGCGATGCGGACTCCGTCGACACTGTCGACGAACCGCTCGGTGATCGTGTGCTGCACGATCTCGAACCTTAGCGGTCCTCCAGCTCCCTGCGGGCGGCGCGCTCTCGTTCGATGCGTCGGCGCGCGTCATAGTCGCGCATTCGCTGCGGGTAACCGACCTTCTGCACGTCGTAGACGGGGATGTTCAGCCGTTCGCTCAGCCGTCTGGCGCCTGCGTCTCCGCCCGCACGACGCCGCGTCCACTCGCCATCGCCGGCCACAAGTACAACGGTGATGTCTGTGACGGTGGTCTTTGGCTCCACGTAGGCCTCGACGCCGGTGCGCTCGGCGATCCACTGTCGCAGGTACGCCAGATCGGCCGCAGGGTCACTGCCGCCGCGGCCGCCCGCGCCGCGCCGAGACCTGCTGAACAGTGCCAACTGGGCCGCACTCCTTTCCGAGCTCCCGCGCTCCACCTCTATCGATATTGCCAGAGCAAAAGCTGTGCAGGTCTGGGGCGAGTGACGCGGCCCGACATGACAGGATGGGAAAGGCATTCGAGCCCGTGACGACCAACCGTTCGAGGGAGTCAAAAGACATGGCAACTTCCGTCCAGATGCCGGCACTCGGTGAGAGCGTGACCGAGGGAACCGTCACCCGGTGGCTGAAGCAAGAGGGTGACACGGTCGAGCTGGACGAACCTCTGCTGGAGGTCTCCACCGACAAGGTCGATACCGAGATTCCCTCGCCGGCCGCTGGTGTGCTGACGAAGATCGTCGCGCAGGAGGACGACACTGTGGAGGTCGGCGGCGAGCTGGCCGTCATCGGGGACGCGGGCGAAGACAGCGGTGACGGTGAGGCGAAGGCGCAGGAGAAGCCCGCCGAAGCCGAGGAGGAGAAGCCGGCTGAGCAGCCGGCCGCGCAGCCCGAGCCCGCGGCCGAGGAGCAGGAGGAGTCCGAACCCGAGCAGGAACCGGAATCCGAGCCCGAGCCTGAGCCGGAGGAAAAACCGGCCGCCAAGTCGTCCGGCGGCGGCGATGCCACCCCGGTGCTGATGCCCGAGTTGGGCGAGTCGGTCACGGAAGGCACGGTCACTCGCTGGCTGAAGAAGGTCGGCGACAGTGTCGAGGTGGACGACCCGCTTGTCGAGGTATCCACCGACAAGGTCGACACCGAGATCCCCTCGCCGGTGGCGGGAACTCTGTTGAGCATCACCGCCGAGGAGGACGACACCGTGGCCGTCGGTGGTGAGCTGGCCAAGATCGGCGATGCCGACGCCGCGCCCGCCGAAAAGCCTGAGCCCAAGCCGGAACCGAAGGAAGAGCCGAAAGAGGAGCCCAAGGAAGAGGCGAAGCCCGAGCCGAAGGAAGAGCCGAAGCCGGAACCCAAGCCGGAGCCGAAGCCCGAACCGAAATCCGAGGCCAAGGCGGAGCCGAAGGCCGAGCCGGAACCGTCGGGCGACGGCGCTCCCTACGTGACGCCGCTGGTGCGAAAACTGGCCAGCGAGAACAACATCGACCTGGCCTCGGTGAAGGGCAGCGGCGTCGGCGGCCGCATCCGCAAGCAGGACGTGCTGGCTGCAGCAGAGGCCAAGAAGGCGCCTGCCGAAGAAGCTCCGGCCGCTGCGACGCCGCCTGCCGCCGCAGCGAAGGCGGAGCCGGCGGCGGCGCTCGCGCATTTGCGCGGCACCACGCAGAAGGCCAACCGCATCCGGCAGATCACCGCGAAGAAGACGCGCGAATCCCTCCAGGCCACAGCACAATTGACGCAGACCCACGAGGTCGACATGACCAAGATCGTGGCACTGCGGGCGAAGGCCAAGAATGAGTTCGCCGAGCGGGAAGGCGTCAACCTGACGTATCTGCCGTTCATCGCACGCGCGGTCATCGACGCGCTGAAGGCACACCCGAACGTCAACGCCAGCTACAACGAGGACACCAAGGAGATCACCTATTACGACGCCGAGCACCTTGGCTTCGCGGTGGACACCGAGCAGGGTCTGTTGTCCCCGGTGATCCACAACGCAGGCGACCTGTCACTGGCCGGACTGGCGCGGGCGATCTCCGATATCGCGGCGCGGGCGCGCTCAGGCAACCTCAAGCCGGATGAACTGTCCGGCGGGACGTTCACCATCACCAACATCGGCAGCCAGGGCGCCCTGTTCGACACGCCGATCCTGGTCCCGCCGCAGGCGGCGATGCTAGGCACCGGCGCGATCGTCAAGCGCCCGCGCGTGGTGGTCGACGGGACGGGCAACGAGTCGATCGGCGTTCGGTCGATCTGCTACCTACCGCTCACGTATGACCACCGGCTCATCGACGGCGCGGACGCCGGCCGATTCGTGACCACGATCAAACGGCGCCTCGAAGAGGGGGCATTCGAGGCAGATCTGGGGCTGTAGACACCAGTGGCCACCGTTGCGATTGCGGGGTCCTCGGGGCTGATCGGCTCGGCGCTGGTCTACGCGCTGCGGGCAGCCGACCACCGCGTGCTGCGCATTGTCCGTCGCGCGCCGTCGAATTCCGATGAGCTGTTCTGGAATCCGGAAACCGGCGAATTCGATGCGACGGCACTGCACGGCGTAGATGCTGCGGTCAACATGTGCGGCGTCAACGTCGGAGGCGGTCGTTGGTCGGGCGCGTTCAAGCAGAGCCTGCGCGACAGCAGGATCGAGCCGACCGAGGTGCTGTCCGCCGCGGTCGTCGACGCTGGTGTCCCCGTGCTGATCAACGCCAGCGCGGTCGGCTATTACGGCGACACCAACAGCAGGGTGGTCGACGAGACGGCCCCGCCCGGCCGCGGGTTTCTCGCCCAGCTCTGTCAGGACTGGGAGGCCGCGACGGCGCCCGCCCGACATGAGGGCGTCCGCGTGGTGCTGGCGCGCACCGGACTGGTGTTGTCGCCGCGCGGTGGGATGCTGAGCCGGCTGCGGCCGCTGTTCTCGCTGGGGCTGGGCGCGCGGCTGGGCAATGGCCGCCAGTACATGCCGTGGATCAGCCTCGAAGACGAAGTCCGCGCGCTGCTGTTCGCGATACTCCACGACGAGTTGACGGGCCCGGTGAACTTCACTGGGCCTGCGCCGGTGACGAATTCCGAGTTCACGGCCGCGATGGGTAGGTCGGCCAACCGGCCGACGCTGCTGAGGGTTCCTGGTTTCGCGCTGCGCACACTTCTCGGTGAGTTCGCCGAGGAGGGATTGCTCGGCGGGCAGCGGGCGATCCCCGCCGCGCTGGAGCGGACGGGTTTCGAGTTCCACCACAGCACCGTTGGCGAGGCGCTGGCCTGGGCCACGAGTAACGTCGAATCGTGAGCTCAATCCGGTCGGCCACCCCACCGATCGACATACGACGGCTGGGCACCGTGGACTACGAGACGGCCTGGGCGTTGCAGCGCCAGTTGGCCGACGCACGGGTCGACGGTGGTCCGGACACCCTGTTGTTGCTCGAACACCCCTCGGTGTACACGGCGGGCAAGCGCACGCTGCCCGAGGAACGCCCGGTGGACGGCACGGCCGTCGTCGATACGGACCGTGGTGGAAAGATCACCTGGCACGGCCCTGGTCAGCTGGTCGGCTATCCGATCATCGGCCTGGCAGAACCGCTCGATGTGGTGAATTACGTTCGGCGCCTTGAAGAGTCGTTGATTTACGTGTGCGCCGACCTGGGCCTGGAAACCGGGCGGGTGGAAGGGCGGTCAGGTGTGTGGGTGCCCGCGGACGACAAGGGGCCCGCACGGAAGGTCGGCGCGATCGGAGTCCGGGTGTCGCGCGCGACGACACTGCACGGGTTCGCGCTCAACTGCGACTGCGACCTCAACGCGTTCTCGGCGATCGTGCCGTGCGGCATCGCCGACGCTGGGGTCACTTCGCTGACAGCCGAACTCGGCCACCGGGTCGGTGTCGAGGACGTGATGGACCGTGTGACCGCCGCCGTGTGTGACGCCTTGGAGGGCCGGCTGCAGGTAGCGTTGACGTCGTGACAGTCGTTCCAGAGGGCCGCAAGCTGCTGCGATTGGAGGTCCGCAATGCGCAGACTCCGATCGAGCGGAAGCCGCCGTGGATCAAGACCCGACTGCGCACAGGTCCGGAGTACACGCAGCTGAAGAGCCTGGTCCGGCGCGAAGGGCTGCACACTGTGTGCGAGGAAGCGGGCTGCCCCAACATCTACGAGTGCTGGGAGGACCGCGAGGCGACGTTCCTCATCGGCGGCGAGCAGTGCACTCGTCGCTGCGACTTCTGCCAGATCGACACGGGCAAGCCGGCGGACCTCGACCGCGACGAGCCGCGCAGGGTCGCCGAGAGCGTCGCGACGATGGGATTGCGGTACGCGACGGTGACCGGCGTCGCGCGCGACGACCTGCCAGACGGCGGCGCATGGCTGTACGCCGAGACGGTTCGCTACATCAAGAAGCTCAACCCCGACACCGGCGTCGAGCTGCTTATCCCCGACTTCAACGGGGCGCCCGCGCTGCTCGAGCAGGTCTTCGAATCGCGGCCGGAAGTGTTGGCGCACAACGTCGAAACGGTGCCACGCATCTTCAAGCGGATCCGGCCGGCTTTCCGTTACGACCGCAGCCTCGCGGTGCTGACCGCGGCCCGCGACTACGGGCTGGTCACCAAGAGCAACCTGATCCTCGGCATGGGCGAGACCACGGACGAGGTGCGCACGGCGTTGACGGATCTGCTCGACGCAGGCTGCGACATCGTCACGATCACCCAGTACCTTCGCCCGTCGTTGCGGCACCACCCCGTGGAGCGCTGGGTCCGCCCCGAGGAGTTCGTCGAGCACGCGGAGTTCGCCGAGCAGCTCGGCTTTGCGGGGGTGCTCGCCGGGCCGCTGGTGCGATCGTCGTATCGGGCGGGCCGTCTCTATGCGCAGGCAGCCGCCTCGAGGGCTTGAACCCCACCCGTATCCTGGACTGATGGCGAAGACCCGCAACAAGGCCGAACTCAAGGCCGCCAAAGCCGAGGCCAAGGCGACCCGCAAGGCGCAATCCAAGCAGCGCCGCAGTCAGCTGTGGCAGGCGTTCCAGATCCAGCGCAAGGAGGACAAACGTCTGCTGCCGTACATGATCGGCGCGTTCGTGCTGATCGTGGCGGCCTCCGTGGTCGCAGGGGTGTTCGCCGGCGGCTTCACGATGGTGACGCTGATCCCGCTGGGCGTGGTCCTCGGCGCCCTGGTGGCATTCATCATCTTCGGCCGCCGCGCGCAGAAGTCCGTTTATCGCAAGGCCGAGGGCCAGGCGGGTGCGGCGGCGTGGGCGTTGGAGAATCTGCGCGGCAAGTGGCGCGTTACACCTGGTGTCGCGGCCACGGGGCATCTCGATGCGGTGCACCGGGTGGTCGGCAGGCCGGGCGTCATCTTCGTGGGTGAAGGCTCCGCGGCCCGGGTGAAACCGTTACTGGCGCAGGAGAAGAAGCGCACCGCGCGGCTCGTCGGCGATGTTCCCATCTACGACGTAGTGATCGGCAACGGCGAGGGCGAGGTTCCGCTGTCCAAGCTGGAACGCCACCTGACGAAGCTGCCCCAGAACATCTCTATCAAGCAGATGGATGCGCTGGAGTCGCGGTTGGGCGCGCTGGGCGCCAAGGCAGGCCCGGCGGCTATGCCGAAGGGTCCGATGCCCAACGCCGCGAAGATGCGCGGCATGCAGCGGACGGTGCGCAGGCGCTAAGTCAGCGCCGCACGACAGCGGTGAAGGTCAGCCGGTCCTGCAGCCCGCGCAGGTCGGTGTCGGTGATCAGCGCCGGAATGACCAGCGCGATGAGAATCCCCCGCACCACGGCACGACCGAACCCGACGTGAAGCCTGTTGTCGACGGGGACGACGACCAGGCCCAACGCGAACTGGCCGGGGGTGAACCCGAAGAGCCTGACCGCGACAGCGCCGATCACGAACCAGATGACCAAGACTGCAGTGGACAGCATCGGCGCGCTGACCAGGCCGACAGCCATGGCAAGGGCAGCTAATCCGTAGGCGATCAGCCAGTCGACGAACAGCGCGGCAATGCGCCTGCCCATGCGCGCCAGAGATTTGGGTCCGCTTTGGGGTAGACCCAGGCGCTGACCTGGATAATCATTAGGTCTCTGGTCCGCGGCTCCCGGCTCGACGGGTGGCGGACCGGACAACCAGGAACCGAAGCTGCCAGCCATGGCCCCAGCATAGGTCTGGCGTAATTGCGTAACTTCGGCGCAACATACGGTTGACTGCCGTGCAACATCGGGTCCATAGCGTCATCCCGCGGGTTAATAGGAAATAAGGAGAGTTCTCAGTGGCAGAAAAGACCGCCGACGACGTCATGAAGCAGATCAAGGACGAGGACGTCGCATATGTCGACATCCGGTTCTGCGACCTGCCCGGTGTCGTCCAGCATTTCTCGATCCCTGCGTCGGCGTTCGACGAGAGCGTGTTCGAGGACGGATTGGCGTTCGATGGCTCGTCGGTGCGCGGCTTCCAGTCAATCCACGAGTCCGACATGATGCTGCTGCCCGATCCGGTAACGGCGCGTATCGACCCGTTCCGCGAGGCCAAGACGCTCAACCTCAACTTCTTCGTGCACGACCCGTTCACCCGTGAGGCGTACTCGCGCGACCCGCGCAACGTGGCCCGCAAGGCGGAGAACTACCTGGCCAGCACCGGCATCGCCGACACCGCTTACTTCGGCTCCGAAGCCGAGTTCTACATCTTCGACTCGGTGAGCTTCGACTCGCAGATGAACGGCACGTTCTACGAGATCGACTCCGAGGCGGGTTGGTGGAACACCGGTGAGCCGGTCGAGTCCGACGGCAGCGCCAACCGTGGCTACAAGGTGCGGCCCAAGGGTGGCTACTTCCCCGTCGCGCCATACGACCACTTCGTCGACCTGCGCGACAAGATGTGCACCAACCTGCAGAACGCGGGCTTCACGCTGGAGCGCGGTCACCACGAGGTGGGAACCGCGGGCCAGGCCGAGATCAACTTCAAGTTCAACACGCTGCTGCACGCGGCCGACGACCTGCTGTTGTTCAAGTACATCATCAAGAACACCGCGTGGCAGGCCGGCAAGACCGTGACCTTCATGCCCAAGCCGCTGTTCGGTGACAACGGCAACGGCATGCACTGCCACCAGTCGCTGTGGAAGGACGGCAGCCCGCTGTTCCACGACGAGTCGGGCTACGCCGGCCTGTCGGACACCGCGCGCCACTACATCGGCGGCATCCTGCACCACGCGCCGTCGCTGCTGGCGTTCACCAACCCGACGGTGAACTCCTACAAGCGCTTGGTGCCGGGCTACGAGGCGCCGATCAACCTGGTGTACAGCCAGCGCAACCGTTCGGCGTGTGTCCGCATCCCGATCACGGGCAACAACCCGAAGGCCAAGCGCCTCGAGTTCCGCTGCCCCGACTCGTCGGGCAACCCGTACCTGGCGTTCTCGGCGATGATGATGGCCGGCCTGGACGGCATCAAGAAGAAGATGGAGCCGCAGTCCCCGGTCGACAAGGACCTTTACGAGCTCCCCCCGGACGAGGCCGCCAGCATTCCGCAGGCGCCCACCTCGCTTTCCGCGGTCATCGACAGGCTCGAGGAGGACCACGAATACCTCACTGAGGGCGGGGTTTTCACCGAGGACCTGATCGAGACGTGGATCTCCTACAAGCGTGAGAACGAGATTCTGCCGGTGCAGATCCGTCCTCACCCCTACGAGATCGCGTTGTACTACGACGTTTAAGTCGAACCTTCGAGAAGCCGGGTGGCGCTTACGCCATCCGGCTTCTCGCTGTGAAAATCCTGGTGCTCAGAGCGTAGGGTCAGCACATGACCAACCTGGACGCCCGCTTGGCGGGTTATCACTCCCCTGTCTTGAGCGCTTTCCGCATCATCTTTGGTCTCCTGTATTTGATTCACGGCTCGCAGAAGCTGTTCGGCTGGCCGGTAGGCCCGCAGGCGCCGAGCGGGAGCTTTCCGCTGTGGTGGGCCGGACTGATCGAGTTCGTCCTCGGCATCCTGATCACCATCGGGTTCTTCACTCGGATCGCGGCGTTCATCGCGTCCGGTGAGATGGCGTTCGCGTACTTCTATCAGCACTGGCCGCCGCTGAAGGGCGGCGCGACGGCGAGCTTCTGGCCCATCGCGAACGGCGGCGAGCTGGCGATCATGTTCTGCTTCGCCTTCCTGTTGATCGCGACGTCGGGTGCCGGTGTCGCCGCCGTGGACGCCCGACGGCGCGGGATGGTCGGCACAAGGACGACCACCGGAAGGACGACTGTCCCAAGGACGACCGCCGAACCGGCCGCCCCGCGCCGACGCCCCGGCCTCCTGAGCCGCTTCCGGCGGTAGGACCGGCCTACACCACTGAAATAGCGGCGGCCGTGCCGTCCTGGTACTTGGTGATGTAGATGTGCTTCCCGTCCGGACTGATCGCGAGAATGTTGGCGTAGACCGGGACGTGTTCGAAACTTTGCGGAGTCGAGTCGTAAACGAATGGATCGCCGATCTGTTTGTTTGTCGCCGTGTCGATCACTGACACTGTCCCGTCGATGATGTTCACGGCGTAGGCAACGCTGCCGTCGGGACTCACTGCCACGTTGAACGGAAGCTGGCCGACGGCTAACCCGTCAATTTCGGGCGTATCGGGATTGACGTCAATGACCTGGTTGTAGGTGGGGCTGGCTGGATCGATGTCGATCACCTGCACCGCAGACGCCGGAACCTGTCCGGTGTATGCGGCGTATTCCCTCTGGAACGCCTCGTAGTCATACGTGCTGACCTACAAGCGGTTTCCGATAGAAGTGATTGATCCCGGAGACTGCCCGTTATCGAATTGAATCGTGTTCACTTCAGGTGTGGATCCGTCGAGATCCAGCACCTGGTTATACGTCGGGCTGGTCGGATCGGTATCAACCACAACGATGTCCCCGTCGTAGTTGACCGAGTCGATCTCGTTGATGGGATCGCCGTTCTAACCTTCGACGTTGTGGTTGTTTGGCTGTGACGCCGGCGGCAAAACACTGGTCACCGTGCGCACGACGGTGTTGTAGGTAGGGC